>NZ_JBBKZV010000009.1:0-221006 GCF_037889915.1 Variovorax humicola | reverse complement strand
TGCGGCGTGAACTCCAGTTCGAGTTCGCCCGCGAGGTACTGGCGCTCGAACTCCTTGTTCTCGCCGACGTAGCTGGCGACCATCTTCTTGATCTGCCGCGTCTCGAGCAGCTTGCCGAGGCCGAAGCCGTCGACACCCGCGTTGTTCGAGATGCAGGTCAGGTTCTTGACACCCGAGTCATGCAGCGCGTCGATCAGCGCCTCGGGAATGCCACAGACGCCGAAGCCGCCGACCGCGAGGGACTGGCCGTCGGCCACGATGCCCTTCAGCGCCGCATCGGCGGAGGAAAAAATCTTGTTTGCCATGATGTCTTTACAAAGTGGTTGTTGGTAGTTCGGCGCTCAGCGCCGATTCGCAGCCAGGGCCGCGCGGCAAAGATCACGGTGCGCGGAGGCGAACAGCCCGCGCAAACCCACGACGTAGGCGTCCCTCGTGACCGGGATGTCCCGGTCCGGGAAACCCTCGGGCTCCCATTCAGGGCCGTAGGGTGCGCAGGTGATGGCGGGCTTTGGCTTGCTTTCCGGGAAGATCGAAGCGTCGATGGAGTTCATGATGTCTCGTTGTGCGTGGAAGGTGAGGGCGCGGGCCCGGCGGGCTTCAGAAGCGCTTTCGCTGATGGAACTGTAGGCAATGCGAGGATGTGGCGCTTCGCGAGTTGCGACATGCATTTCGCATTTCATGCCGGTGGGGATGAAACACCCCCGATGCGCCTGCGGCGCCTCCCCCTCAAGGGGGCGATACCAGCGGCCCGGCAAAGCCGGTTCCGCGGTATCACTGGCATTTGACGTCGCCGGTTTCAGGCGTCGCGTCGGGTCACGCGACAGCGTGGTGGAAAACTGAGATGAAAAGCATCCAACGAACTACTACGGCAAGCACGGCACGGCGGCGGTGAGCAACCCTGCGATCCTCCGCCGCCGACCTACGTGAACAGCGCCACGCAGCAGTCTGGCAATGCGATGGGCTACGACTTCGCGTCTTGACGCAGCGCCATGCGCAACTTCGGCGCCGCGCGGTGCCGCACCCTCAGGGGTGCGCCTTGCCCTGGCGCGCGCGATCCATGCGCTTGAACTTGAGGTAGTCGGCCTCGCTGAGATCACTCAACTGGCGCGGGTACTTTTGCGTCGCGGCGTACCACAGCGTCAGCCGCTTCTCGAAATTGTTCGGCGCCCCTAGATACGCATCCAGGGCCAGGAAGTAGCGCATGGCGTTGCGTTCAACCAGGCCCAGCATGTCGCCGATCAGCTTCGGGTCGCCGTTGGGCTCCTTCCCGACGACCGTGAAGCCGACCTTGTCCCGGCCGAGGGTGCTCAGGTAGGTCTTCGTCGCGACGCGCGTTGCGGAACCCTGTTCGTAGGTGTAGCTGAAGTGGACGAAGGACTTGCCGCCGTCCAGCGGGATGCCCTCGACCGAAATCAGGTAGTTGCGCGTTCCGAAGGGACCCTTGCCGGAACTCAGCTTCGCGTCGAAGTGGTCGGGCGTGGCGTTGACGCGGACTTGAAAGGTCAGCTCGAACGCCTCCTCGACCGGAATGTCGTAGCGCCTGACCACGCTGAGAGTCAGCGTCTTCCTGGCCTCGTCGACTCGACAGGCCCGGTTGTTGACGTGGAGCATCAGCATCTCGCACCAGCGCGTCGGCTTGACCAGGTTGGCGCGGAATTCGGACAGCGGATGGTCCAGCACGCCGTAGACCTCGCCCTTCAGGCCGGCCCCCGTTTCGGCGGACTTCAGGACCATCGGTCGCCCGAGCGGGCTGTTCGCCAGGTCGGGCGCGAGCTTCTCGTAGGTCGCGCGCAATGCCGGGGCAGCAGGTGTCGCAGCGGATGCCGGCGACCAAGCGATGCAAGTGGCTGCAAGGGCCGCGGCAAGGGAGCGGACGAGATTTCGCACCGGCATGATGGAACCCTTCGGCAAGGCAGCGCCGCCTGGCGCCGCGAATCGCGACCATACACCGTAGGCTCGCATCCGTGGTACGCACCATCGACTCGGATGAGCTTCATCAGGCACTGCCCTGCGCCTTGCGACGACAGGCGGGCCGAAAAAAGCGAGCGGTCCTTGGATGGCCCCGCCGAGCCATTTTTCGACGAAGGCCTGTCCATGCCAGCCATGCGTCCGCTTGCCATCGTGGTGGCTTGGCTGATATCGGCCTGCGCCAGCTTGCCGGACCGCGTGGAACGCTTCGAATCGACGGCGCTGACCGGCACGGAAGGCACCCGCGTCGGACAGGCGCTGCGTCCGGATCTCGCGGCCCACCCCGGCAAGTCCGGGATCTATTCACCCGGCGAGGCCAGGGATGCCTTCGCAGTGCGCAAACCCCGGGCAACGACTCCCCATGTTGTCGCATCCGGCTTTGCCTACGCGTGTTCAAGATCCGCGCTCACGCCCGCTACCGATGGCTCGCACTACGCTGCTAGCAAATTGGGGTCTCCCAGGGATTCATGATGAACAAGATCTCGATTCATCCATGTGCGCGGCGCGAGGGACGCGCCCGGCAAGTTGTTGCATCGTGGTGGCACCGTCTGGCTTGTCTTGCCATGATTTCGGTACCTGCGTTTGCGCAGTTGCCAGCGGACCCGGCGCAACGAACGCAACCCGCCGAAATCCTGAAGAGTTCGCCTCCGCCCGGCGCTCCCGCGGCTGCTACTTCCAGCGACCCGCCTTTGGCACCTCATCCGAGCAGCGCGGCCGCTGCAAAGGCACAACGCGCGGCGCGCGCCGATGCCGGGGAGGGGCCTCCCGAGCGCGAGACCTCGTCGACCGCGACTCCCAAGGACTCGCCCCCGGCGATCGACCCGCCGCGGGGGACCGCAGGGCCGGAGCGCACTGGCCCGGGGTCGTCGCCCTGACCGGCGCCACGGCATTTCCCTTGTCCGTTGTCGCGCTCATGACATTTCATTTGCATGAGAAATCATATGATTGGCCGCATAGGGTAAACCCGTGTTTCGAGTTCAATCCATGCAATTCCGCGACCTTCTTCCTGGCGACTTATTCACCTTCCATCCGCTCCTGGGCGGCGCCTGGAGCGACCTCAATGTCTACCGCAAGGCAGGCAATCTCACGTATCACCGCGCCGACAAGATCTTGTTGATCCGCACCGTTGAATCGACCGCCGTGCGCGTCACTCCGGAAGCTGCTGACGCCTTCGCCTACCCGGAGGGCAGTCGCAAGCCGATGGGGCACTTCGCGACTCCATGAAGCGGAAAGCAGCAACTTCGCCGAAATGACGTTCGCGCCCATGAGGGAAGCGCGACAGCGAGAATTTCATCCGCCATAGGTCGTCAGCAGCACTATCGGCAGTTCGGGGCCCTCGTGTCTGAAGTGCTGGACGACACGAGGCCTGACTCTTCTGTCATTGAGAGATCCACCACGACAAGGTTCTCTGCGCATGCAATAACCGCCACATCCTCGGCGTGAGGGAGGCGCGCACAGTTGTGCAAGCCTAAGATCGCATTGGCCAACCTCCTTATTGCACTTCTTGTTCGAACGAGGGGAACGACATGGACGTCGTCAGCAGCATTCGGGCAGCCAATGCCGGTCGTGAACAAGAACGGCTGCAGATCAAGTACAGGAAGATGTGTGGAAGTCCCTTTGTCTTCCTGCGTGGCACCTGCCACCTTTTCTACGAGCGCCTTCCAACGCATTCGATCTTCCAAACGGCCCCGGCAGTGTGGAGTTGCGGCGATCTCCATCTTGAAAACTACGGCAGCTACAAGGGCGACAACCGGCTGATCTATTTCGACATCAATGACTTCGAGGAAGCGGCGCTTGCGCCCGCGACCTGGGACCTGGTGCGGATGATGACAAGCATCCGGCTTGGTGCAGAAGACAAGGGAATGGATCGATCGGTCGCCGCGCGCCTCTGCACGGCGTTCGTAGACGCCTACGCGTCGGCATTGGCGAAGGGCAAGGCGCTCTGGGTGGAACGCGATACCGCCAATGGGCTGGTAAAGGATCTCTTTGACGCATTGCAGACGCGCCCGCGTGTGAAATTCCTCGATGACCGAACCAGGACTCGGAACGGTCTTCGCACCCTGCGTATCGATGAGGAAGATGGCAAGTGGGACAAGAAGAAGATGCTGGCGGTGTCAAATGAAGACCGCGGACGCGTGGAGGCTGCGATTGCAGACTTTGCCAAGACACAAGAGACGCCCGGGTTCTATCAGGTACGCGATGTTGCGCGCCGTATCGCAGGCACCGGCAGCCTTGGCCTCGGTCGCTTTGCGGTCCTGGTGGAAGGCAAGGGATCGCCTGATGGCAATTACTTGCTTGACCTGAAGCAATCGACGCGTTCTTCCTTGGTCAGTCACCTTCAGATCGCGCAACCCCGATGGACCACCGAGGCCGCGCGCATTGTCGAATTGCAACGGCGCATGCAGGCGATTTCAGCGGCCTACCTGCGTCCTGTGCCCGTTGGCACGGATCCTTACGTGCTGCGCGAACTGCAGCCCACGGAGGACAGCGTCAAGCTCGACCCTTCAAAACAGTCCCCCGCACACATCGAGCAGTTGTTGCAGACGATGGGGCGTATCGTGGCCTGGTCCCAGCTTCGCAGCTCAGGGCGCTCGGGTTCGGTGGTGGCCGATCGACTGATCGAGTTCGGCGGTGCTGCCGACTGGCGTCCCGTGCTGACCGCGCTGTCCGAGGACTGCGCAGCTCAAGTGCGAAAGGATGCCGCGGTGTTCGATCAGGCCTACAAGCAAAAAGCCTTCGAGGCAGCGTAGAAGATCTGGGAACCCGCACAACCCGACGAGGATGGCGTTCGATTTGAATTGCCTTCGCACGCGGCCAACATCCAAGGCCATCAGCCCGGCACTGATCACACGCATCGCCGCTTTTCAGCAGGGCAGGACGCATGCAATCGCTCCAAGATACCCGAGGAACGGTGCTCCCGCACGCGAAGTCATGGCGCCAACAAGACTCGCACCAGCCAGACCCAGCCTGTCAACACAGCGGCCGCCACAATCAGAAGGCAAACAGCGCGAATCCACAATCGACCTGAGGACAGTGGAGGGTCAGGGTCAGGAGAGTCATTGTCCAATCCATCCGCCGGGTGCGCATGGAAGCGCAATGCTTGAAGATCGGGCGGTGGATCCGGACCACGGCGCATCCCACCAGTCTGCGTGGACTCGAACAGCACGTAGATATTGCGCACGGCGGCGCGCTCCTGGCTGGTCAAGCCGAACTTATCCCATGAATCCGACATCACGGGCGTCCGAGTCGCATCGTCCGGCAACTGCTGCGGCAACGAGGGTTGTGAAGCGGCATGGTCGCCTTCGCGGTGCCAGCGCCAATCAGAATGTCGTTGATCGTTCGCACGCATTTTTGCTGCTCCAAAAATGACCGCGCCGGAGCGCCGGTGAGATTACCTTAGCGCATCGGCCCGCTTCCCAACGTCCGCGACCGGACATATGCCGAACTTTTCGCGTCCCAAGGCAAGGCGAGCGATTAAGACGGTCCCGCAAGCTGCGGGCGTGAGGCTGCCGTTGAAGCCATCCGCAGGCGCGCGAGCGGCGATGCCGTTGCTGGCAGTCCCATTCACGCCTCTAATTCCGATCAGGCCACCACGTCGCTGGATGAAGCCGAGGAAGACATCGTTGCCAAAATATCTATGTCCGCTGCCGGACAGACCCACGAGTGACGCTTCTTATACTTTTGCCCATGGTGGCGTCGATGTCTTGGGCGCTCCACGAGTCTGGGTGAGCGGTAAAGATGGCGACAGCATTGGATGTCAAAGGGAACTACCTGCTCTCGGCATTGCCGGTGGCGGAACTCGAGCGTTGGCTGCCAGACCTGGAACCGGTTGACCTGCCCCTCGGGCACGTCGTCTTCGAATCTGATTCAACATTGCGGCACGTGTATTTTCCGACGACGGCGATCGTCTCGCTGCTATATGTCCTCGAGAACGGCGCGTCGGCCGAGATTGCCGTAGTCGGCAGAGAGGGATTGGTCGGCGTTTCGCTCTTCATGGGCGGCAACTCGACGCCCAATCGGGCAGTCGTGCAAAGTTCGGGCAAGGGATACCGGCTTGGCGCGCATGCGTTGAACGCCGAGTTCAGTAGAGGAGGGGCGGTTTTGCGCCTGCTGCTTTGCTACACCCAGGCCCTCATCAGCCAGATGTCCCAGACAGCGGTGTGCAACCGCCATCATTCGCTGGATCAGCAGCTTTGCCGCTGGCTGCTCTTGAGCCTTGATCGGCTTGAAGGTGACGAACTGGTGATGACCCAGGAACTGATTGCCAGCATGTTGGGCGTGCGTCGAACCGGAGTAACCCACGCTGCGTCGCAACTGCAGGCCGCCGGCCTGATTCGCTACTCGCGAGGGCGGATTGCGGTGCTGGACCGTGTCGGACTTGAAAGGCGTACCTGCGAGTGCTACCAGGTCGTCAAGAAGGAATACGAGCGATTGCTGCCAGGGCTGGGTTCCGGCAAATAGCGCATACTGAATCTCCATCCAACGGTAGCCAGCCAACACGTCACTGAAGCGTGCCTCCGCCAATGGAGGACCAACTTTGGAGCAATGGCTTGGCCACAATCGGAAATCATCTTCTTGCCGGCTTGCCGGCACGCGACAGAAAGCGATTGATGCTGCTGGCGACGGCCGTGCCGCTGGACCTGTCCGTGGTGCTGGTCAACGTGGGGGAAAATCCCGGGTACGTCTACTTTCCGACCAGCGGGTTTGTGTCGCTCGTGAGTTCAAGCGAAGGCAACCCGAGCCTCGAGGTTGGCATGGTGGGCACGGAGGGCATGGTCGGCACGCAGGTTGTGCTTGGTGTCGTGGAAGCGCCGGTCCGAGCCCTGGTCCAGGGCGCGGGGTCGGCGCTGCGGATCCCGATCAAGACATTCCGGGCAGAACTGGACAGCTGCAGGGCGCTCAAGCAGATGATGGACCGGTACCTTTATGTGCTCAATTCGCAGCTCACGACATCGCTCTCCTGTGTACGCTTTCATCAGGTGGCACCCCGCCTTGCGAGGTGGCTCTTGATGAGTCACGACAGGGCGCATTCCGATGAGTTCAGCGTGACACAGGAATTCCTGGCTTACATGCTTGGCGCGCGCCGCACCGGAATCTCGGAAGCAGCGACTCTGCTTCAGCGTGAGGGTCTCATTTCGTACAAGCGCGGCGAGATGACGATTCTTGACAGGCCGGGGCTCGAGGCAGTTTCGTGCAGCTGCTACATAGCAGACATTCAGTGCTACTCCCGGGCCCTGGGATCCGTTGGCATTTGACCGGCAAATTCCGCAAATCGGCCTATGTCATTGCCGCCTACGTGGACCGGATTTCCAAGGTGCCAAGCCAGCCGACCTTCCGGTCGAACAGCCCACGCGATTCGAATTCATCATCAACCGGAAGACGGCGAAGGCGTTCGGACTGCATGTTTCCCAGGCGTTCGTCGTGCGCGCCGACGAAGTGATCCGAGCTGTTTCCGGCCGGTCGGTAACGTGGACGCGCTGCGCGAGTTGCGTCTGCTGGCCCGCATGCTCCACGCTTCGCTCTCTCACTTCTGCTTGGGCGTCGGGTTTGTCGCAGCAGCCGGCGCGGCCGTGCTTGGAGGCGAAACGGCGGTGGCTGCCGGCGAATGAGCGCCCGAAGCCTCGATGGGCTTGGCCGGCTCGGCCGCGGCGTAGACGAAGGGGCCGGGGTCGGTGCAAGGCGGCGTGGCGGTCGCAGCCTGCGCAGCCTTGCCAGCGGCCGATGCGCTGGCGCGGTACTTTGCGGCCACCTGGTCCTGTGCAATGCACAGCTTATAGGCATCAGTCTTGCCCGCCCAGGCGGTGCGGGCTGCCGTCTCGGCCGCCTTGGCCTGTGCCTCGGGCGTGGCGGGAGGTACCGGCAGCTTGGCCGTAGCGGTCGATGCGAACCCGCTCAGGATCAACAGCGCGCACAGGCCTTCGATCGGATGCTTCATGTGCTGATCCCTCCCGCGCCCGCCCGGCGCGCCGCTGGCTGAACGGCGGAACGCTGCGCAGGAATCTTGCCCGCGACGATGTCGTCATACCAAAGCTTGTGGTGCTCACGTGCCCAGGTCTCGTCCACATCACCCTCGCGCATTGCCTTGTAGGCGCCCTTCATGCCGAGCGTGCCGATGTAGATGTGGCCCATGATCAGGGCCATCATCAGCAGCGTGGCCACCGCATGGATCATGTGGGCGACCTGCATGTCGCCACGGACGTAGACCACGCCCGGGAGCAGCTTGTCGAGGAACAGTCCGGAGCCGATGACGATGCTGCCCAGGAACAGCAGGCCACCCCAGAACACCACCTTCTCGCCGGCGTTGAAGCGATGCGACGGCGGCTCGGTGCCCCCGAAAAGGCCGCCCGCCTTCATGAGCCATTGCAGGTCGTCCTTGCTCGGCCAGTTGCTGCGGATGAACGTGACGATCATGAACGCCGTGGTCACGACGAACAGCGGACCCACGAAGTTGTGGACGTTCTTCAGCGCGTAGGTGAGCCAGCCGAACAGCGAAGCGCCGATCACCGGCAACAGGAAGAACTTGCCGAAGGCCATCACGAGGCCGCTCAGGGCCAGAGTGACGAAGGCAATGGCGTTCGACCAGTGCGTGGCGCGCTCGAAGGGTGTGAATCGTTCGATCTTGCGGCCCGTCTCGGGGCTGTGCAGGGTGATGGGACCGCGAGCAAAGTAGAAGATGACCAGCGCCAGAAGCGTCACGAACAGCAGTGCCGCGCCGTAGGGAATGATCCAGTTGTTGCGTACCTGCCGCCAGGCTTCGCCGGCATTGGTGTAGCGCGAGCCAGGGTACTGAACGAAGCGCTGGATCAGGTTGCCGGCCTCGGGCGCCTCAGTCAGCGGCAGGCTGCTGTAGCCGGTGATGCCGCCGCTCACCTGTCGCCACATCGGCGCGTTGTTGCCGGGCTGGACCTTGTTGCGCTCGCCGTTGCTCTGCTTGAGATAGTCCGGATCGGCGCTGGCCTCCGGCTTGACCTCGAAGATGTTCTGGCCCTGGATGCCGCTTGTTTGCGCGGCAGCCTGGGATGGCGCGGTCTGCGCGGTCGCCGGACCAGCGCTACTCAACACCAGACACATGAGACAGGCAAGGAGCACTCTGGACATGATGTCGTCTTCGGCTCAGTTCAGTTTGTTGTATTCGTTCTGGCCGTTCTGCTGGCGGGTCTTGAGCTGCTGCTCCCAAGCCGTCTTGTCGCCAACTTGCCATCCCTGCGCGGTGAACGGCGTGCCCTTGCCTGATTCGCTGCCGGTGCCGGACCATGGCACGGCGTCGTGCTTCACGCCCTCGGCGTTGGTCTGTACCTTCTCGGAACAACCCGCCATGGCCACCAGCGCGGCCAGGCCCAGCAACGCAGCGGCGCGACTCACTTCTTGACCCCCTCGACCGGCGGATTGCCCGCCACCTTCGAGCCATAGGCCGTGCCCCAGCCCCACACCTCCGCCCCCTTGCCGCGCTGCACGACGCGCGTGCGGAAGATGTCCGCCACGACATCGCCATCGCCTGCGAGCAATGCCTTGGTCGAGCACATCTCGGCGCAGGCGGGAAGCTTGCCTTCCGCAAGACGGTTGCGGCCGTACTTCTCGAACTCGGCCTCGGAGCCGTTGACCTCCGGGCCGCCGGCGCAGAAGGTGCATTTGTCCATCTTGCCGCGCATCCCGAAGTTCCCCTGCGAAGGGAACTGCGGTGCGCCGAAGGGGCACGCATAGGAGCAGTAGCCGCAGCCGATGCAGACATCCTTGTCGTGCAGCACCACGCCTTCTTCCGTTCGGTAGAAGCATTGCACCGGGCACACCGCCATGCAGGGCGCGTCGGAGCAATGCATGCAGGCGACCGAGATCGACTTCTCACCCGGCACGCCGTCGTTCAGCGTGACCACGCGGCGGCGATTCACGCCCCACGGCACTTCGTTCTCGTTCTTGCAGGCGGTGACGCAACCGTTGCACTCGATGCAACGCTCGGAATCGCAGACGAATTTCATGCGTGCCATGGTCGTCAGGCCTTTTCTACGTTACAGACCGTGGTCTTGGTTTCCTGCATCATCGTGACGCTGTCGTAGCCATAGGTGGTGCCGGTATTGATGGCCTCGCCCCGCACGACTGGCGCCGCGCCATTCGGGTAGAAGGGCAGCATGTCGACGCCCTGCCAGTGGCCGGAGAAGTGGAACGGCATGAAGACCGTGTCGGGCCCGACGCGCTCGGTGACCAGGGCCTGCACATTCAGCTTTGCGCCCGTCGGCGTGTGTACCCAGGCACGCGCGCCATTGAGGATGCCCTTCTCGGCCGCGACCTTCGGGTTGATCTCGATGAACATCTCCTGCTGCAACTCGGCAAGCCACGGATTGGACCGCGTCTCTTCACCACCGCCTTCGTACTCGACGAGCCGGCCCGAGGTCAGCACCAAGGGAAACTTCCGGGCGAGGTTGTCGGCAATGTTCTTGTCCTGCACGCTCTTGTAGAGCGTGGGCAGTCGCCAGAAGGTCGCCATGTCGTTGTGCGTCGGGTACTTGGCCGCAAGGTCCGGGCGGTTGCCGTAGAGCGGCTCGCGGTGCTGCGGGATCGGGTCCGGGAAGTTCCAGACGACGGCCCGCGCCTTGGCATTCCCGAAGGGGTGGCAACCGTGGTTCTTCATGAACACGCGGATCATGCCGCCGGAGGGGTCGGTCTTCCAGTTCTTGCCTTCGGCGGCCTTCTTCTCGGGCTCGGTAAGCTCTTCCCACCAGCCGAGCTTCTTGAGCAGCACGTGGTCGAGCTCGGGGTAGCCGGTGGTGATGTCGGCGCCCAGCGAACATGAGCCGTCCTCGGCCAGCAGGTTCTTGCCGTCGCGTTCCACGCCGAAGTTCGCGCGGAAGTTGCCGCCGCCGTCCATCACGTGCTTGCTGGTGTCGTAGAGGTTGGGCGAGCCGGGGTGCTTGAGTTCGGGCGTGCCGTAGCAAGGCCACGGCAGACCGAAGTAGTCGCCCTCGATGTCGTAGCCGTTGACCTTGTCCTTGAGCGGTCCCTTGGCCCTGAGCGTGCTCACGTCGAAGGCGGCCATGTTGCGCATGTGGGCCTGCAGGCGCTCAGGGCTTTGCCCGGTGTAGCCGGCGGCCCAGCAACTGCGGTTGATTTCGCGCAGGATGTCATCGGGCACGGGCTCGTCCATTCCCTTGACCTTCTGCATCTTGTAGTTCTTGACCAGTTCGTTTGCGAAGCCGAACTTCTGCGCGAACTGGTACATGATCATGTGGTCGCTGCGGCTTTCCCACAACGGGTCGATCACTTTCTCGCGCCATTGCAACGAACGGTTCGAGGCGGTGACGGAGCCGCTGGTCTCGAACTGCGTGCACGCCGGGAGCAGATACACCGCGCGGTTCGGATTGACCTGGCCCTGCGCGCCCGGCATGGCCGCCATCGCGGCCGTGGCCGAGGGGTAGGGGTCGATGACCACCAGCAAGTCGAGCTTGTCCATCGCCCGCTTCATTTCGAGCCCGCGCGTCTGGGAGTTCGGTGAGTGCCCCCAGTAGACAACGCCGCGCAGGTTCGAGTCCTGGTCGATGAGTTCGTTCTTCTCCAGCACGCCGTCGATCCATCGCGACAGCGTGATGCCTGGCTTGGTCATCATCGCGGGCGAGGCGAACTGCTTCTTGATCCACTCGTAGTCGACGCCCCAGGCCGCGGCGAAGTGTCGCCACGACCCTTCTGCTAGCCCGTAGTACGAGGGCAGCGAATCGGGGTTCGGGCCGACGTCGGTCGCGCCCTGCACGTTGTCGTGGCCACGGAAGATGTTGGTGCCGCCACCGGTCCTGCCGATGTTGCCGAGCGCCAGTTGCAGGATGCACGAGGCGCGCACGATCGCATTGCCGATAGTGTGCTGGGTCTGGCCCATGCACCAGACGATGGTGCCGGGCCGGTTCTCGTTGAGCAGCGTCGCGACCTTGAGCACCGTTGCCTCGGGCACGCCGCAGGCTTCCTCGACCTTGTCGGGCGTCCATTTGGTCATGACCTCGTCACGCACCTTGTCCATGCCGAAGACGCGAGCTTCCAGGTACTTCTTGTCTTCCCATCCGTTCTTGAAGATGTGATGCAGGATGCCGAACAGAAAGGCGATGTCCGAACCCGAGCGGATGCGCACGTATTCGTCGGACTTGGCCGCCGTGCGCGTGAATCGCGGGTCGACCACGACGACCTTGCAGCCGCGCTCCTTGGCATGCAGCAGGTGCAGCATGCTCACAGGATGCGCCTCGGCCGCGTTGGAGCCGATGTACATCGCCACCTTGGCGTTGCGCATGTCGTTGTACGAATTGGTCATGGCGCCGTAGCCCCATGTGTTGGCCACGCCGGCCACCGTGGTCGAGTGGCAGATGCGGGCCTGGTGGTCGCAGTTGTTGCTGCCGAAGAAGCTCACGAACTTGCGCAGCAGGTAGGCCTGCTCATTGTTGTGCTTGGACGAGCCGATCCAGTAGATCGCATCGGGCCCGCTGGCCTGGCGCAGTTCCTTGATCTTCGCGCTGACTTCCTCGAGCGCCGTATCCCAGCTGATGCGTTCGTACTTGCCGTTGACCAGCTTCATCGGATAGCGCAGGCGATATTCACCGTGGCCATGCTCGCGCAGTGCGGCGCCCTTGGCGCAATGCGCGCCGAGGTTGATGGGCGAGTCGAATACCGGCTCCTGGCGCACCCAAACGCCGTTCTCCACGACGGCGTCCGACGCACAGCCGACCGAGCAATGCGAGCACACGGTGCGCTTGACTTCGACCTTGCCGGCGCCGACCCTCGAGACCGGCCCTTCGGCAGCAGCGGCCTTGCGCATCAGCGTGAGCTGCCCGGCCGCGAGGCCGACGCCCACGCCGATGCCCGAACGGCGCAGGAAAGCGCGGCGGTCCAGCGTGGGAAGCGCGTTGGCAAGGCCGCGGCGCAGGCTGTCGATGAAGGGAAGCGCCGGAGCGATAGCCGCGCCCCCGACGGCGGGACCGCTCTTCCTGGGTGTCAACAACATGGACATGCGTCTCCTTCAGGTCGAGGCGGTCTCGTAGTAGCGCTTGACATGCTCGCTGAGTGAGTAGCCACCTCCGTTGGCGGGGGCCGGCGGGAGCACCTCCGTGGCGTTCTCCTGGGCGGGCGCATCGGCGACTCGATGCAATAGCGTGGCCGCCGCGGCCACGGCGCCGACGGTTGCGGCGCCGGCAAAGAACCGTCTCCGCGAGGCCCGGCTCGACGTTTCGGCGGAATGGCTGTCCTGCATATCGCCTCCAGGAGTGGCTAACTCGCAGAAACAAATTTGTACCCGTTTGTACCGTTCTGGGTACTAGTCGAGACCCTTAGGTGACGCTGCCTTCCAGCCAGTTCTTTTTCACGATCCGCCCTCCAACATGTCGAAGCCCTGCGCCTCGACGCCGATGAACGCCTGGGTGAAACGCGCCAGCGCCGCGTACAGCATTGCGCCCGGCTGCTGCAGGACGGCTTCGCACATGGCAGGCACCCAGGATTGCAGATGCCGCCCAAAGAAGACCTGCTGCTCCTTGAGGTTGGCCACGGCGACGTCGTCGCCGGCGATCAGGTAGCGCATGACTTCGCAGAGGCAGGCGATGTGGTCCTCCGTCTCGCCCAATGCCTCGTCGCGCACCAGGCCCAGGCGGGCGAGATCGCCGCGCAGCGCGGCCAGCGGCTTGTCGTTGAGAAAGCCGCTGAGGTAGTGCGACCCGTAGAGCAGCACGGCCGGCTTTCCTATTCCACCGAAAAGCGCGTCGTACTCGGCACGTGCGCTGGCCGGCGTCATGCCGCGCGCCGCACCGACGAGCGCACGCCACGGCTCTTCGAGGAAACCGCCGGCGAACGGTGCCTCGGTCACGGCGACCCCCAGCGCGTCGAGGAGGCCGGCATCGGGCGGCGCGTACCACATGCGGGCGAGTACGCCATACAGTTCGGCGCGCGCGATTTCCTCGTCGAGCGCGGACGAAACCGACGCAACGGAAACATCACTCATAGGTCGGTGATCTTCACTTCGTTGTTCGCGCTGTACAAGTCGATGACCCGGCAGTCGCTGCACATCTTCAGTCGCTCCAGCGCCTCGCCCTGGAACATCGAATGGCCCGCCAGCCGGCCCAGCATGGCCTCGATCGCCTTCTGCGTGCCGAAGGGTTTGCCGCAGCGCACGCAGGACCACGGCGGGGCCTCGTTCAGCACGACCTGCTGCCGGCGTTGCGGTGCGGCCAGCAGGCGTGGCACCAACGCGATCGCGTTTTCGGGGCAGGTGGTTTCGCAGAGACCGCACTGCACGCAGTTCTTCTCGACGAAGCGCAGTTGCGGCGCACTCGGGTTGTCCAGCAAGGCGCCGGCCGGGCAGGCGCCGACGCAGGCCAGGCACAGCGTGCAGGCGTCCTTGTCGACCGTGATGGCGCCGAACGGCGCGCCGGCCGGCAACGCAATGGGCAGTCCGTCGGGGGCCGACTTCAGCGCCGGCGCGTGGTCGATCAGGTGGTCGAGCACCAGCTCCAGCGTGGTGCGTTTCTCGGCCACGACGGCAAAGCGGGCAACCTGGGACGGCAGCGTCTGGCGCGTGGTGCGAAGCCCAGCCAGGGCGTCATCGAGCCGGGCCGGCGTTGCAGCTTCAATCAGCGCGAAGTGGGTGCCCTGGTAGCCAAGTCCCCGAAGCAGCGTTTGGGCAACATGCATCTGCTGCCGCAGGGCCGCGAGGTATTGCGGCGCTTCGTCACCCACTGCCAGCACCACGACTTGCGAGGCGCCAAAGGCGAGGGCGCTCAGCCATAGGTCGATGCCGGCACTTGCGACGTGCATCAGCGCGAGCGGCAGCACATTGGCCGGCACGCCATGCGCACGTCCCAATTGCGCGGCGCGCCCAAGTTCGCCGACCAGCGCCTGCCCGGCTTCCTCGCCATGCAGCATCAGCACCGCATCGCGGCCGCCCGCCTGGCGGTAGGCCGACAGCAGGGTGCGCATTTTCGTGCCCTGGTCGGGCGCACGGGGATAGGTGTAGCCGAGCGCGCCGGTCGGGCACACGGTGGTGCAGGCGCCGCAGCCCACGCAAAGGTTGGGGTTGACGACGACGCGCTGGCGCGCCTTGTCGCTGGTGATCGCGTGGGCCGAGCACACCTCGACGCAGGCGTTGCAGCCGACCACTTCGTTGCGGCTGTGCGCGCAGAGCTTCTGCTTGTAGTCAAAGAACTTCGGCTTGTCGAATTCGCCGACCAGTTCGCGCAGGCGCAGCAGGGTTTGCAGCCCTTCGGTATTTGCCAGTCCACCCGGCAACCTGAAATAGCCCTGCGGCGGCGCATGCCAGTCGATCAGTGGATTCGCGCCGAGGTCGAGCACCAGGTCGAACGCGGCATCGAGCGTCTCGGCAGGCCGGTCAAAGCGGATCGCGCCCGCCGTGCCGCAGGCGCGCTCGCAGTCGCGGTGTGAAGTGCATCGACTGGCGTCGATCTGATAATCGAGCCCGATAGCCTGCTCCGGGCAGGCCCTCACGCAGGCATTGCAGCGCGTGCACAGATCCAGGTCGATCGGGTTGTCACGCGTCCAGGCCAACCTGAAGGCGCCCAGCCAACCGGTCAGCGAGTCGATGCGGCCGGCGATCACCGGATGGCGTCGCTCCTGCATCCCGCCGTCGCTGCCGGGCCCTTGCGAAAAGAGGGTGACGGCCAGCGCGTCGCCGACGAGTGCGGCGGCACGTTCGGCCTGGTCGAGCGGCCCGACGATCAGCAATCGCCCCTGGCTTGCATAGGTGACGGTCGGCACCGGCTCGGGTTCCGGCAAGTGGGCCGCGGCGAGCAGCGCGGCGATCTTCGGCATCGCGCTGCGAGCGTCTCGGCTCCAGCCGCCCGTCTCGCGGATGTTGACGAAGCGCACGACCGCGCCTGTCGCGGACGCATCGGGCGTCTGTTCGGCCAATTCGGTGAACAGGCGCTTTTCCTGCGTGCACGCTACGACGACCTGATCGGCGTCGGCCAGCGCCCGCAGGAACGCGGGGGCCTCGCGTCGACAAAGGCCTGAATGGAGGGTGAGCGGTTCAGCCAGCGCCACGCCGAGCGTCTTCGGCTCGAGCGGCATCGTCTGGTTGCAGTCGCAGATCAGCGTTTTGCGTGTCATCGTGAGGTTGGCTGGCGGGTGTCGCTGCGGCATTCTCCGGAGCGTCGACGGGCTGGCTGGCCTGGGTCTCGGATGCGCTGGCGCCGGCTGGCGCTGCGCTTTCCTTCTCTTTGATTTCCTCTTCCTCTTCGAACAAGTTCATGAATTTCGCGCTCGCCATCTGGCGCAGCGTGCTCGGCAGCAGCGGCGCCGGGTTCGAGTAATCGTCGATGTAGATGTCCAGGCGATCCATCACGTTGAAGTGCGGATCTGCGAAGAGCTTCCTGAACGCAGCGTTCTTGACTTCCGGCGCGACGTTGGGCGCGAGAAAGGGCTTGAAGTCGGAAGCCAGCGTGAGCGAGTCGGCGTCGGCCAGCGTGAGTGGCGACGCTTGTTCCTGCCGGTCCGCCTGAGGTTGCGGCAGGGCACCGGGGTGGGGATCGGTCCCCTCGGCCGGAGCCGAAGCAGGGGCGGACGCCAGTGCCGACGCCTGCTTGCGGCGCGACCATCGATTCAGGAAGCTTTCGGGGTCAGACATCTCCGGCTCCCCGGCCGGCGCGCTTTTCGGTCGATACGCTGGCCGCGTTGCCAAACCGGTCCACCAGCGGCCTGAAGCTCTGGGGCCGGTGGCGCCGCTTCGGCTCGACAATGTAGTTCGCATCGATGTAGGCGCTGAGCCAACCAACCACTTCCAGTGGCGCGCGCACCTGGTCGACGTGTTCCTGCGCGTCGAGCCATCGGCCGGCATCGTGGTAACTCAGGCTGACCACGATCGGCCGCGCCATCGGCTCGCCCGCCTCTGTCGGCTGCTCGTCCATGCGCCACAACACAAACCAGCAAGGCGCCGGCGCCGTGGCGTTGAGGTAATAGCCCTCGAGATCGTCCTGGAACAGCTTCACCTGGAAGCCCGGATGCAACCAGCGCTGTGCATCGTCGTCGCGGGAAAGCAAGCGCACGCCGCGGCCGAAGCCTGGCTCGTCACGCAAGACGCTATCGAGCACCCACCGCCACTGCTGCCACCGGCTCGCGGCTCCGTGGATGCGTTCGCGCCGCATCACCACGGCCACGTCGAGCGTGGGACGCGCATTGTCTGCAACGAGTGCGGGGCGGGCGACGACCATGTTGACTACGATACCCAAAACCTTTTCGTCAGCCTAGGCGTGGTTGCCCGCGTGCTCGCGACGATTTCGAAAAGATTCCGGCATCGCTGCGTGGCGAGTTGTGCAAGCAGATCCGTGATCAGCTCCTGCGCAGACAGCCGTGAAGATTGCAGCGAACGACGGGGCGGCTTGCGCCGCCCCGTCCCTCACGCGGCACGGACGGCGATGCGCCGTGGCTTGGCGTGCTCCGCCTTCGGGATGCTCAGCTTCAAGACACCGTTTGACAGCTCGGCAGCAACCTTTTCCGGATTCAGCTCCTGGCTCAAGGTGAAGCTGCGATGAAAGCGCCCGAACGCGACCTCGGTATGACTGGCCTGCAACTCCTGCGGCAGGGCCAGGTCGAGCTCCGCGTCGATCGTGAGGGTTCCCGCCTCCACCTGCAGATTCAGCTTGTCGCGCGAGACACCGGGCAAATCGGCATACAGCGTGATGCCGTTGCTGTCCTCGATCACATCCACCGGTGGCATCAGTGCGCCATCCGTGTACGGCCGTGCACCCTGAGGCGATTGCCGCTCGACCGAGGAGGTCCCATCGTGTTTGCGAAGATCGTTCATTTCGAGCTCCTTTCTCGTCATTGAATGGTGATTCGACGCGGCTGGGCCGAGGCACGCCGCTGCACGGTGATCTGGACGACACCGTCGCGGTAACTGGCAGTCACGGCGTCGGGGTCCGCGTCGTCCGGCAGCGACAGAACGCGACGGAACTCCCCAGCGAAGCGTTCGTTGATGTGCACAGCCGCCTGCGTGCCGCTACCGTCGCTGGCCGGCTCGGCGAGGCGCGAGGGGCGCTTGCCTGCGATCGTCAGCACGCCGCGGTCAAGATCGATTTCAAGCGTGTTGGGATCCACGCCGGGCGCAAAGGCATAGATCTCGACGGTTCGGTCCGTGCCCCCGACATTCAGCGCGGGAAATCCTCCGCGTCCGAATCCGCGGATGCTGGGGGACAGTTCCAGCGCCTGCTGCATCTCGCGTTGCAGGCGCTCCATCTCCGCGAACATGTCCCGCGGGAAGAGAGATCGATACATAGCGAATACCTCCATTCAGGTTGAACAGAGCGCCGGAGGCGTCCTTCCAGCGCTTCCGAAGCGGAACTGAAGTCGCCAGTACAGGTTTCAAGAGGGATGCGCAGAAAAAAGTCAAACGGAGGACAAGCCATCGCGCGGCCTCTGGGAATCGCAGAAGTTGCTGCGGCTAAAAACACGCCGGCGCTTTGAGGCGGCCGGCCGGAATACGACTGCTGGCCGCCCTGCGTTTGCCCAGCGCTGTCACCACTTTCGCGCCGGGCGATAGTGGTCGCCAGACACCGCCTACGCCCGCGAAGCACCTGCGCCGACAACTTTCTGCGCGATGGAGGGCAGACTTGATGTGACCCTGATGTCCGGCCTGAAGACTGGACCGGTGGTTGGGAGACAGATCATGCTGAGCACAGAGCAGAAGGAAGTCATTCTTCGCAGGGCCGGCATCGCGGTGCCGCCCTATCCGCGGCGCCGCTCACCTCTGCAGCAGGGCGATCCGAGCGATCGGGGCACCGGGCAACGAGGCGCGCAGGATCAATTCGTCGCCAGGACGACCGACGGCGAGGAGAAGGTCGTCGCCGCGGAGGAGGTCGGCCACGAAGCCGCCGTTGACCGGTGGATCGCAACGGTCGACGGGCTCTATGCCGACTACGCGCTCTCTCGGGCGACGACGAGCTTGCATGGCGCCGAACAGGCTCGTGCCAGGAGCACGCAGAACGTCACGGAGTATCCCGGGTCTCGTGACGCGCGCGAGCAATGACTTGATCGCGGCCGCGTGCCGTGGCCAGCACACTCCAACCTCAACAGTAGGACGGACCCCATCGCGGGCCCTGTGCCAGCGGGACCGGCTCAGTCGCGCTCGTGGCGGTCGCGTCGCGGCCAGAACACCGGGATACCTTCGCGCGCGCAAAGAGCGTGCGCCTCCAATTCGGACAACTCACTGACCACCGTCTCGGGAGCGTCCTTCGCGCCCCGTTCGACGCTGTTTACGTCCGTGGCGACACGCAACGGGTGCGCATCGAGCGTCGGCGCTGGCCGACTCGCGGCAGTCGGCTCGGGGTGAGCCTGCCGGGGATGAGGGCGTTGAAAGAATTTGAGCATGGCTTTCGTGCAGGATGGCGCGCGCCTGGGAGTGGGCTACCGGGCGGCCAGCAGCATGCAGATCGCAATGGCGGCGACAATCCCCGCTATCACGAAGCTGGCAATTCGTTCCTTTGACAGCGGGGCTTCCTTGGGCTGGTGCGTCCGGTCCGCGCGATTCAAGGAAACGAAGCTGCTGAAGGTCTGGGGGTCGGTCGACGGATGTTGCATGCGGGACATTGTGTTGCCCCTCGGCCTGCGAATGAAGGAAGAATCGCACACCTTCGTCACATTGCTGAGCGTCACCCAAGCACACCTGACCAGGAAGGGCTCTGGGAAGACGACGAATCAAAGTCGGTTTCGACGCCGAGCGCGCGCAGCTACCAGCTGCGGGGCCGACGCCATGGCGGCAAGGCCGTCGAAGTCCTTGATATCGGCATGGCGGCCGCGAGCCACACGTGCGTGGTCGAGGAAAGGCCGAACTTGTGCGCTGCGCCCGCACGTCGAGCATGACACCCAATGGTTGCGCATTGACCTGACCATGCAGGTGAACGCGTACGCCTCAATCTCGATGGTCTGCGGCTCCGCGAGTTCGTGCGTGACGCAAGTCCGTCTAGTTCAAGGGCTGGGCAAGCCACAGCAGGGCGAACACGACCGCAATCACACCTGCTGCAAATAGCTGGTTGCGGGGCAGCTGCCCTTCGCAGGATTCTCCGCGCTTCGAGCGGGATTCCCTCGCTGCCACCGCTCGACGGTAGACGGCAAGATAGTTCTCCATCATCTGAGCTGCGGAGTAGTTCAAGGCATTTTGGAATCCGAGTTCACGCATCGCTGCCAGCCGTCCGCCGGCCTGCTCCAGGGTCCGGGCGATGGCCTCGGGATCACGAGGATCGATATAGCAAGCGGCCGAGCCACCGACTTCGTTCATCGGCGCCAAGTCAGATGCAAACACGGGGCAACCACACGCCTGCGCCTCAATGACTGGCCATCCAAACCCTTCCTGCAGCGAAGGAAACAGCAGAGCCGTCGCCCTGGCGTAGAGCGCACGCAGCTCCTGATGGGAAACGTCCTGGATGGTGCTCACCCTGTCGGCGAGGCCGCATTCGGATAGCAAGGCGATCATGGCCGGCTCAAGCCGTGGCCCCACAAGTATCAGCGACTGCGCGAGCACAGGTGTACCGCGCTCGGCCGCATTGCGATGAAGGGCAACGAACGCTTCAACCACGGTCTTTCGATTCTTCCGTGGCAGGTCCGAGCCGACATGAAGCAGATAGCTGTCGTGCTTCGCTATGCCAAATCGCCCGATGAGGTGCTGTGCTTCATCGGGCGATACAACCGAAAAGTCATCGTTCAGCCCATTGGGCACCGTCAGTACGCGATGCTCGTGCGCGAGCTGAAGGTCCAGTAGAGCGCGACGCGTCAACGCCGATGCGCAGGCGACGAGGTCGGCGTCCCCCATCCCCCGCCCGATAAGACGTTGAAATATCCGGCCGCTCCAGTTGACGTTCCAACCGTCGACCATGCCTCTCGCGGCCTGGACAGCGATGACATCGTGGCAGGTAATGACGGTAGGCTTGCGCCTGACCCAGCGTACGTACATGCCATTGGAGTGATCGCAGATGTGAACCACGTCGGCCCACCGCGCCTGAAGCGCAAGGGTGGGCGCGAAAAGGATGAACTTGTCGAGATAGCCGAGCCACTTCCACCAGCGCGAACTCGATGGCACACGCTGCAGTCTCCGCCGCGGCGAAGTGACGCGAACTTCGCACCCCAAGGTCGGCAGCTCACGCTCAAGCATGCGTCGGAAGGCCAGCATGCTGATCTGAGCATCGGGCGCATAGTTTCCTACAAGGAGGACTTTCATAGATCAGCCAGTTGAGCAATTGCGATTTGGCCACCAAGCCAAGCGAGCAAGAATTTTAGGGCCGTGGTTGAATGCGCCAACGGTGCGGCGTCTGCTTTTGTCGAACGTCACTACAGCCGAGATCACCAGTGCCGGGCCCACCACCCCCAGGCCCGCCTCTGCCGCGACCGCCTGCTCCGGCGCCGCCGGCCACGGCACCAGCACAACATCTGCACCAGCATCGGTGCCAACGCCTGGACCGCCGCTGCCGCCCGAGTTGCCGGCGCCACCTGGGCTGGCATCCGGTCCAGCGCTTCCGAAGGAGCCGGCGCTTGCCTCTGGACCAGGACTCCCCCGGCTTGCAGCCGAGGCGGCAGTGACATCGCCGGCAACGCCAGTCGCCGGCACGCTTGCCTCCTCTGCCGCGACCGGCGCCCGCCCCGGCTCCGGCTCACGCCGAATCCCGGCTGGCGGGTCACGTTCCCCTCCTGGCGCCGGGTCCAGCGCCTCTGGAGGACCCGGCGCTTGCCCCTGAACCAGGACTCTCCCGGCAATGGGGGGAGCGGGCTCCCCAGGATGTGACTTCACCGGCAAGAGAGCACTCGTCGCCAACGTCGCCGCTGCAGCCGGTTCTTGCTTCGACGGCGGACTCTCCAACGTTGGGCTGTGGTTGGCGGTGTGCAGCCAATGCCAGGAAAACAATGCGCTGGGGGTCACCAGCAGCGCGATCAGTAGGCGCGCTACGGACGAATTCACGCGAGCGGGCAGTTGCAGCCACCCTCTGCGCATGAGCTTCGACGACGCAGCGCGTGGCAAGCGTGCCAACGTCGTCACGGCCTGCGTGTCGGTCGAACGCGCGCCCCAGGTGCGCACGTCGGGCACCTTTGGAAAAGCAGCCGACATCGGCGCGGCAGGCGCGGCAGGCACGGCAGGCGCGGTAGGCACGGGAGGCACGAAGGCATTCGCAGCGAAGCGAACGCCGGAGAATCGACCCGCACACCCGCGACAGAACCGCGCCCTGTCCCTGTTCGCCGTGTGGCACGCCTCGCAGTATTTGGTCATCTCGAAGAGCCCTTGGCGGCCATTCGATTCACGAGCGCGGGCTGACCCCATGTCGCAGCCAAGAGCGAATGGATCAGGAAGGAGAAGGCGGTGAAGCGCGAGGCCCGCATCTGCCCGGCCCCGACGCTTGGCTTCCGACGCGAAGACGCGGTGTTGCCGCGCGCATGGCACTGAACCCGGGATCCATACAAAGCTGGCAGCCGGTGCGCACAGCAACTGCAGATGCGCGCGAGCCGCGGGTCACTGTCCGTCATGGCACTGTCCTCAGTCCGGGTGTCAAAAATTCCCAGCCTAGGGCTAGTTTTATGGCGGGGAGCATCTTCTTTGTCGGACAGAGGCTGAAAATCTTGTCAGTCGTTCCCGTTTTGCGCCGGTGGACGGCTGCATGTTCGATTCGGCAATCGCGCGAGCTCGGCACCTGCGGATCGGCCGGGACATGTTCCTTTGCAGCCAGTGCTGGGCGCGATGAACCACCGCGTCGGTGTGGGGGTCACCACGGTCGGTCTGGACGCCGGCCACCTTCGCGCGCCTGCGCGAGTTGATGGACACATCTGCGAAGGCTGGCGCTGACTGCCACCTACCGCGCCCGCCGACTGGCACGAGCTACTTCTTCGGCGCGTCCAGCTTGACCGTTGGCGCAATCACCCCGACATCTGCCCACACATTTGCATCGAAGCGGAACTCGGCGACGGCACATGTGGGCATGTCGGTGATCTCGCTCGACAGCCGGTGTGCGAGGTCAGTGAACTCGGGGTTGTGGCCGAAGAGCATCACGCGGTCCAGCTTGTCGTCGAGTGCGCAAATGATGGCGAGCAAGTTGTCCGCGCTGCTGGCGTAGAGCCGTTCATCAAGGGCGATGTCGTTGCGCTGGTATCCGAGTTCGTCGGCGATGAGTTGTGCCGTCGTCAGCGCGCGCAGTGCCGGGCTCGACATGAGCAGATCGGGCTTCACCTCGCGCTTGCGGAGGCGCTTGCCCATCGTGGGCGCGTCTTGGAGGCCGCGATCGTCCAACGGTCGCTCCCGGTCGGGCAAGGACGGATCACCGCGACTCGATTTGGCGTGCCGCACGAGAAACAGGCTTTTCACGATCAACTTTCGATTTCGTTCAACTCTACACCGGCGTGGATAGCGGTTGCACAGAAATGCCTGGCGCGTCGGTTCGGCGACGGTCGACGGGGCCGAGGACCCTGGCGATGATTACGCCGGCCGTTGGCAGGAAGCCGCGAGTGCTGCCGGTGGCTGCTCTTCGGTTGCCTGGCGCGTGACTCATATCTTTTTTCTACCACGCTATCGCGCCAGCCGCGACGCATGAAACCAGGACGAGCACTGCGAAGTCCGTTCGTGGGCACCCGCGGAACCGGCTTTGCCGGCCCGCCGGGTGCTTCCCCTCGAGGGATCCCTGGCGGGGGAGGCGCCGCAGGTGCTTCGGGGGTGTTTCATCTCACCCCGCGACCGGCACACAGCAGTGCGCATGATCGATGACGCGCTTGGCGAGAGAGGCCTCCGCCAAGCCTCCAGCTCCGAAGGCCGCCCGCCGAAGCGCTTGAAAAACCTCGGATTGAGCCAGGGCAGCGAGATTGCCGCGATCCCGCAGGCCGCAAAGAAGACGGGCGTGGAAGTGAATGGCGCAGAGAGATGAAGCCCAGCGCCAGCACGGTGGCCGGGCGGCCAGCACCGTCTTGCCGTAGTCGGTCGCGTTGAAGCCGAACTCCAGAATGACGGCCATACACCACGGCCACCGATCGACATCAGCGTCGCTGCCAAGGCCAGCAAAAGCCATAGCGCGGCCAGCGCCCAGGTAGCGGTCAAGGCTCGCTCCCGACGACGCCCATTTCCAGGGGCACCTTGATGTAGAACAGCCGGAGCTTCTCGCCGGCCAGGTGCGCGAGGAAGCTTTGCGCTTCCTGCTCGTTCAGCGCAAACCCGACCTCCACCGAGACATCGCCGGCCAACTCGAAGAAGTGCTCTTCGTGCAGCTTGCCGTGGCGACCGAAACCGGCGATGGCGCGAAAGGCCGAGCCGCCGTGGATGCCCAGCTTCCTGGCTTCCTGCAGGAGCCATTCGTAGGCAAGGATGCCGTGGTGGCGGCGGTTCTCCTGGACGTAGAACTTGAGGTAGATGCCTTGCATGGTGGCCTCCTTCGGCTCGAAATGTCCCGGTTCCGTGGGACCGTGTTGTCGGCGTTCATTTGCAGTCCCCGTTTAGGTCCTGATGAACAGCGCATTGGCAATCAGGATGCCGATTCCGGTCAGGATCAGCGAGCCGACGAGGTGCACGCTCGCCGCACCCAGCGCCCACCAGTGCTCCTGTCGGCTGATCAATGTCACGACCTCGACCGAGAAAGTGGAGAACGTCGTCAGGCCGCCCATGAAGCCGGTGATGATCAGCAGTCGCCATTCGGGTGCGAGGCCGCTGTTGTGCGTGAAGAAGGCGCTGGCGACGCCGACCAGCAGGCCACCGATGAGATTGGCAGCCAGCGTGCCCAGGGGAATCGTGGGAAACACCGGATTCAGCCAGCCGCCGAGCCACCAGCGCAGCAATGCACCGAAACCGGCGCCGCCGAAGACCGCAAGAAATGAAAAGCCGCTCATGTCGCCGCTCCTTGGTCAAAAAGGGACCGGAGCGACCAGTGTGGCAATGCGCGCGAGTTGCGCATCAATAATGCCTACGCCAGTCCACGCTGGACCCGGGTAGGCATCATCAGCCCGAATGGGCGGTTAGGGGAGGAATGCCATCTCCGCTGCGGTCCAGAATATCGACCGAGTCCACGGCCGGCAACGTGGCCCGCGGGCGCGCCTGCGCCTGCGCCAAACAGCGGTCTGGCGAGACGCACCGGTGGGTCGCGGCGCTTTCGCTTCGTCAACCTCAAGACCGGCAGAGCGCTCGGTCTCACAATCCCGCAATCGCTGCTATCGCGAGCGGATGAAGTGATTTAGTGAGCTGCAGGTGGCGCGCTCGGCCGCTACGACAGGCAACACCCGCTGCGCGGGCCGACTGAACCACGTTCCCCGCGACGCGCTTCCCGTGAGCGACTGAAGTCGTCTATCCGTCATGCCTCGGCTCGCCGCCATCGTCGCCGCGCCAGAATCGCCACCAGGGTCTCGCGCTGAGCGGTTCCGGGTCGCGCGGCAGTTGCTGCATCTGGCTGGCCCGCGTGCGCCGCCTTTGTTCGACCTCCAGCGCGTGTGCAATCCCGTTGGCATCCTTGTCGCCGCGGAGCGCGCGCTTGCGCCACGCGCTCGCCAAGGTGTGAAGCTCTTCATCTTCAATGGCAGCAAGTTGCGCGGGCGTGGGGAGTTCGATCATTTCAATTCCAATGCGGCGGGAAGCCCCTGGGGCGAAATTCTGCGCGTTTTCGACATGTGCCCCAACGAAAAATGTTGCTTCGGGGCGAGCGAGAACGGGTAACTCGGGACACCCGCCATGCGCAGTGCCACTGCCAGCGAAGCGGCCCGGAGTCGGCCCGCCCCGAAATGCACGTGTCCGTGCAGGTCTCGAGCCACACGATGTTCCTCTGCTCGAAGGCTCCTGGCTCGCCGGCGCACGCGACGGGCTGAACCTGCCCATCGAATTCAGGCCCGTGCCGGCCTGCCCGTCGGCCGCCGTCGGGTGAGCGCCAGATTGGCAGTCATCATGGCTGCGACAAGCGTGACCAACCATGAGAAATACACCCACAGCAGGAACATGGGGAGCGCCGCGAAGGCCCCATACAGCGCCTTGTAGGTCGGCACCTTGACGAGGTAGGCAGTGAAGCCATGCTTGCCCAATTCGAAAACAAGGCTGGCGATCAGGCCGCCCGCGACGGCGTCGCGCAGCTGTACCTTGGTGTTCGGGACGAGGTAGAACAAGCTTGTCAGCGCAGCAGCGCAGAGCATGGGCGGCCCGAGGCCGAGCACGAAGGCAAGCCACGGTGGCACTGCGCCGATGAGGCCGATGGAAATGCCGAGCAAATACGACGTTGCCCACAGGCTCAGACCCAGAACGGGCGGCCCGACGGTCAACGCCAGCAGATACAGGCCGACCCTCCTGAGAAACGGCCGGTTCTTCCTGATCTCCCACATCTGATTCAGCGCGTTCTCCACGGTCAGCAGCATCGCAATGGCTGTGCCCAGCAAGAAAAGCGAGCCAACCCAGGTCAGGCTGCTGGCGTTCGCCGCGAACTGATTCAGATATTTCAGAACCGTACGTGCCATGTCGGCTGGCAGCAGCCTGCTCAACAACAATTCCTGCAGCGCGTCCTTGAACCGCCTGAAGATCGGGAATCGCGTGAACAGCGCGAAGCTCGCTGCAAGCAAGGGCACGATTGACAGCAAGGTCGTGAACGTCAGGCTCCCGGCGACTTGAGGCAAGCGTTCTTTCCTGGCGCGCTGGATTGTCAAGCGGGTCAGAGTGAGCATGTATCGAGCGAGTGAAAGGTGGTCAAATGGCGACGCTCCTGCGGAGGCGAAGTCGATATGGATGCCTTGTCAGAGGTCTTGAAGATCCTGCAGTTCAACAGCGCGATCTTCTTCAACGCCAGATTCACCGCACCATGGTGTTTTGCCTCGCCGGAAGCGGAGGCGGTGGCGAGGCAGGTGAACGCGGGATCCGAGCGACTGCTCTTCTACCATTTCTTCGTGGACGGTTCGTGCACCGTGAAGCTCGACGGCATGCCGCCGCTCCACTTGCAAGCCGGCGACATCATCCTGTTTCCGCATGGCGATGCCCACACCATGGCCTCGTCAGGGCTGGATGGTCCTGGGCCGCTGCTCGATGTGCGCGCGCTGCTGCGCGAGAGGCCCGACGAACTGCAGTTGGGCGGCGGCGGCGAGCCGACCCGCTTCATCTGCGGCTATCTGTCATGCGATCCCATCCTTTGCCGGCCGGTCCTGGCGACGCTGCCCCGGGTGCTGACGGTCAGACTGCGGAGAGACGAAAAGACCGACTGGGTGGAGCGTTCCTTCGTTTACGCGGTGGCGGAGGCCGCTTCCACGCAACCCGGTGGCGAAGGCATGCTGGCCAAATTGTCCGAGGTGCTGGTCGTAGAGACGTTGCGTCGGTACATCTCCCAGATGTCGGAGGGCCAGACCGGCTGGCTCGCGGGCTTGCGCGACCGCGCCGTCGGCAAGTGCCTCGCCCTCATGCACGAGAAGCCGGCGTATCAGTGGACGCTCGAAAGCCTCGCACGAGAGGCCGGGACATCGCGGTCGGTACTTGCCGAGAAATTCACTCACTTTGTCGGACAGCCCCCCATTCAATATCTCGGGAAGTGGCGCATGGCGCTCGCATCGAACCTGCTGCGGCGCAGCGCCTTGAGCATGATGCACATCGCGCTCGAGGTCGGCTATGAAACCGACACCGCCTTCAGCCGCGCCTTCAAGCGTGAGTTCGGCATGCCCCCGGCATCCTGGCGCCGTGAGCACAGCCTCAGGAGTCCATCTGAATTCAATGATGGAAAGCGATCCACGCGATCAGCAGAAAGAAGCTGAGGAACTGAACGAAGAACAATGTGAAGCGCAGCGACACGACGCGATCCGTCTGGGCGAAGCAGACATGGACCAGCGACTGGGGGATCCGCGCCGCCAGGATGACCACGCACAGGGCGTCCACCGCGTGGTCGACGATGCCGAAGGCGCGCAACGCATAGACCAGTATGGCGAACACGGGAAGGTTCTCGAGGCAATTCGCGTGCGCGCGCATGGCGCGCACGTACCAGTCCTGCCCCTCGACACGATCGGCGCGGAAATCTCCCATTCCCGCCCGACCACGGAAGACCCGGCTCAACCGGTAGGCACCCACGGTGGTGAGCAGGAGCATCAGGGTCCAGGCGGTGAAACCCAGCAGCATCAATTCGGGCAGCATCTCGGTCTCCTGTGGTGGACCCTGACGGGCATCGTGATGCCTCAATGGCGAATCGCCGCGGGCATCGCATAGAGCAGCGGCTGGAGCGCATCCATGACCCTGGCAGTCTGCGTGTCATCGAGCACGCCCAAGAGCACCTCCTGGAAGCGCGTCGCCGTCACGCCCGACACGATGTACTGCCAGCGATACGCCTTCAAGACCCCCTCGCCGATGGCGGCGCGTTGCGCATCGGCATAGCGCGTGCCCGCGATCGAGTGGAAGTAGGTCGCATCGGCGCGCGCCTGAGCCTGAAGAATGCCGTCGACCGCCACGACCAGGTCGATCAGGTCGCCGACGGCCGCGTCGCGTTCGGCCGGGTTCAGGCGTGCGTCCTCGCGAAGGAATTCGAGTTCGTCCAGCACCGCGTGCTGCGACTCCTCTTTCCAGTGGGCCAGGAAGACGTCTTTCCACAGCGCGCACAGGTCGTCCCGGGGCTCGATGCTGGCGCGATAGTGCGCCAGCGTGAAGAGCTCGATGTCCAGTGTCAGCGCAAGGACCGACCAGGAGCTCTTGCTCAGCACGGCGTTCGCGACGGCGTTGGGATCGGCCGTAGCAACATAGCCCGCCGGCATATCGGCGGCCATCATCGCTTCCATGCGCCGGAACAGCTCCTGATGCTTCAGCTCCTCGTCGGCCATGCGGACCAGGGCCTCCAGCGCCATCTGGTCGCCGAGCGCGTGCTGCCGGCTGATCTCGAGCACCTTGGCGCCGATGAAGCGCTCCACCAGACCGAAGATGTAGGCGTAGCTTCGACCCTGCACCTGGCTCAGCAGACGCTGGTCATCGGACGTCATGAAATCCAGCTCGTTCACCAGTGACAGGCCCGACGGCAGGAAAGTCTTTTCGAGATCGAATCGCCGGCGACGGATGACGTCGTTGTCGATGTCCCAGCGGATGCGTTTGGAATTCGCGATGACCTTCGAGTACTGGTTCGCGGAGGGAGCGGCAGTTTCCATGATGACCTCTTTCAATGTCGTTGAAGGAGCGTCAATGATCGAAGCGCGGCGTCAATCAAGTCGGGCCATGCGTCCGGAAATCTTGCCCGGTGATCCGGGCATGCACGTGCCGGGGCCAACGCGATTTGCCGCGCAGCCCTGCGCTCGGCAGCCGATGTGCCTCAGGTCGCCAGTCCCACCGCCCGCAGCAGCAACTTCAAGACCCACGCCACCACACCGACTCCGGCAACGCCCGACAGCCAGAACAAGGCGAGCCATCCCAGGCGCCTGCGCCAGTCGACGGCATCGGGCGACGGTTCGTTGCGGTTCAATGGTAGCCCTCGCCCACGCGGACCTTGCCGCGAAACACCCAATACGAAAAGGCCGTGTACGTGAGGATCATCGGGATGATCAGCAGCGCCCCCACCAGCGCAAAGCCTAGGCTTTGCGGTGGACCGGCGGCGTCCCAGATCGAGATTCCCGGCCGGATGATGTTCGGCCACATGCTGATGCCCAGACCGCTATAGCCCAGGAAGATCAGGGCAAGGGTCAGGACGAAGGGTGACGCGTGGCTTTCTCCCTCGAGATCGTGAAGAAGCCTGTGGATGGCCAACAGCACCAGCACCGGCACGGGTGCGAACCAGAACACATTCGGAAGGCTGAACCATCGCGCTGCGATTTCGTGGTGCGCAAGTGGCGTCCAGACGCTGATCACGACAAGCACCGCGAGCAGAACCCAGGCCAGGCGCTTTGCCAAGAGGCGCATGCGTTCATGCAGCGAGCCTTCGGTCTTCATGATCAACCATGTAGCGCCCAGCAATGCATAGGCAGCGATCAGGCCGGCGCCTGTGAAAAGCGAGAACGGCGTCAGCCAGTCGAAGGCACCGCCGGCATAGTTGCCGTCGGCGACCTGGATGCCGTCGATGTACGCCCCTAGCGTGACGCCCTGGAAGAAGGTCGCGGTCACCGAGCCACCGACGAAGGCCTTGTCCCAGAGCCGGCGCTTTCCAGGCGGCGACTTGAAGCGGAACTCAAAGGCCACGCCGCGAAACACCAGCCCCACGAGCATCAGGACAAGCGGCAAGTAGAAGGCGCTCAGGATCACCGCATAAGCCAGCGGAAACGCGGCCAACAGTCCTGCGCCGCCCAGCACGAGCCAGGTCTCGTTGCCGTCCCATACGGGCGCGACGGTGTTCATCATCACGTCGCGGTCGTCCTTCGCGTCGAAGAAGGGATAGAGAATGCCGATGCCGAGATCGAACCCGTCCATGACCACGTACATCATGACCCCGAACAGGATGATCACGGCCCAGGTCAGCGGCAGGTCAATGCCCATGGCGGAGCTCCCCGGAAAGCGTGCGCGGCATGTCCTCGTCCGCGGCTGAAAGCGGCCGCATCGGCTGGCGAGGCTCACCGGGGCCACCGTCCACCGGATCGTCGCCTTCGTGCACCAATGGCCCCTTGGCGATCAGGCGCAAGCCATACACCGTGCCCGCCCCGAAGACCAGAAGGTAGACGGCAACGAAGATGGCGAGCGTGACGGCCATCTGGCCCGTGGTGTGCCGGGGCGAGGCGGCGTCGGCCGTGCGCATCAATCCGTAGACAACCCAGGGTTGCCGGCCCATCTCCGTGGTGAACCAGCCTGCGAGGATGGCGACCAGGCCTGACGGGCCCATCCCGACAGCGAAGCGCAGGAACGCCGGTGACATGAAGAGGCGACTGCGCCATCGAAGCCAGGCCGCCCATAGCGCCAGTGCGATCATGAGAAAGCCGAGCCCGACCATCAACCGGAAGGTCCAGAACACCACCGCGACATTCGGCCGGTCTTCGCGCGGAAAGTCCTTGAGCGCGGGAATGTCGCCCTGCCAGGAATGCGTCAGCAGCAGGCTTCCCGCGTGCGGGATCTCGACAGCGTAGCGGGTGCTTTCCGCGGCCGTGTCCGGCAATCCGAACAGGACGAGCGGGACGCCTTCACCGGGTCTGTTTTCCCAATGGCCTTCGATGGCGGCCAGCTTCGCGGGCTGGTGCTCCAGCGTGTTGAGCCCGTGCTGATCGCCGATCAAGGCCTGGATCGGCGCCGCAATCAGGACCATCCAGAGCGCCATCGAGAACATCACGCGGATCGGCTCGTTGTCGCGCCCGCGCAGCAGCTGCCAGGCTGCGCTGCCGGCCACCATCAGCGCGGTCGCCAGGAATGCAGCAACCACCATGTGCGCGAGTCGGTATGGGAAGGATGGATTCCAGATCACGCGCAGCCAGTCCACCGGCACCACGCGGCCGTCGATGATCTCGTGGCCCTGCGGTGTCTGCATCCAGCTGTTGGATGCCAGGATCCAGGTGGCCGAGATCAGGGTGCCGACGGCCACCGCGGCTGTCGACATGAAATGCAGACCCGGGCCGACGCGCTTGAGTCCGAAAAGCATGACGCCAAGGAAGCCGGCTTCGAGAAAGAAGGCGGTGAGTACCTCGTAGGCAAGCAACGGCCCGGTCACACCGCCGGCAAAGCGCGAGAAGTTGCTCCAGTTCGTGCCGAACTGATACGCCATGACCAGCCCGGAAACCACGCCCATCCCGAAAGCCACCGCAAACACCTTGGACCAGAAGTGATACAGGTCCATGTAGGCTTGGCGCTGCGACCTCAGCCACAAGCCTTCCAGCACGGTGAGATAACTGGCCAGGCCGATGGTCAAGGCAGGGAAGACGATGTGAAAGGAAATGGTGAACCCGAATTGGATGCGGGCAAGGGTCAAGGCATCGATCATTCAGGCGCCCTTCCCGGGAGGACATTGAGCATGTCCGAATGTCGCTCAGCGACGGCGAATCAAACAGACTCAGTTCCGCCTCATTGATGCATAGCAGATGCGGCACCTCGCCGCGCAGGTCGAGTCGCCGGCTGCTGGCGGAAACACCGGACTCCGGTTCGGCCTCGATTCCGCTGCGATTCAGCAGAGGGGGGTTCAGCCTGCCGGATGCTGAGCCAGACCGGGCCTGTCGGGTGGTGTAGATTGCGATTCGGCGGATCGACGCAGGCGTGCAACGCTCACGCCGCCTTGCGCGCCTTCGCCACGGGTGTCTTCCTGGCTGCCGCCTTGCGGAGAGTCTTTCGTGCGGCCGGCTTCGAGGCCTTGCCGCCCTTCAGGCTCCGGGCGAGCAACTCCGTCAGGTCAATGATCTCCGCGCCTTCCGAGGGAGCTTCTTCTTCGGGTTGGATCACTGTCTCGGTGTCCCCCGCCTTGACCTTCTTGTCCACGAGCTTCATGACCTCGTGCTTGAACTCGTCCTTGAAATCTTCGGGCTTCCATTCGCCGGACATGTCCTTCACCAGCTGCTCGGCCATCTTCATTTCCGCAGCGCTGATCTTCGCGTCCTTGGTGCCGGCAGGTGGCAGATCCAGGCCGTCCAGGGACTTGACCTCGTCGCCCCAGCGCAGCAAGTTCAGCACCAGGGCCTTGTCGCTGGGCACGAGAGCCGCCAGATGCTGCTTGGTGGCGATCACCACCTTGGCCAGGCCGATCTTCCCGCTCTTGAGAAGCACCTCCCTGAGCAGCGCAAACACCTTGTGGCCCCGATTGACCGGCGCCACGTAGTAAGGCCGCTCCAGATAGACGAAAGGGATCGCGTTGGCATCGACGAAGCGTTGAATCTCGATGGTCTGCGTCGTGCGCGGGTAGACCGCTTCGATCTCCTCCGGTGAGATGACGACGTACTTTCCGTCCTCATACTCGACACCTTTCACGATGTTGTCCTTGTCGATCTCCCTGCCGGTCCTCTTGTTCACGCGCTTGTAGCCCACCGGGTCCATCGTTCGCTTGTCGAGCCAGTCGAAGTCGACGCCCTGCTCGGTCGTGGCGGTGTGCAGGCCGATCGGGATGTGGACCAGCCCGAAAGAAATCGCGCCCTTCCAAAGGGTTCTGCTGCCGGTCGCCATCTCACTTCTTTCCGAAGTACCCGGCTATCCGGTCGGCCGACGCGCCGACCTCGGCGACCGCCTTGCGAAGGTGTTCCCTTGTCGCACCGAAACGTCGTACCCAACAGCGGGCTTCGTCGATGCTGATGCGGATGCGCTCCTCGGCCCCGCGGTTGCCCAAGTCGTCTGCCATGGCGGTCTCCTGTGCTATGCCTACCGACAATCTACCGGCAGGCGCCGGCGCCGGTGGCGGACGGAAGTGTGCTTGCTTGAAGGACAGTTCCGATCATTGCCCGACGACCTGGAGACGCTCGGGTCGTCAGGGCGTCTCGGCGCCGCTTTCGCTGTCTTCATCCGAGCCCCATCGGTCCCGATGTCCGGCGTTCCGGTGCTGGCGCGGGCGACGCAGGCATGGCAGGGCTTCGCTGGATCCTCAAGCAAACTGCGCGAGGCCGTTGCCGACAGACCAGTTCTCCAACGCGGCCTCGACAATGTTCACGAACACATCCTCCGAACGTATGCCGGGGCTCTCGCCAAGCAATTCCGCGATTCGCCGGAACAGCGCTTTCTTCTGTTCTGCGGTGCGGGTGTTGAACACGGTGATCCGGATGAAGACAAGCTCGTCACTTCGGTCTATGCCGAAGGCGGCGCCGTAGCGGAAGTTCGCTGGCTCATGCTCGGTGATGGTCATGAACTGATCATCTTCAGGCACGTTCAGCGTTTCGCGCATCGCGCGATAGAGACTGTCAAAGATCGCCTGCCGGTAGGCGTCCGGTTTTCCGGCGCGCAATGAGATTTGAAGCAACGGCACCTGGCACTCCTTTTTTCGGGAAGAACGCGACGTCGATAGATGCGGGGCACGGGGCGGGCGGCGGAATCGGTGCGGTCGAGCGGCCCGGTGCCGCCAGCAGGAGGTTCGGCCGCAGTATGCCGGCGTTGGCAAACTGATGCGAGACATCGAGGACGTCGCGTTGCCCATGCGAGACCTGCTGCAGGAGCTTGGACATGATATGTTGCTGGCCGGCGATGGGCCGAGTGCATTGAAGCTGCTTGCCACGAGCGGTCCGGTCGATGTGGCTCTCCTGGTCAAACCGGTCCAGCTGAGCGAATTGCTGCGGGCCATTGGCGTGGAGGAGTCGGGGCAGTAGCGGGAGACTGCCCGGCGTGCCTTCGCAGGGACGCAACATGCGCGGTGCTTCGGAGCCACCGGCAAGGTTGCCGAGTTGCATCGCCAGCGCGCGGGCTGGGTCTGCGCCCGGCGATGGCTTATTGAACAATCTCATCCGCGCGAAGCAGGAGAGATTGCGGAAACGCGAGGCCCAGCGTCCTGGCTGTCCCCATGTTGATCGTCAGGTGAAACCGGTTGGGTTGCGTCACGGGCAGGTCAGCGGGCTTGGCGCCCTTGATGATGCGGTACACGTAGTCCGCCGCCAGCGCCATGTTCTCGGCGGCGTCCGCGCCATACGACAGCAGGCCCCCTGCGCGGACTTCGGCGGCATATTCGTAGACCGCAGGGATGCGCTGCATTGCCGCGTAGTCGATCACGCGCTGTCGATTCAGAATCGTGAGGGAATCGGTGATCATCATCAAGGCGTCAGGCCGCGTGCGGTTCATGGCTGCCAGCGCCACGTTGAAGTCGTCCGGCTCGCGCACGGGCAAAGGGTCGATCGTCACACCCAATACTTCCGCGGCCTTCTCGATCGCGTGAAAGCGCAGCGTCATCGCGCGATCGCGGGCGTTCCATAGCACGGCAACGCGCTGGGCGCGGGGGACGAGCTCCTTCACGAACTCCAGCCGTTTGGCACTCAGAACTGCCGCTGGGTCGTCGATGCCGGTGACGTTGCCGCCCGGGTGACCGAGACTGGCTACCAGGCCCGTTTCGACGACATCGCCGGCGTTGATCACGACCACCGGCACTGTCTTCGCCGCCTGTTTGGCCGCCGCCGCGGGGGGGCCACCCACCGTCACGATCGCGTCGACCTTGAGCGCGATCAGCTCCGCGGCCAGGCCCGGCAGCATCTCGGGATGGCCCTGGGACCAGCGTCCTTCGTACACGATCCGCCTTCCGTCGGCGCTGCCCGCAGCGTCGATTGCATTGCGCAAGGCCGCGGGAACTGCGCCATCGGGAGGTCGCGCGCCTCCCGCCAGAAACCCGATTCGCCGGATTTGCTCTTCGGACTGTGATGCGCCGACCAGCGGCACCCCGAGAGCGATGACAACAAGAGTCGCAACAAAACATCCGCGTCTGTCGATCATGAGCACTGCCTTTCTCTCCAGGTGGGGGAGTGCTCACCCATCATGCCACGTAGTTCGACCACCGGCAGCGGACGCAGGCGGGCGCTTACTTCGTGAGGTATAGGCCATCGGCTGACTTGAGTTTCGACGGTGCGTGGCTCAGCATTGCGCCCTTCATTCGGCCCGCGCCCGTGCCGGCGCGCGGAACAGGAGGCTCGATGAGACTTCGCCTCGCTGCATGCGTTCCGCGCCTTCGCGCGCGGCACGCCGTGCACATCCGTTGAAAAGCCGCCATGGCCTGGCAGTCGCTTGCAACAAGGCTGGCCACGCTGCCGCGCGTGCTGGCAGGCCCAGTTCTGCGCAAGGTGGCGCCGCGCAGCGTCAGCGTGTGGCTGGCGATGCGCGCGGGCAGCGATGTCACGCTCACGGTGCTCGATGTGCTCAATGCGCCGCTGGCCACGGGCCATCGGCATTCGGTGGCGGTGGGCGCGCAACTGCACATCGTGTGCGTGACGGCGGTGCCGGCGGCCAACCTGGTCGAGGGCGTGATCTACCGCTACAACCTGTCCTTCAAGTTCGATGACGGGCAGGCGATGGACCTGCCCACGGCCACCGGCCTGCAGGCGGTGCCCGCCGCCTTGTGCTACGTGCCCTTCGGCCTGCCAAGCTTCTGCCTGCCGCCGGCCAACCTTGACGACCTGCGCATCCTGTGCGGCTCCTGCCGCATCCCGCACGGCAACGGCAGGGACTGCTTTTCGATCGGCGACAAGCTCATCGCGCAGGCGTCCTCGAATCCGGTTGCGCGGCCGCATCAGTTGCTTCTGACGGGCGACCAGATCTACGCAGACGATGTGTCGGCCTCGCAGTTGATGGTGCTTTCGGACGCGGCGCACGTTCTGCTCGGCTGGAAAGAACAGATTCCCTTCGACGACGCGGGCGGCAAGGCCGACGTCGACAAGCTGCTGCCCTTCCTGCGCCGCGATCCGCTGGAGAAGGCGGGCTTCACCTCCGAGGACCTCGACGGGCAACTGTTGTCGCTGGGCGAATACCTGTGCATGTACATCATGGTCTGGTCCGACGTGCTCTGGCCCGCCACCGGGGACATGCCGATCTTCAGCGACGTCTCCAAGGCCACGAACGTCGTGCTGGGCGGCGACCCGATGGTGCTGGCCAAGTGGTTCGGGACACGCGTGCGAAAGGGCCAGCACTTCGGAATGGACAAGGAAGCCGTCAAGCTCGAACTGTTTCGCAAGGACCTGCCCGACGTGCGCCGCATGCTGGCCAACATCCCCAGCTACATGATCTTCGACGACCACGAGGTCACCGACGACTGGAACATGACGCGCGACACCTGCAAGTCGCTCTACGGGCACCCGATCGGGGTGCGCGTGGCGCAGAACGCGCTGGTGGCCTATACGCTGTGCCAGCACTGGGGCAATGTTCCCGAGGACTTCGAGGGCACGCGCCCGGGCAAGGCCTTGCTCGACCTGGTCGACGGCATCACCACCGATGCCGGCTACGAGGCCAAGGGAGCCGCGTTGCGCGCGCTGGTGTCGGTGCACGAGGATTCCGTGCTTGCCACGCGGCCGGCCAACGCGGTGTTCCACGATGCGAACGCGCTGACCTACAACTACACGGTCGAAGGCCCGGGCCACCAGATCATCTTCACCGACTCGCGCTCGTGGCGCGCGTTCCCCACGGGCACGGTCGGGGGAGGCGTGCTGATACCCACCGAGCAACTGGTGGCGCAGATCAGGAACACGCCGCCCACCGGCGAGCGCATCCTGATCGTGGTGATGACGACCAACGCACCGGCTGTGGAGCCGATCCGCTCCGCCGCGCGGCACGACGTCATCGCCAACCTGTTCGAGCACTACCCCGATGTATACGAGGCGTGGGAGCTGCCTTCGATCCATTTCGACCGGCTGATGTCCAGCCTGACCGACAAGCTGCCGCTGGTCGGCGGCAAGCGCACCGGCGCGCTGGCGATGGTGTCGGGCGACGTGCACTTCAGCTTTGCGAGCCGGCTGCTGTTCCGGGCGACGACGCGCTTCGAGGACGCGCAGCCGCAGCCGGTCAATGCAGTCGTCGCGCAATTGGTGGCAAGCTCGTTTCGCAAGCAGAGCGACAGCACGCTCGGCTTCCACCGCGACGGCTACGGCTATTCGCCCAACGTTATTGCGTGGATGCTGATTCCCAAGTCGACGTCGCAGGGCTACGTCGGCTGGAACACCTCGCTGGGCTCCGAAAAGGTGGTCGGACAGCGTGGCCTGTCCATCGCGATCCCCTTCACGCCGCTCTTCAGCGTGAAGCTCGACCAGCCGACCCTGCAAACCGCGCCCGACGGCTTCTTCCTGGGCACGGCGATCGATCCGCAGACGCCCTGGGACTACAGCTACCGGCTCGACTACCTCACGCCGCCCGAGGTCACCGTGCCGGTGGACACCACCCCGATGCCGCCCGTGCCCGCGGGCAGCACGCCCGACCAGCGCAAGATGGCCGCCGAGGCGCTGCGCCTCGCGGCCACCAAGTACCGCATGTACAACGCCGGTGGCAAGGTCAACAAGGTCATCGGCGTCAACAATTTCTGCGAGATCACCTTCGACTGGCACCCCACCAACGCCAGCCTGCGCCGCCTGCACCACACCGTGCGCTGGCGCAAGGACAAGGACACCAGCGCGGAAATCCAGCTCAGCGACTATGTGGTGAGCCTCGATCCGGACGATGCTTCGTTGCCGGAGATGGTGCCGAGGGCGATGGCATGAGCGCCGTGCGGCCGCCCGAAGGCGCTCGCACCCCCTCGGGGGGCAGCGAGGACACGTCGGTGCCGAGCGTGGGGGTCCGATGAGCTTCTTCGGCACGCTGTCGAGTGCGCTGTCGGTGCTGCTGTCGCCCATCGTGCGCGTGGTCGAGGAGCCGGCCTTGCTCCCGCGCATGCTGGCCGAGTTGGGCGTGCCGCCGGACGCGAGCAACAACACGCTGATCCAGTCGCTCTCCTCCATCGCGGAATTGCAGGCGCGCATCGAGACGCTCGGCGCGCAAGAGACGCCGTCCTTCGAGAGCATCGCAGCCGTGCTCGATGCCGCAGCCGATGCTTTCGATGCGTTGCGCAAGCTGGAGCAGCAGGGACCGCTCGCCGCGCTCGATGGGCTGGGCCGCGAGCTGATCAACCTGCTGCTGATGGCGATCCTCGAAAGCCGCGTCCCGGTCGCGCGCCCCGCCGCGGCGCTGCTCACGCTGCTCGTCCCGGCCGACGAGCGCCAACCCAACGCGCCGGTGGTGCAGGGCGGCCGGCTGGTGCGCGACAGCTACCGTCTCGACAGCTGGCATCTGGACCGACTGCCGGCGCTGCTGAAGGACCCGCTGGGCGTGCTGCGTGCCGAATACGGCAACCCGATGCAGACGGTTGCCGATGCACAAGCCATGGCCGACAAGCTGTTTCCGCGGCTTGTGCGCCTGCTGCGCGCGCTGGGTCTCAGCGCCCGATACGGCTTCGACCCGGACGACGCGGCGGCGCTCGGCGATGCCGGCCCGCATATGGCGCACGCGATGATCGTGTACGTCGACGATCCGCTGAACGGCGCGGCCGCGGAGTCGGGTGTCGTGCTGTCGCTCTCCGCCGCGACTCAGGGTGATCTCGGCCTCGTCATCAGCCCCTTCGGCGCGATCGCGGTGCAGGGCAGCGCCGGGCCGTGGCAGATCGCCGCCGAACTCAGCGCCGGCATCGACGTGGTCGCCTGGGGCCGCCACGGCGTGACGCTGCTGGCAAGCCCCGGCACCATCGAGGCGAAGGCCAGTGCATCGGCCACGCTGGCGACCATCGACAGCTTGCCGGCCTACGTCATCGGCCAGCCCGATGGCGCGCGCATCGAGGTGGGCGGCGCGCGCCTGGGCATGGAAGTCGCGCTGTCGGAGGCGCGTGCCTCGCTGGCCCTTTCGGCGGATGTGTCGAAGACGGTGATCGTCATCGCGGCCGGCAATGGCGACGGCTTCCTTGGCGAGATTCTTCCCGCCGGCGGCCTGCAGGCCAAGGGCGACCTGGGCATCGCATGGTCCAGCGACAAGGGCCTGACCTTGCGGGGCAGTGCATCGCTCGAAGCGTCGGTCCCCGTGGGCTTGTCCTTCGCGGGCGTGACGCTCTCCGCGATCAACCTCGCCGTGCGCCCGCAGGATGCCGCCGTCAACGCCGAGGTCTCGGCCAGCGTCAAGGCATCGATCGGCCCGCTGACCGCGGTGCTCGACCGCATCGGCATCGCGGGCCTCCTGAGCTTCCCGTCGACCGGCGGCAACCTCGGCGTGGCCAACCTCGACATCGGATTCAAGCCGCCGAGCGGCGTCGGCCTGTCGGTGGAGGCGAGCGGGGTGCTCACGGGCGGCGGCTTCCTGTTCCACGACGACGCGCAGAAGGTCTATGCCGGCGTGCTGCAGCTCTCGCTCCACGAGACCATCACGCTCAAGGCCTTCGGGCTGATCGCCACGCAGATGCCCGACGGCCGGCCGGGCTTCTCGATGATCATCTTCATCACGGCCGAGGACTTCCGGCCGATCCCGCTCGGCATGGGCTTCACGCTGCAGGGCATCGGCGGCATGGTGGCGGTCAACCGCACCTTCGACCAGGACGTGCTGCGCGCGGGGCTGAAGAACGACACGCTCGGCACCTTGCTGTTCCCGCGCGACCCGGTGGCCAATGCACCGGCCATCATCCGGTCGCTGGCCAGCGCGTTCCCCGCCCTGCGCGGCAGCTACCTGCTCGGCATCCTCGCGCGCATCGGCTGGGCCACGCCCACGCTGGTGCTGCTGGACCTCGCGCTGATCCTGCAGTTCGGTGCGCGCTCGCGGCTGCTGGTGCTGGGGCGCATCAGCTCGCTGCTGCCCTCGCGCGAGAACGACCTCGTGCGGCTGAACCTCGACGCGATGGGGGTGCTGGACTTCGACGAGGGCACTGCCTCCATCGATGCGGTGCTGGTGGATTCGCGCCTGGTCCACAAGTTCGCGCTCACCGGCGCGATGGCCCTGCGCGCGCGCTGGACCTCGGGGCCGGGCGCGGGCTTCGTGCTGGCAGTGGGTGGCTTCAACCCGCGCTTCGCACCGCCGGCCAACGTGCCCCGACTCGACCGCGTTGCCATCGCGCTGTGCTCGGGCGACAACCCGCGCATCACCTGCGAGTCGTACTGGGCCATCACGTCCAACACCCTGCAGTTCGGAGCGCGCGCTCAGTTGCATGCGGCGGCCTATGGCTTCAGCGTCGATGGCGATATCGGCTACGACGTGCTGGTGCAACTCGTGCCCCTGCACTTCCTCGCGGACTTCCATGCGTCGGTGCAGTTGAAGCGGGGCTCCAGCAATCTCTTCAAGGTATCGCTCGAGGGGGAGCTCGAAGGGCCGCGCCCGCTGCGCGTGAGCGGCAAGGCCTCGTTCGAGATTCTCTGGTGCGATTTCTCGGTGCGCTTCGACAAGACCTTGATCGATGGCGAGAAGCCGCCGCTGCCGCCGGCCGTCAACGTGGCGGCGGAACTGAGGAAGGCGCTGGCCACGCCGCAAAGCTGGACCACGCTGGGCCCGGCGCATGCGAGCCATGGCGTGGCGTTGCGCAAGCTCGCCCCGGCGGCGGCCGGCAGCCCCATCGTGCTCGATCCGCTCGGGCGGCTGGTCGTCCGGCAGCAGGTGGTGCCGCTCAACACTTCGCGCGACATCGACTCCTTCGGCGGCGCGCCGGTGGCGGGTGACAAGCGCTTCGCCGTTACCGCGGTCCTGAATACCCAGACGCAGGGCGTCCTCCCTGTGCGCGACCAGTTCGCGCCCGCGCAGTTCTTTGCGATGAGCGACGACGAGAAGCTGGCCGGCCCCTCCTTCGAGGAGATGGATGCGGGGCTGGTCTTCGGCAGCGAGACGGTGAGCTTCGATGCGGCACAGGTGGTGCCGGCGCCGCTGGCCTACGAGCCGATCGTGATCGACGACATGGCCGCACCGCCCCGGCCGCCCGCGCCGCCATGGCCGATCACTTTCGCGCAACTGCAATTCCACAGCCGTACCGGTGCCGCGGCACGCGCGCCCGTGCGGGCCGTGGGGCTGGCGCGCTTCCGTCGAGGCGATGACGCCGTGGCCGAGCAGGCCGTGCAGATGGTCGCGCCGCGCTGGGCCATCCTGCCGCTCGCGGACGGTGCCGCCGCGCCCGTGGATGCCAAGGTGCAGACCTGGAGCGAGTACCGCGCCACGCTGGCCACGCTCAATCGCGGGGGCGCCCGCTGGCAGGTCGTGCCGCTCGGCGAGTTGCAGCCATAGCGCGGCAGGAGACACATGCGATGGCGACCTCCACCAGTCCCCAGGCCAACCTGAGCTTCCTGCCCTGGGTGCGCCAGGGCGCGGCAGCGGCGATCACGACGCCCGACTCGCTCGGCGCGGGCCAGCGCGCGGTGGCCGACCTGTCGGCCGTGCTGTCGGTCAATGGCAGCGCGGCGCCGCCGGTGACGGTGCGCCTGCGCGGCCCGGCCGACGTGGTGGGCATCGACGCCAACCAGATCGTGCGCCGCGACCCGCGCCCGGGCAGCATCGACTTCGAGCCCAACTACTTCGCCGGCATCGAGTTCGACAGGCCCGACTTCCCGTGGCTTTTCACGCCGGCGGGCGCCGATGCCAACGGAAAGCTGCGCCCCTGGCTGTGCCTGGTGGTGGTGCGCAAGCAGGACGGCGTGTCGCTGGGCCCGACCGTCGATGCGCCGTGCACCGCGCTGCAGATCGCGGGGCCCGCAAGCCTCGCGGCCGAGTTGCCGAACCTCGTCGACAGCTGGGCCTGGGCGCATGCGCAAGCGGTTGCAGGCAGTGCGGCGCAAGTCGGCGCTGCCCTCCAGGGCGCACCGGCCCTGTCGCTGTCGCGTCTGCTGTGTCCGCGCATCCTCGTCGCCAACACCGACTACATCGCCTGCGTGGTGCCCACCTTCGAGCTCGGGCGCAAGGCCGGGCTGGGGCTGCCGATCACCGATGCCGAGCTGGTCGCTGCCAACGCGCTGGCGCCGGCATGGGCGGCGACGACCAGGCTGCCGCTGCAGTTGCCCGTCTATCACCACTGGGAGTTCCGCACCGGGGAGGGCGGCGATTTCGAATCGCTGGTGCGGCAACTCAAGGCGCGGCCGGCACCCGCGGACCTGGGCCGCCGGCCGATGGACATCAGCCAGCCGGGCTTCGAGTTGCCGCCGGACTTTCCGCATCCGACCACGCTGGGCCTCGAAGGTGCGCTGCAACCGGCGGATACGCCCGACGCGCCCGCGCCCTGGGCCGAGGAAACGGCACAGCCCTTCCAGGCCGCGCTGGCCGACATCATCAACACGCCGGGCCACGGCGAGCTGGCCGACCCGGATGCCGATCCGCTGCTCACGCCGCCGCTCTATGGCCGCTGGCATGCCGCGCGCAGCATCGTGGCGCGCGGCGTCGCCAAGTGGCTGGACCAGCTCAACCTCGACCCGCGCGCGCGCACGGTGGCCGCCTTCGGCACGCGTGTCGTGCAGGAGCACCAGGAGGCGCTGATGGCCGCGGCCTGGGAGCAGGCGGCCGACCTGCAGCGCGCCAACCAGCGCATGCGGCAGATGCAGATGAGCCTGGCGGTCGGCAACAGCCTGCACGCACGGCATTTCGCGAACCTCGGCGCGGAGACGCTGCTGCGCATCGGCGCGCCGGCCTTCGCACGCATCCGCACCATGGCCGCGGGCGACACGGCGCCGCGCACGATGGTCGCGCACATGGCGGACAAGGCGCTGCCGGTGGCGGCCACCAGCCCGGCCATGCGACGCATCGGACGCGAGCGCGGTCCCTTCACGCGGCGCATCGCTGCGCAGGGCCTGACGCGCTCGACCACGCTCACCTGGGTGGCCAAGCTCGGCGGCGGCCTCACCTTCAACGCGCCGCCCGCGACCGACCAGGCCACCATCGACGCGGTGCGCGCCCGCGTGCCGTCGGCCACGATCCGTCCCTACCGCGAGGTGACGCAGGCGCTGATCGACGGCCTCTCCGGCCGCCCCAACTTCCAGGTCATGCCCGAGGGCGCGCCGATCAACGTGCCCCAGGTCACCGTGATGATCCTGTTGCCCGACAACCAGGCCGCGCACGACTTCCGGCTCGCCGCCAGCGAACACCTGGGGCGCGTCAACCCAGGCCGCCGCAAATTCATCTTCGCGCCCGGCCCGATCGCGATGGCGGAACTGAAGGACGCCGTCGTTGCACAGACGCAGCCGCGGCAGACGCTCGTGGCGATGGCGCGCGCCGCGGTCTCGGTGGGCGCGAAGGCGGTGCCGCCGGTCGACACGCCCGCGAGCGCCGCGGTCGGCATCGACACCATCATGGCCGCCCCCACCTTCAGGCAGCCGATGTACGAGCCGCTGCGCGACCTGTCGCAGGACATGCTGCTGCCCGGCCTGCAGACCGTGCTGCCCGACAGCGTGATCGGCCTGAAGACCAACCGCCGCTTCGTCGAGGCCTACATGGTCGGGCTCAACGTGGAGATGGCGCGCGAGCTGCTGTGGCGGGGCTTCCCGACCGACCAGCAGGGCACCTGCTTCGACCAGTTCTGGGACGTGCGCGCCGCGGCCACGCCAAGGCCCGACATCGGCCCGTTGCACCTGTGGGGCGATCGCCCGTTGGCCGACCCGGCAACGGCGCCGGTGCGCGAACAGTTCGTCATGCTGATGCGCAGCACGCTGCTCAGGCGCTATCCCAACGCGATCGTCTACGCGGTGTCGGGCTTCACGGACCCCAACGGCATGCGCCAGCCCAGCGACGATCCGCTGGCAGAGGTGATGCCGTCCTTCAGCGGCACGATGGCGCCGGACGTCTCCTTCTTCGGCTTCGACATCACGACCGAGCAGGCCACCGGCGCGGACGGACACGCCGGCTACTACATCGTGATCCAGGAGCATCCGACCGAGCCGCGCTTCGGCCTCGACGAAGACACGCCGACGGGTGGCGCGAGCCATCTGGCAGTGGCCGGCGGCCCGCCGGCCGGCGTGCCCCTCGGCGGCCTGCAGTGGGGGCGCAACGGCGCGCACATGGCCGGCATCGTGCGGCAGTTGCCGGTGCGCATCTCGATCCATGCCTCGCAGCTCGTCAAGCACTGAGCGACGCACCATGGCCACCGTCGTCAAGCCCATTTCCACGGCCAACTTCTTCAGGAGCAACCTGAAGCTCGCCGCCGTGGCGCTGCCGCAGTTGCCGACCTTGATGGCCAACACGCTGTGCGCCAGCGACCGGCCGCTGGCGCTGCTGCCGGTACGGCTCGAGACGCGCTTCTTCGCGCAGCCCGACGGCAGCAGCGAACTGCGCGTGCGCATCTATCCCGACAAGATCCACCTCGACTCGCACGAGCGCGACCTGTTGCCGGGCGAGCAGCAGTGGGGCCAGCATTACTGGGAGCAGGACTGGCGCGCCGGCCCCGATGCCGTTGCGCGCGCCGATGCGTGGCGGCAGCTGGCCGATCGCTTTGGTGCCGCACGCGCCGCATGGATCGCGCGTGCGCTGGCGCCGACCAATCCGCTGCAGCGGCCGAAGGCGCTGGTGCCCGCGGCCCAGGCCTTGCCCGATGCGCCGCAATGGCCCACCGTCGATATCGTCCAGGACGGCAAGGAGGCGGCCTGGCGGCGCGCACCGCAAGCCCGCCTGCTGCCCGACCGCTGGTTCGCCGTGGTGCAGTCGGGCGGCAGACCGGTCATCGCCGTGAGCGGTGGCGACATCCCGAAGACGCTGGCGACCGGGCCCGACCCGCAAGTGCCGAAGGCCGACATCGCCGCGGACCAGATCGCCGCCGACAAGGGCATGCTGTGGATGGTCGACTTCAACGAAGCCGAGAAGGTCGGCATGGCGCTGCGCATCGCGATCCCCGCCGCGCTGCTCGCCGCGGGGCTCGACAGCCTGTTCGTGCTCGGCACCGCGTCGACCAACGCGAACGACACCGCCGCGCAGTTGGCCGCGCTGCTCGATGCCCATCACTACACCGACGGCGCCGAGTTCCTGCGCACCGGCACGCCGACCAACAACACGGCCGACCGGCGTGCCGGCTACGACCCGTCCGATGCGGGCCGTGCGCAGAGCTTCGCCACGGAGGTGATGTTCGATCCGGCGACGCTCGACGGTTCGTCGAATGCGGCGCGACTTGGCGCGGCGCTCGGCCTTCCCCCCGCGCAGGTCGCGCCCGTGCTCGGCCGCCTGCCGTTCGCGGCAGCCGCGCAGGACGCCGACATGCGCGCCATGAACAACGCCCTGTGGCCCGCTGCATGGGGCTACTTCCTCAGCAACATGGCGGGCCCCGATGGCAGCGGCCTGACGCCCGACCACATCGCCTGGGCGCGTGCGCATTTCCTGGACCACGTTCGCAGTGCCGGCCCGTTCGCCAGCCTGCGCTGCGGCCGCCAGCCCTACGGCATCCTGCCCGTGACCTCGCTCGACCAGTGGCAGCCACGCGCCGGCGAAGAGGGCGCACTGGCACGCGACACCGCGCTCCAGAACCTGCTGCGGCAACTGCGCGACGGCGCCTGGCGCCCGCAGCTCGAACAGGCCGCGCGCGTGGGCCGCCGGACGCCCCCCGACCCCGACGGCGACTTGGCCGACGTGATGCGCACCGATGCGGTTTCGAGCAGCTACAACACGCGCGGCGTGCTGGGCAGGCACTACCTTCAGCACCTGCGCGCCTTCCTCGGCGAAGACCTGCAAGGCAGCGGCTTCATTGCACAGCAGGACGCGATCGCCACGGGCTTGCTGCAGCGCCTCGGCCTGCCGTGGCGCCCGCGCCTGGCGCGTGCCGCGTATGCCGATCTGGCCTACAGGGTAGGCGCGTCGCTGGTGCAGGCCGGCGAGGTCTCGCCATGGCGCAAGCTGGAGCCGGACTTCATCGGCGCGCTGCTCGCGCAAAAGGGCATCGACGCCTTGATCGCCATGCGGCCCGACCCCGCGAACCCCGACAGCAAGCAGAGCCTGCTGCAGATCCTGCTGCGCCACGCGCTGCTGCGCGAACTGGCCCAAGCCACGGCGATGATCGCGGCCGGCTTGCCCGGCAACGACGTGGCCACCTTGCTGCGCGATCCCGAACTGGTCGACCTCGTGGGCGGCGCGGCGCCGACGTTGAGCTGGAAACGGCAACTGGCCCTCAAGGTGCCCGCCGTGACTGGCGACCGCACCATCCGCCAATTCCTTGAAAGCGCGACCGCTTTCGACACGTCCGCGCTCCAGTCGCTGGGCGCGTTCCGCGGCAGCCTCGACCGGTTGCGCACGCTCGACAGCGAGGCGCTGCAACTGCTGATGCAGGGCACGCTGGATCTTTCATCGCACCGGCTCGATGCCTGGATCACCTCGTTCGCGACCAAGCGTCTCGCGGCGATGCGCGCCGCGGCACAACAAGGCATCTATGCCGGCGGCTACGGCTGGGTCGAGAACCTGCGGCCGGCGCCACCGGGCAGCGCGGCGCCCGTCGCGCCACCGGCCGGCGAGTCGGGGCCGCTGTTCGCGTCGCCGAACGACAGCGGCTTCATCCATGCGCCGTCGATGGCGCATGCGGCCGCCGCGGCCATGCTGCGCAACGCGCACCTGGGCGCAACCGGCGTACCACTGCAGGACGGACCCTTCGCCATCGACCTCACATCGCGCCGCGTGCGCGAGGCCAGCCAGTTGCTCGAAGGCGTGCGCCAGGGCCAGCCGCTGGGCGCGCTGCTCGGCTACCGCTTCGAGCGCGGCCTGCACGAACTGCAACTCGACCGCTTCATCGCGCCGTTGCGCGACCTGGCGCCGCTCGTCGCCGGCAAGCTCGAAGCGAAGACGCAGCCGCTGGAAGCCATCGCGGCCAACAACGTCGTCGACGGCCTGGTGCTGCACAGCCGCTGGCGTACCGACGGGCGGCCCATCCACGCGCTGCTTGTGAACGCGGGCGCCAGCGACAACGAGACGCAGATGGTCGTGCAGGAACTCAACGCCCTCGGAGACGCCATCGACGGCCTGGGCGACGCCCTGACCGCCGAGGCCGCCTACCAGATGGCGCGCGGCAACACCTCGCGCATCGCCAGCACGCTGGCCGCGATCGCGCACGGCGATGCGCCCGCGCCTGAACTCGAAGTCGCCCGCATCCCGCGCAGCGGCATCGCACTCACGCACCGCCTGCTGATGCTGTGGAGCGGCACCCCGACGGCGGCCACGGGCTGGGCCGCGGCGTCGACTTCGGTACGCGCAACGGCCGAGCCGATGCTCAACGCCTGGGCCGCCAGGCTGCTCGGCGATCCGCGCAAGGTGCGCTGCACCATCGAGCGGCTCGACGACGCGAGCGGGGCCGTCGTCGAAACCCGCGTGCTGCACCTGAGCGACCTCGCGCTCGCGCCGCTCGATGTCGTGTATGGCGTCGAGACCACGGCCGGCCCGCGGCGCACCGACACGACGCCCGATGACATCGAGCAGCGCCTGCTGTATGTCGCGCGGCACGCCGCGGGCGGCTTTGCGATGCAGGCCAACCTGCGCATCCAGCATGCACGCCCGGCCAATCTCGCGGCCACCGAGCTGACGCTGCTCGACGTGCTGGAGCAGGCACGCGCCGCCAGGCGCCTGGTCGCCAATGCACGCGGCGCCGATGCCGAGGACCTGAATCCACCTGAACGCGCCAATGCCGCGACGCTCGATCTCACCGAACTGGAAGCGCGCGTCGTCAAGGCCGAGAACGCATTGAACGCCGCGCACAAGGCGCTCGACGCGCTCGTGAAGAAGGGCACCGCGAGCACTGCCGATGCCTTGCGCGTCGCGATGCTGAAGCTCGGCACCTTCGGCCTTTCGCCGGCCGTGCCCGCCATCGCGGCGGGCGACGATGTGCCCGCGCGCGCGGCGCTGCTGGCTCAGGCCGCTGCGTTGCTCAAGCAGGGCAAGCCGCGCCTCGACCAGGGCGCGACCCTGCGTGGCGTGGCCTCGTCGACCGAGGCGCGCGTCCGGCGCGATCAGCTCAACGAGCGCATGCGGGCGGTGTTCGGCGCGGCCTTCGTCGTGCTGCCGCGCTTCACCTGCGACACGGCCGCCGCAGCCGAACTCAAGGCAGCGCTCGCCGCGTCGACGGCAACGCAGGGCGGCGATGCGCTTGCCTCGCACACCTGGTTCATGCGCAGCGCCCGCGTCCGCGATCCCGTGGCGCGCATGGCCGCATGCCTGCGCGGGGCCGAGGTGCTCAACACGGGAGAACGGCTGAACCTGCGCGTGGCGCAGTTGCCATTCGCGAGCACCGAACGCTGGGTCGGCCTGCCGTGCGCACCGAACACCGACCCGCCCTCGGGCAAGCTCTCGCTCGTGCTGCAGGCGCCGGCCACGCTCGACACCGCGTTGCCCCTCTGCGGCCTTGCCGTCGACGAATGGATCGAGGTCGTGCCGAGCCGGCGCGAGACCACCGCCATCACCTTCCAGTACAACCCGCCCGACGCCTGTGCGCCGCAGAGCGTGCTGCTCGCGGTGCCGCCGGTTCCCGACCAGGCCTGGACCGTCGCGGGGCTGCACCGCGTGCTGGTCGAGACGCTGGACCTGGCCAAGCTGCGCGCCATCGATCCCGAGGCGTTGGCGGCCTCGGCGCAATACCTGCCTGCGCTCTACCTTGCCTTCAACGCGAAGGACGACGTGGTGTCGACCGACGCCGCGGCGTTCACGCGGTGAACATCGGGAGCACGCCATGCCCGTGAAGCCCAGGCCGCCAACCGCAGACGCTGCGAAGGGTGCGACGCCCAGGAAGAAGCCGGTCCTGCCGCCGGCGCCGCAGCCACCGTTGCCGCGCCTGCCCAAGCAGCCACCCGAGCCGCCCGAGCCACCGGAGCCGCCACCGCCGCGCCCGCCACCACCGCCGCGTCCGCCGCCCCCGCCACCCCAACCGCCGCCACCACCGCCGCCCACGGGGCCGACCACCGCGTCGATCACGAGCTGGACTCGCCTCGAGCCCAACTGCCGCGACGACGCCATGGCCAGCGGCGCCAGCGCGCGGATGTTCGATCCGCTGTGGCTGCTCGCGCGGCAGTGGCAGGTCGGCGAGTTCCAGGCCGAAGACGCAGGCTCGCCGGTGCTGGCGCGTGTGCGCGCGACCAGCGCGATGCTCTCGCGTTGCCATCTCGGGGCGCTGAAGCACGACACGCAGGTCCAGGCGCCGCCGTACGACCCGCTCGGTGTGCCACTGGAGGTGCATGTCGAGAGGCGCCGCATGCGCGCGGCCAACGCGAACGACGCGCGCATGCTGACGCTGGCGGTCGAGGCCGGCCTGCAGTTCCTGCGCATGCTCGAGACGCAGCCCTTGTCGAAGAGCTATCGCGCGGTCTTCATCGCGCGCTTCGCCCTGCAGGCCTTGCCGTCACCGGCGCCTGGCGCCGACCCCCTCGACGAGGGCACGTCGCGCTTCATGCAGACCATGACCGGGCGCGCCCCGGACGCACGGCGGCTGGCCGACGCTTTCCGCAACGGCGGCGCGGCGCAGGTGGTGCTCGAGGCCGCGTTGAAGATCGCCATCGCCGATCGTGCCGAGGTGCGGCAGTCAGCGCTCGAATGGCTGGCCTGGTACGACGGCCTCGCGAGCGAACCCACGAGCGCCGCCGACGATGCGTGGGAGCCGACACGGCTGGAATACGCGGTGTCGGTGGCGGCTCGCCTTTCCGACAGGCCCGAGGACGAGATCGCGCTGACCGCCGCGGAGTTCGACGACGGCCGGCTCGACTGGAGCAGCTTCGACCGCAACCTGGAGGTGCGCATGGGCACCGATGGCGATCGCATGCTGACGAGCGCGGTCGAGACCACGGTGCCCGCGCCCATCACCTTCCGCGGTGCGCCGGCCGCGCGCTTCTGGGAAATGGAAGACGCACGCATCGCCTACGGCCTGCTGCCCGTGGGCCCGACCGACCTCGCGCACCTGATGGCGATCGAATACGCGGGCAGCTACGGCAACGACTGGTTCGTCGTGCCGCTGACGCTGCCGGTGGGCTCCCTGACGCGCGTGGATTCGCTCGTCGTGACCGACACCTTCGGCGTGCGCAGCCTGCTGCGGCCGCTTGGCGATCCGGCCTTGCCGCGGCCGTTCTGGTCGATGTGGCAACTCGGCTGCCTGCGCCGCGCGGGCGAGCCCCCCATCGACGCGCCGCAGGCCAACCTGTTCTTCCTGCCGCCATCGCTGGGCCGTGTGCTGGAAGGCGCGCCGCTCGAGGACGTGCTGCTGATGCGCGACGAGATGGCCAACCTCGCCTGGGCCATCGAGCGCAGCATCGAGAGCCCCGTCGAGCAGGCGCTGCAGCGCATCGAGTACGAGACCGGAGCGGCGCCGCCTGCTGCCGCCGGCGTGGATGCGGCAGCGCGCTACGTGCTCTCATCGACCGTGCCGGCCAACTGGGTCCCGTTGCTGCCGGTGCAACTGGCCGCGGAAGGCGGCAAGGTGGTGCAGCGCCTCAAGCGAGGCGCGGTGCTGCAGCCGGATGGCTCGAAGAAGACCCACCCGGCACAGGGCAGCGTGCTCGATGCCGGCGCATCGCTGCTGCTCTACGACGAGGAAGTACCGCGCGAAGGCGCGTACGTGACGCGCGCGCGGCGCATGGCGCGCTGGACCGATGGGTCGACCTGGGTGTGGACGTCGTTCCGGCGGCAGGTCGGGCGTGGGGAAGGGTCCAGCGGGCTGCGTTTCGACCAGGCGGAGGGTGGAAGCCAGGCGTGACGTTCCCCCTGCCGACGTGGCTTTTCAAGCCGGCACGGCCAACTTGAAAAAACCACGCAACGCATCGGCCATCTCGGCGCGGACGCGCTCGCCCGATACCACCACATCGACCATCGACAGCGACGTATGCGTGTGGCCGCGCGCGGTGATCCAGCGTGTCGGCGTGCCGGCGGCGGCCAGCGCCCGGGCGTAGGCAATGCCCTCGTCGCGAAGCGGATCGAACTGGCAGGTGACGACGAACGCGGGCGGCAGGTTCGACAGATCCTCGGCGCGCAGGGGCGATGCCTTGGGATGAGGGCGATCGGCCGGGTCGGCATAGTGATCCCAGAACCACTTCATCAATGGCGCGGTCAGCACGTAGCCCTCGGCGTTCTCGACATACGAAGGGGTGTTCATGCTGCAGTCGGTCACCGGCGTCAGCAACAGTTGTCCGGCGATCGCCGGTCCCCCGTGGTCGCGCACCTGCTGGCAGGTCACGGCTGCGACGTTCGCCCCGGCACTCCAGCCGGCCACCGCCAGCGCATCGGGAATGCCGCCCAGCTCGGTGGCATGGTCAGCGACCCATCGCACCGCCGCCAGGCCATCGTCGGCCGCGGCCGGGAATCGCGCCTCGGGCGCGTGCCGGTAGTTCACCGACACGATCAATGCGTCGGAACGGTGGCACAGGTCGCGGCACAAGGGATCGTCGGAATCATGGCTTCCCAGCACCCAGCCGCCACCGTGGAAGTAGACGATCACCGGGTGCGGACCGGGGCTGCCGGGCCGGTACAGGCGGTATTGCAGCGGTCCGGCCGACCCCGGCAACGTGCCATCGACGGTCTCGCCGATCGAAGGGCCGGGCGGGCGCGCCGACGACAGCTGCTGCAGCAAGCCGCGCGCCTCGTTCACGGACAGGGAATCGAAGGTCGGCAGCTTCATGTCCGCCATCATCTTCAGCACCATCCCCACGTCGGGCTGCAGGCGCCGGACCACACCGTCCGTGCAGCGCGTGCCCTGCGCACCGCTGCGCCTGAAGCCGAGATAGTCGGACGCGGCCACCTCGTCGCAGGCGCCGCGGTAGGCATCGACGCCGCCGACATAGGGCAGGAACCCGCGCGGCTTGCCCGGCACGTTGGCACCCATGTACCAGGAGTCGGCCGTGGGGTAGAGAGTGATGTCGGCGCAGTCGTTGACGTGCGTCGCCCAGCCGGCCTCGGCGGCCTGGGTCGGCTCGATCATGGCCATGCCGTCCGCGCGCAGGCGGACCAGACAGTCGGCAATCCAGTCCACATGCTGCTCGATCGACACCATCATGTTCGACAACACCGACGGGCTGCCCGGCCCGGTGATGGTGAACAGGTTGGGAAAGCCCACCGTCATCAGGCCGAGGTAGGTGAGCGGGCCGTGCGCCCACTTCTGCTTCAGCGTGAGACCGTCGCGCCCGGCGATGTCCACCGACACGATCGCGCCGGTCATCGCGTCAAAACCGGTGGCGTAGACGATCGCATCGAAATCCATCGATTCGTCGGCGAGTGCGATACCGGTCTCGGTGATGGATTGGATTGGATGGCGCCGCAGGTCGACCAGTCGGACATGCGGCAGGTTGAAGGTGGCGTAGTAGTCGGTGTCCAGGCACGGGCGCTTGGTGCCGAAGGCGTGGTCCGTAGGGCACAGCAACTCGGCGACCTGCGGGTCCCGGACGATTTCGCGGATCTTCTCGTGCACCATGCGGGCCACGACGGCATTGGCATCCCGGAACAGGATCTGGTCGGCGAACACGCTCAGGATCGGGATCAACTCGCCCGATTGCCATGCCGCCGAGAAGCGTTCTCGATGGACTTCGCGCGTGCTGTACCGGCCATAGATCTGGGTACGCTCATTCGGCACACCGGCGCGCGACCACCTGGCTTCGTGGCGATAGCCTTCGCGATCGGCTTCGAGCGGGGCGCGGCGTTCGGGCCGCACCGGACCGTTGCCGGCCGGGATCGAGAAGTTCGGCGTGCGCTGGAACACCGTCAGCTGGCTGGCCTGGCGGGCGATGTGCGGGATCGACTGGATGCCCGAGGAGCCGGTGCCGATCACCGCGACCCGCTTGCCCGTGAAGTCCACCCCATCGTGCGGCCAGCGGCTGGTGAAGTAGACCTCGCCCTTGAATCGCTCCGCGCCCGTGATGTCGGGGGTCTTGGGCAGCGACAGGCAGCCGCTGGCCATCACGTAGAACTGGCAGGCGATGTGCTGGCCCGTGTCGGTGCGCAGGTGCCAGCGGGCAGCGGCGTCGTCCCAGCGGGCGGCCACCACCCGGGTGTCGAAGTCGATGTCGCGCCGCAGGTCGTAGCGCTCTGCCACGAACTGCGCATAACGCAGGATCTCCGGCTGGGTTGCGTACTTCTCGGACCAGACCCAGGCCTTTTCCAGTTCGGGGTCGAAGCTGTAGGTGTAGTCGGTGGTCGGTATGTCGCAGCGCGCGCCCGGGTAGCGGTTCCAGTACCAGGTGCCGCCGACGTCGCCCGCGGCCTCCAGCACCCGCACGGAGAAGCCCAGTTGCCGCAACCTGTGCAGCATGTACAGGCCTGAAAACCCGGCGCCCACGACCACCACGTCTACGTTGACGTCGATGTTGACGGCCTCGGGCGTCGAGTCGTTTGTCTCTTGCTCCATCATGCCGGTACCCCCAGGTCGATGTGCGTGCCGATGACGGCCGAACTTGCCAGCTTACTTCCGTCAGGTGACGCGCGCCAGTTGCAAGTTGATCCCCCGACAGCTGCGAGACGAGAGCCTGTTCGCGGATCAAGCCCAGATGGAGCGGAGTCATGCGGGCTCGGAAGTAAGTACTTAGTTTGGGGGTAGGCGTCTGCCTCGCGGAGGCATATAGTGGTCGCGCCGCCCATGGCAAGCGGCTCCCTTGATTCGAATAACGTTTGCGAGGAGATATTCAATGGCAACCAAGAATCCGGTCACCGTGCAACTCTCCAAGAACAACGGTTCGCCACAGGCGGTGGTGTATGTCGGACAGAAGTCCACATTGGCCGAACTGCAAGGTGCCCTGGCGGGGCTGTACACCGACAAGACTGCGCTCAAGGCGGTCGGCCTGCGCTTCTGTGGCGGTTGCAAATCGGGTCTCGACATCCTGATTCGCACACGCTACGAGGCTCAGATCGACGTCCAGGGCCTCTGAAGCGGACACGCGGTTCGCCACGCTCTGGCCGCGGATTGCTGGCGACCTCATGGAGTTTGCGCGACTGATGTCGCTGCCGGCGCTAGGCGTGGGCTTGCTGCTCAATCCTGACACGCTCGCCTCGCCGGAGGCCGAAGGCGCGTACCAGTACCTCTCGATCATCCCCGATCGCTTCTGGCTGGACGCCGGAACCGGTGCGGCCGATCGACATCGCGAACTCCGCCCGTCGGTGGCAGCCCTCGACCTGCTGGCCGAACGGGTCCCGATCATCTGCCACAGCATCGGGCTGTCGATTGGAAGCGCCAGCCTGTTCGACACAGGGCACCTGGAACAGATTGCCCGATGGCAACGTCGCTACAGGTTCGCCTGGCACAGCGACCACCTCGCGTTCTCGCGCCTGGCTGAACATGGCGTCGAGGTCAACGCGGCAGTCACGCTCCCACTCACGCGCGACGACGAATCGCTGGACCTGCTCGTGGAGCGCATTGCCGCGATCCAGTCGCAGGTGCAGGGGCCCTTCCTGCTCGAGAACAATGTCTACTTCGTCATCCCGCCGGACGAGCCCTACAGCGAGGCCGCCTTCCTGAACGAATTGTGTAGTCGCTCCGGCTGCGGATTGCTGCTCGATCTCCACAATCTCTACGTCAACGCGACCAATCACGGCTTCGCGGCCGAGGCGCTGCTCGACGAACTCGATCTGCGACAAGTGGTCGAGATTCACATCGCCGGCGGCGACGAACTCGCCGGCTTCTATACCGACTCGCACGCGGGGCCGGTCGCGAATGCGGTTTGGCCGTTGCTCGAGCGCACGCTGCGCGCTGCGCCCTGGGTGCGTGGCGTGACTTTCGAATACCACGAGTCCTATGCAGGCCTGCTCTCCAAAGGCGGTGTTGCGCGCGAGTTGCGGCGAGCGCGGGAGATCTGGGAACGCTACTGCCGAGGCGCACCATGACCCTTGCCGCATACCAGGAAGCCTTCGCGCGCATGGTTCTCTCGCCCGCGTTGTGCCTTCGCGCACGCAGCGAAGGCGAGCCGGCGTTCAGCGGGTTCGCCATGGACGCCGTGGAACGCGCGCGGTTACTGCACATCGCCCACCAGCGTGGCATGCGCATTACCTGCATCCTTGCGCGCGCCAATCGGCTGAGTTCGCTGGTCGGTGCGCTGCCGCTCAGTTGCGAGTTGCTGAAGCCCCAGCTCGCCGAACTTGTCGACCGCTATTGGGAGAACACTCCCATGGCCGACTTGCAGGCACTGCCGGCAGGCTTGGCATTCGCTCGGTATCTTGACCTGGAGATCCGGGCGGGCCGTGTCGTCAATCGATTTGCCATCGACGTGTTGCGCTACGAACGCGCATGGCTTGAACTGCAACTGTGTACCCACACCGGGAGTTCAAGGGACGGCGATGAACTGGTGCGCGAACTGGCCTTTGAATTCGATCCCAGGCCGCTGTTCGAAGCGCTCGCGTCGGGGAAGCCAGTGCCCGAAATGCTGCCAGACAGGCCGACGACGATCGATTTCGACTTCCGGAGCGATCCACCGCAGACGCGGTTCCATCATCCGGTGGTGAAGTCGCCCAATGACGCCGACCAAGTCAATGAAATGCCCTAGCGCTCGACGGCCCTGGCTGGGGCGGCGCCGGGCACGCGGGCCTCGGCATCGCGCATGTCAGCCACCTCTGCGGCGAAATCCTTCTGGTCGTACCATTCGACTCTCGCATCCTTCGGAGGCGGCCATGCCTGACGACAACGCGAAGTTCGACAAGGAAGCAATTTCCCTGATCGAGTCCCTCAAGGGCCGGCGCAAGCCTGCCAAGCGCGCTCCACGGACGGGGGCAACTGCACCAGGCGAGAAGCCGCCGGTCAAGACAACGGTCGTCTTTCGGCGAGCTGCGCGTCGCTTCTAGGCGAAGCGACTGTTGCCGATTCCTCGTGCAGGACCGGATTGCTCAGCAGTCCGACGGAAGAAATCTCGACCTCCACGACGTCCCCGGGCTCAAGCCACAACTGCGGCGTGCGCTTGACGCCCACGCCGCCCGGCGTGCCGGACACGATCACGTCGCCGGGGCTCAGCGTCATGAAGCTCGACACATAGGCGATCAGTCGCGGGATCGGAAAGATCATCTGGTCGGTTGTCGCATGCTGGACGACCTTTCCGTTGACGCGCGTCCAGAGCTCGACGACGCGGTCGTCCGGCAACTCGTCGGGCGTGACGAGGCAGGGACCAAAGCCCGCCGTGTGCGCGAAGTTCTTGCCGGGGCCGAACTGACGCGTGTGATGCTGCCAGTCGCGCACGCTGCCGTCGTTGAAGCACGAGAGGCCCGCCACATGATCCCATGCGTCGACCTCGGCGATGCGCCGGCCGCCTTTGCCGATGATGACGGCCAGCTCGCCTTCGTAGTCAAGCTGCGTCGACTCGCGTGGACGAATCAGCGGCGCACCCGATGCCTGCAGCGATTCGGGAAAGCGGAAGAAGATCGACGGATGCTCGGTCGGGTCGCGCTGCGTTTCGAGGCGGTGCTCCTCGTAGTTGTGGCCGACGCACGCAATCACCGAAGGCTGCGGGATCGGCGGCAGCAAATCGACATCGGCGCGCTGGAAGTCAGCGACCGCATCGGCGTGCGGGCTTGCGAGCTGCTGCATGCGACCGGTCGCGATCAGGGCCTTGAGGGTCGGCGCGAAACCGGCCAGCCGGGTGCCGAGGTCGACGATGCCGTTACCGCGCGCAAGCCCGTAGGAGGCACGGCCGTTGATCTGGAAGCTGATGAATTTCATGGTGGTCTTTCGATGGATGTGATGGGTGGGAATGGGGTCAGTGCTGGGCTGCCAGTCGGTGGGGTTGCGGCTCGCCGCGTCGTGCCGTGGGTGCATCGACTGGCTGCGACGTCGACGAAGTGCCTGCCTGCCCTAGCTCCTGTGGCGAGACGAGCCGGTAGGCATAGCGATCGGGCCGCACGACGAAGGCCGCGGCGCCGCAACGATCGAGCAGCGCGCCGAGTTCGCCACCCAGATCGCGGACCGTCTCGATCGAATCACTCCGGGACGTTGAAAGAAAGTCGTCGTCCTTGCGCACCAGGGCCAGTGTGCGGCCGGGCATGCCGGCAGGCAGCAGGCGGGACGCGGTGGCACGGAAGTCCGCGCTGTCGTATCCGATCACCGCGAATCCGTCGCCGAGCACTTCGTCGAGCCGCACGATGCCGCTTGCCGGATGCTCGACCAGCGGCTGGGGCAGGAGGTCGGCCACGGCCTGGCCCGGCGAAGCCACGAAGAAGCCTTCGCGAAGCTGCGGCTTCGGCTTGAAGCGCAACTGCAATACGTAGTCGCGGCACGCGGGAACGAGGCAGGCGGCGCGCAATGCGGCCTGCGCCAGCGCAGCACCGAGGATGGTCTTCGGCTGCATGAACGCGCCGATGCGCAGCGCCATGCGGATCAACGCTGCCGCGTGCGGCTTGCGCTCCTTTTCGTAGGTGTCGAGCAAGGTCTTCGGTGCGCCCCATTGCGTGACGGCTGCGAGCTTCCAGGCCAGGTTGGTCGCATCGCGAATGCCGCTGTTGAGGCCCTGACCCGCGAAGGGTGGCGTCAGGTGCGCGGCATCGCCGGCCAGCAGCACGCGGCCTTCCCGCCAGCGCGTGGCAACGCGTGCATGAAAGCCGTAGATGGCCTTGCGCACCAAAGGCAGGTTGGCATCTTCCGGAACGCGGTCGGCGATCCATGCGCGGAAGTTGCGCTCGTCCAGCACGTCTTCGTCGCGGTCGCCGGCGCGCAGCATGAACTCGTAGCGCAGCGATCCTTGCGGCCCGGGCAGGCGAATGGCGGGTCGGCGCGGATCGCAATAGGTGCGCGTGTGGCGCAGCGCCAGCGTGCGCTCGGCGAGGTCGACGATGAGCCAGCGCTCGGGATAGGTTTCACCGTCGAGCTTGATGCCGCACATCTCGCGCACCGCGCTGCGTCCCCCGTCGCATGCGATCACCCACGGTGCCGTCACGATCCGATTGGCTCCGTTTGCATCGCGCACCGTGCAGCGCACGGCATTGCTGTCCTGTTCGAAGGACAGCAGTTCATGGCCGAAGCGCACACCGACATGATTGAAGCGCGCCAGGCCTTCGAACAGCGTGCGCACGAGCAGTGGCTGGCGAAATGCGTTGCGCTTGGCATAGCCGTATTCCTGCCGTGTTGGCTGGATGCTGGCAAGCGGTTTGCCGTTCCATGCGAAGTACTGCACGCCGTAGCCCTGCACCACGTCTTCGAGCACACGGTCGACCAGGCCCGTCGCCTGCAGGGTGCGAAGGCTTTCGTCGTCGAGCGTGACCGCGCGGGGTTCGGCCTCGAGCTTGGCGTTGCGCTCGATGGCGATGGTGCGCACGCCTTGCACGCCGAGCAGATTGGCCAGCGTGAGGCCGACCGGGCCGGCGCCGACGATGATGACGTCGGTCGATTCGATGATGTCGTTCATGTCAGTCTCCTTTCTTCTTGTGCATGCGTCAGCTGCGCATCAGGGCCACGCCCCATTGGTTCAGGGTTTGCGGCCGGTGTGGCCAGATGCCGATGGGCCGGTCGGGTGCGCAGGTCTCGAGGTCCGATGAAACTTCGGCCAGGTTGCCGTCCGGGTCCTTCACCATCAGGAAGGTGTCATTGCCCGGCCCGTGCCGGCCAATGCCCCACGCGAGATCCACGCCCACGCTGGCCATGTGGTCGGCCCATTGCCGCAACGCCTGCCAGCCCGGCGCCTCGCACGAGAAGTGGTCGAAGCGGACCTGCGCCGACCTGAAGATCGCCATCGAATGGTGTTCGGCATCGGTGCGCAGGAAGATCGCGGTGGGTTCGCCGTTGTCGTCGAGCACGCGGTCCGATTCGACGAAGCCGAGTTGCGCGGCATAGAAATCGGCGAGGCGGGCGGGAGAGGGTGAGCGAACGCCGAAGTGCTGCAGCCTGGCGGGGAGCAGGGTGCTGGTCATGGGCGTGCCTGCATCGGCGGGTGCCAGGAATGTGATGCGCCTTCCTTCGGGATCGCGCACCGTGTAGGCGTCCTGTTCCTGCTCGCTGGTTTCGACGGCACGCGAGGCCAGTGCGGCGCGATGCGCGTCGAAGCCTGCGCGATCGTGGAACCTGAAGCTTGCGCGCTGCAGCCGGCCGCTTTCGCCGGGCACCAGGCGCAGGCTGCGACCGGCGGCCGAGCAGGCGACGCCTGCATCGTGGTGCGCAGGGTTCAGCTGAAAGGTCGCCGCGTAGAACGAGGCCGAGGCCTGCGGATTGGTGGCGGTGATCTCGAGTTCGAAGAGCGATGCGCCGAGTTCCATGATGTTCTCCTTGAGCAAATGGGTGGGTGGGTGGGTGGGTGGGTGCGTGGCGGTGACGTCGAAGGGTCAATGCAGCGGGACGGCCCGGACCGGGTCGTCGACCGGGTTGCGGCGCGATCGCCCGCCCAGCATGGCGGCAGCGGCCAGGGCGGCGGGAATGGCCAGCAGGCTGAACAGGTTGCCGGTCGAAAGCCCCATGGCCAGCAGCGGTCCGCCGATCAGCGAACCCGAGATGCCGCCGCAGCGGCCGATGCCCAGCATCCAGCTTGCGCCGGTGGCGCGCATGGCAGTCGGGTAGCTCATTGGTGCCAGTGCATTCATGCCGGTCTGCGCGCCGCTCAGGAACACGCCGCACAGCAGCAGCACTGCGGAGAACATTCCGGGCGTCATTTCGATGCGGCCCAGCAGCAGCACGCACACCGAGCCAATCGCATACGAGAGGCCGACGACGTAACGCCGGTCGAGGCGGTCCATGACCCAGCCGATGGAGATCGAGCCGATCGAGCCGCCGATCTGGAAGATGCCCGTGATGAACGCAGCGCGCTCGATGCTGAAGCCCGCATCGCGCATCAGCGTGGGCAGCCAGCCGCTCAGCAGGTAGATGATCAGCAGGCCCATGAAGTAGGTGGCCCACAGTCGCGAGGTGATCGCTGCGAAGCCTGAAGAGAAAAGGCTGCGCATCGAATCGCGGCCCGTGACGCTCGCTTCTGCCAGCACGAATGTCGATTGCGCGGAGATCGGTTCGCCACCGATGCGCGACAGCGTGAGGGCGATGCGTTCACCTTGGCCGCCGCGCAGTGCAAGAAAGCGCACCGACTCCGGCAAGGCCGCCATCAGCACGGGCACCAGCATCAATGGCAACGCACCGCCGACCACCAGCACCGAACGCCATCCGAAGTGCGGGATCAGCCACGCTGCCGCGAATCCGCCGAGGCCCGAACCGAGCGTGAAGCCGGTGAACATGAGCGTCAGCAGGAAGGCCTTCGCACGAGCCGGCACGTATTCGGAAACCAGCGTGGTGGTGTTGGGCATTGCCGCGCCAAGGCCGAGGCCGGTGAGAAAGCGCAGCACGGTCAGCTCGACCGCGCTGTGCGCAAAACCGGACAGCAGGCTGAAGGCGCCAAAGGCCACCACGGAGATGACCAGCACGACCTTGCGTCCCAGGCGGTCCGAAGCCGGCCCGCCGATCAGCGCGCCGGCCGCAAGGCCGAACATCGCGGCGCTCAGGATCGGGCCGAACATCGCCTTGGCCAAGCCCCACTCGCCCATGATCGAAGGCGCGACGAAGCCGATCGCCGCGGTGTCCCAGCCGTCGAGCAGGACGATCAGAAAACACATGACGAGGATGCGCCACTGCAGTCGCCCCATGGGCCTGTCGTCGATGAAGCGGGCCACGTCGATGGTCCGGGGAATTTGATTCATTGCCTGTCTCCTGATGGGTTTGCCGATGGAGACGAAGGATCTTCCCCAGCGCCTGGCGGGTCAAAGATAATTCTCGGAAATTGAGAATCTTCAATCGAAGATCCGTATTAACCCGAAGGTGCGCCATGGCCAAGACAGCGAACGTCCTGCAGGTTCTGCATCTGTTCACGCAGGCGCGGCATCAGGTGCGCGTTGCGGAGATCGCGCGGCTGCTCGAGGTGTCGAGCGCCACGGCGTACCGCTACGTGGCCGAACTCGAGCACACCGGCTTCATTGAAAGCGCTGCGACCGGTGTCTACGTGCTGGGCCCGGCGATTGTCGAACTCGACCGGCAGATCCGGCTGCACGATCCACTCATCGCGGCGGCGTCCGACATCATGCGCACGCTGTCGGAGCGCACCGGCGGCACCACGATCCTCGCCCGGTTGCATGCCTCGAAAGTGGTGTGCGTCGACCAGGTGCGCGGGCGCCATGGACCCAAGGCAGTGAGCTACGAACGCGGCCGAGCGATGCCGCTCTACCGCGGCGCCACGTCCACGGTCATATTGGCCCAGCTCGATCGCGATGCGATTCGTGCACTGGCCGAGCGCGACGCCAGCGAGATCCGCAAGGCCGGGCTGCCGACGAATCCGCAAGCGCTGGCGGAGCGCCTCCGTGCGTTGGGCGAGAAGCTGGTCGCGCACACGCAAGGCGAAGTCGACGCGGATGCGCTGGGCTGGGCCATCGCCATCCAACACGGCAAGCATCTGCTCGGAAGCTTGAGCGTCGTGATGTCCCGCGACGCACCCGACCTTGCACCGCAGCGCATCGCCGAACAGTTGCGGCGTGCCGCCCTGCGGGTACAGGGCCGGCTCGACTCACTCAAGGCAAGTTGACGAGGGCCGGGACACGGCTCAATTGTCGGGCGATGGTCGGGAATGTCCGCTGCCTTTGACTTTTGAGTCTTCGTCTGCAGCTGCCTTGGCGACCGCAATCACGAGTTCGCGCAACCACGCATGGGCCGCGTCATGGTCATTGCGGCGGTGCCAGACGGCGCGCGTCGTGGCAGTGCCTGCGCGATAGGGCGATTGACGAACGAGGAGTTCGCCGGTTTTCGTGAGCGCCTTGGCGAGCGAGGCCGGCACGATGGACAGCATGGTGCTTCCGCGCAGCAGCGCCGGGATGGCCAGCGCATGGGGGACGGTGACGCGCAGGCGTGGAACCGTCTGGATTTCCGCCAGCGCTTCTTCCAGCGAGTGACGGTCAAACATCTCGGATTGGCGCGCGAGGCCACGCTCGACGATAAATCCGTCCACCGCGCCTTCTTCCTGGCCGCCGACCGACACCGTCACCAGCGGGTACTTGGCGATGTCGCGCAACGAGAGCTTGCGGCGCGAAGCCGGGTGTCCCTTGGCCATCAGCATCACTTCTCGTTGCGTCATCAGGATCCGGGTATTCAACCGCGCGGGCACTTGCGAAAAAATGCCGATGGCCAGATCGATGCGCCCGAGGTCGATCTGCTCGGCCAGATCCAGGCGCGTGGAAGGCCGAATCACCAGGTCCACGCCCGGCGCCGTTTCCTGCAGGGCGCGCGCAAGTGGCGCAACAATGACCGCGGTGACATGGTCGTTCGCGGCAATCACGAACCGGCGTGTCGAGTGCTCGGGAAAGAAGGACTCGACGCCCAGCGTGGCCTCGATGCGCCGTAGCGAATCCCGCAACACGGGCGCCATGGCCAAGGCGCGGCCGGTGGGGACCATGCCCTTGCCGGTGCGCAGGAAGAGGTCGTCGCCCACGAGTTCGCGCAGTCGTGCGAGCGCATGGCTTACCGCCGATTGGGTCAGATTCAGGCGGCGTCCAGCGATGACGAGGTTGCGTTCTTCGTAGACCGCGTCGAACACCTTCAGCAAGTTCAGATCGATGCGGCCGATGCTCATCGCGGGTCACGCAAAAGGGTGGTGGACACTGAAATGAATTCCATGCATTTTGCTCTTGCAAAGACATCAGTTCCATTCAATTCACCGGCGACCCATCATTGCGTCCATCCCGTGTCCAACCCATGAACCGAGGTGCCTCAATGAACCCTCTCTCCCGTCGCGCATTCACGAGAATCGTCATGGCGGCGCCCGCCGCCGCTTGCCTGCCGCCGGTCCTTGCACAGACTGTCGGCACCACCGGAAAGCTCCTTGTCGGCTATCCCGCGGGCGGAACGCTCGATACCACCGCGCGGCAACTGGCAGAGGCCTGGCGCAGGCAGGGCCGGCAGTACATCGTGGACAACCGCGTGGGTGCCGCGGGTCGCATCGCGAGCAGCCAGCTGAAGCGCGAACGTCCCGACGCGAGCACGCTTCTGTGCACGCAGGCGTCGGCGTTGACGATCTATCCCCATGTCTACGCGCGCCTGATGTATGACCCGGCCAAGGATCTCGTTCCGGTTTCGCCCCTCGTGGAAGCCACCTGCGCCTTCGCGGTAAGCAGCGCGGTACCCGCTTCCGTGCGGACGCTGGAAGACTACGTGGCATGGGTGCGTCGCACCCCGGGCGGTGCGACCTACGCATCCCCGGCCGCCGGGTCGATTGCGCACTTTCTCGGCTATCAGCTGTCGGAGGCTGGCAACCTCAAGCTGCAGCACGTCGGCTATCGCGGTTCCGCCCCGGCCATGCAGGACCTCGTCGGCGGGCAGATCCCCGCCTATTTCGGTTTCGTCGCGGACTTCCTCCCCTATCTGCAGCAAGGCCGGATCAGGATCCTGGGCGTGGCCGGCGCGAAGCGATCCGCCTTCATGGCCGGGGTGCCGACCTTCGGGGAGCAAGGTTTCACGAAGATCCGCGGCGGCGAAACCTACGGCGTCTTCGCCCCACCTGGAACGCCGGACGCAACTGTGAAGGGCTTGCACGAATCGATGGTGACGGCAAGCCTGGACCCGGCGTTGCGAGCGGCTTTCGCGCAGGTGGGACTGGAGACGCTGACCTTGCCGCCGCACGAATACGCCAACCTGATCGAACGTGAGCGCGACACCTGGGGCCCGATCGTCCGGGCCTCGGGCTTCCGCTCGGAGGAGTAAGACATGACGAACGAAGCACTGAATCCCGACCGCCAGGCACTGATCGAGCACAGCATTCCCTTTCTCGATGAAGTCAAGGACATGACGGCCGGCAACGATGTCGAGCGCTGGCTGAACGAGAAGTACGGGCCCGGCAGCGAGCTCTATCGCACGCTCGCCGAGTTGGTGAAGAAGGGCGTGCAGGAAGGCTGGGCCGCCAGCGTCGAACTCGACGGCCCCGTCTATCGGCGCAGCCGGATCGCGGATCCGAGCGATCGCACCCACCACTTCAGCATCACCGCGGTCTACATGAACAGCAACGGGAACCGGCAAGGCAACCCGGGCGACAGCTATCGCGGTCAATACCACGGACATCCGTACGGCGAATTCAACATGGTGGTGCCGCTGGATCCTGGTGCCGCCCTCAACGGCCCCAACGGCTGGTGCCATGCAGGCTGGACCGCTCCGGCCCCGGGGAGCCACCACTATCCGGAGGCCAAGGGCGGAGCGGTGATAGCGCTGTTCTTCCTACCCGCGGGACGAATCTCGTACCGCCCTGCACCGCATCCCGAGGTGGTGGAACGTGTCGGCGCTTGAGTTGCCATCCGGCGGCCTGACAGGCAGCGTGGACCATGTCCTGACGGCGCGCAGGTCGGTGCGCGCCTATACGTCCAGGCCGTTGTCTCGCGAACTGGTCGCCGGGGTCCTGGATGCAGCCTCCAGTGCGCCGAGCAACTCCAATACCCAGCCTTGGCGCGTGCATGTGCTGACCGGCGTGCCTATGAAGGAACTGGGCGATGCGCTGGTGAAAGCGTTCCAGGAACGGTCCCTGCCACCGTCGACGCATTTCCCCGATCCGTTGCCGCCGGCGCTGAGCGAACGCCAGTCCGATTTCGCGCAGCGCTACTACGGCGCATTGGGCATCGACCGGTCGGATGTCGAGGCGCGGGCGCGACAGACGCAGCGCAACTTCAGCTTCTTCGGGGCGCCGGTCGGTCTGATCTTTTCTGTCGATGGCAGCCTGGGACGCCACAGCTGGCTTGACCTCGGCCTCTTCGTGCAGAACGTGATGATCGCTGCGAAGGCGCGCGGCATCGACACCTGCCCGCAGGTGTCCTTCGCACGCTTCCATTCGGTGATTGCGCCGTTCCTGCAGATGTCGCCGGAACAGGTGACGGCCTGTGGGATGGCGATGGGCTTCGGCGACCCAGCCGCGAGCGTGAACCGGATGGACATGCCTCGCCAGCGCATGGAGGAATTTACCCGCATGGTGGGCTTTGACGAGCCGGTCGGCGCCGCTGCGCACGGCTGAGGGCTCCCGGCACCGCAATCCGCGCTCGTCGGCCCCATCGGCGCACCGATCTCTTCCCGCTGTGGTGAATCCGCAGGACCGCGCCAATCATGTCCAGGGTCATCACTCCTCAGCCCAATGGCTCCCATCATCGCGGGCTAGGGGTTTACGATAGTGACGACAATAATGTCAACAACATTGTTGACACAGAGTTCGACAAACTCTAAATTCCGCTCTACAGCCTCGGCGGAGCACTGGCCATCCCAGCCCGATTCGCGACTGCAAGCCCGCCAACGCGCCAGGTCCGACCGGCCAGTTGGCACCCTTCGAATCTCACCATTGATGTCCGGTGGATGCCCGAGATGACGCGCAAGTCAAAGGCCGCTGCCGCAAGGAGTTCTCCATGCAACCGACCATGACGGCCGCCGTCTCATCGACCGCCGCTACGCCAGACACCGTCCTCCAACCCACGAAGGTGCGTTGGAAGATCTTCCTGATGATGTTGATGCTCATCTCGATCAACTACATCGACCGGGCCTCGCTGTCCGTCGCCATGCCACTGATCGCCAAGGAGTTCGACATTGGCCCGGCCATCCAGGGCCTGCTGCTGAGTTCCTTCTTCTGGACCTACGCATTCATGCAGATTCCGGGCGGCATGCTGGCCGACCGCTTCGGTCCGCGCGTCGTCATCGCCGGCGCCACGCTGGGCTGGGGTTTCTTCCAGGCCATCGCTGCGGCCTGCACGGGCTGGGTCCCGCTGCTGTTGACGCGCCTTGGACTGGGGGCGGCTGAAGCGCCGATCTACCCCGCGGGCGGCAAGCTGAACGGTATCTGGATGACGCAGAACGAACGCGGCCGCGGCGCGACGCTGCTCGATGGAGGCGCGCCGCTGGGTGCCGCGCTCGGCGCCATCCTGATCTCCGGCCTGATCGCAGGCCTCGAATCGTGGCGCATGTCCTTCGCCATCGCAGGCATCGGCACCGTGCTGGCTGGCTTTTTCGCCTGGGGCTACATCCGCAACCACCCGCGCGAGCATGCCGGCGTGAACGACGCGGAAGCCGTCTACATCGAGGCCAGCCAGGCGCAAGATGCCGCCAGCGAACCTCAGGGCGCGAGCGGCCGCGTGCTCGACTTCCTGCGCTATCGCTCGGTCTGGGGCATGTTCTTCGGCTGGATGTGCTTCAACGCGCTCTTCTACGGCCTGCTGACATGGATGCCCACCTACCTCTCCAAGGTGCATGGCTTCGACATCAAGCAAATGGGCGGCGCCGTGTTCTGCATGTTCTTTGCCGGTTTCGTCGGCGAAATGTTCGGCGGCTGGCTGGCCGACAAGTGGAAGGCGGCCGGTGCCTCGACCAGCAAGGTGCTGCGCACGCTGTTCGGCATCGCTTCGGTCATCGCCACCGTCGCGATCTACACCGTTTCGCAGATCACCGATCCGCTCACCGTCGTCGTGCTGCTGTCGGTCACGCTGTTCTTCCTGCGCTGGTGCGGCCTGTTCTGGTGCGTGCCGTCGATCCTCGGCCGCAAGGCACATGTCGGCTTCCTCGGCGGCACGATGAACCTCGGCGGCAACGTTGCGGGCATCGGCGTACCGATCGTGGTGGGTCTGCTCGTGCAGGCGACCGGTTCGTACTTCATGGCGCTGATGATGTTCGCGGCAGCCGGCGCGGGCCTGTTCATCTGCTCGACGCTGCTGATCGACTACAGCAAGAAGCTGCCCGTCTGATCCCCCGGCACCCCCAAGGAGACTTCCATGAAATCGAATCGATTTGCATCGGGGATGAGCCGTTCCCTGACGGGTAGCGTGGCACTGGCATTCGGTGCGCTCGCATTGCAAGCCATGCTGGCAGGCGCAGCGCTTGCGCAGGGCGCCGCTGCCGACGACGGCATCGCCAGCGCGGCGCCGGAAGCCGTTGGCGTGGATTCGGCACCGCTGGTGCGGCTATCCGAATGGATCCGGAAGGACAAGCTCGACGTGCGAAGCCTGCTCGTGGTCAAGGACGGCAAGCTGATCTTCGAACGCTACGGGGCCGGCGTCGGGCGCGACCACAACTTCGAGCTCTACTCCGTCACCAAGACCATCACCGCGCTGACCTTCGGCACGCTCGCCGGCCAAGGAAAGATCGCGTTGAGCGACCCCGCCGCGAAGTGGATCCTGAAGACGAATCCGCAATTTCGTGAGGCGATCGAAGACAAGAAGCACATCGAATTACGCCAGTTGATGGCGATGTCCAGCGGCTTGCTCTACAAGCAAGTCGAAGGTTCCGACCCGCTGTACTTCCAGGCACCCGACCGGTTGAAGGTGGCGCTGTCGACAGTGCCGCGGATCCCGCCGGACACTCGTTTCGAATACACCGATGCCAACCCGGTGCTGGTCGGCGCGGCGATCGCGGCGGCAGCCGGGCAACCCGAAGACCACTATGCCGAAGAACACCTGTTCAAGCCACTGGGCATGCGCAACTATCGCTGGACCGGCGCCGACAAGACCGGCACGGTCTCCGGCGGATGGGGCCTGCGGCTGCGCGCCATCGACATGGCCAAGGTCGGCATGCTGATGCTCGACGACGGCCGCTGGCAGGGGCGCCAGGTCGTGCCCGCGGCGTGGATCCAGCAGATGCGGACACCGTCGGCCAAGGCCACCGCGAAGGACTACGGCTACTACACCTGGATCAACCACATCGTCGAGTCCGAACCGGAATTCGGCGCGATGGGATTCAAGGGCCAGTTCATCACCGTGCTGCCAAAAGAGCACGCGGTCATCGTCATGACGGCGATCCTGCCGACCGATGGCGGCTTGCGCACGGGCGCCTACCTCAACACGTACCGCCGCATGGTCAACGACTATGTCCTGCCGGCGATGCAGGTGATCCCGCGTCCTTCGGTCAACGCGCAGGCACAGCAGAAACTCCGCCACGAGCTTGAACTCAGCGCGCAGGCGCAGGGCGTTCCGGGAACGGAACTGGCATTCAACGACGGCCCGGAGAAGTAAGCCATGACGACGATCACCCTCGCAGCCATGACCGCGATCGCGGCGTCGCTCATCTGCACCGCTGCCGCGGCGGCCGACCTGCCGCATGCGTGGCCCGAAAGCGTGGGCGTCGATTCACGCCCGCTGGTGCAACTGTCGGAATGGATCCGCAGGCGGGACCTCGACGTGCGAAGCCTTGTCGTCGTCAAGGACGGCAAGGTGGTGTTCGAGCGCTATTCGAAGGGATTGACACGCGACTACAACTACGAGCTCTACTCGATCACCAAGAACGTGACCTCGCTGTGCGCGGGCGCGCTCGTGGACGAAGGCCGCTCGCGATTCGACGAGAAGATCGCGCCCGTGCTGGTCAAGGCGCGACCCGACCTGAAGGATGCCTTTGCCGACAAGCAGGGCATCGAGTTGCGGCATGTGCTGTCGATGTCGACGGGCCTGGTCTACAACTTCCAGCCCACCGACGATCCGATCTACTATGGCGCGCCCGACCGCCTGAAGCTGGCCGCGACCACGGCGCCCAAGCGTCCGCCGGGCCAGGAATTCGAGTACACCGACATCAACCCGATCCTGGCCAGCGCCACGCTCGGCGCCGACGCCGGGATGCCCCTGCAAAACTATGCCGAACAGAAGCTGTTCAAGCCGATGGGCATGAGCCACTACGCCTGGGAGCGCGCAGACGACAAGGGCCTCGTGTCCTCGGGCTGGGGCTTGCGCCTGCGTGCCATCGACATGGCCAAGCTCGGCATGCTGGTGCTGTCGGGCGGGCGCTGGGACGGCCAGCAACTGGTGTCGCAGGCCACCATGCGCACCCTGACAGCGCCGACCTCCGCGCCGTGGTACGGGATGTACTGGTGGCTCAACGACATCGTTCCGACTGAGCCCGAAGTGCACGCGATGGGCTTCAAGGGCCAGTTCATCGTCGCGCTGCCCGAACGCAACGCGGTGGTGGTGATGACCAGCATGCTGCCGATCGAAGGCGGCCTGCGCGAGTCGCAGAACGTGCTGGCCATCCGCAAGATGGTCAAGGAGTTCGTGCTGCCGGCGCTCGACAACAAGGCCGGCGCGCGGCTGACGCGGGCCAGCGAGAAGGCAATGACGAAGGAGTTGGCGCTCGCCGCGCAGCACGCGGGCAAGCCCGGCGCGCCGGCGGATCCGACCGACACGCCCAGGCTTTGATCTTTTCGCGCCCGTCCTGAAGAACCCTACGCAGATTGACCGACATGTCCCCGCAAAAACGCATCGGCGTCCTCACGCCATCCTCCAACACCGCGCTCGAGCCGTTGACCAGCGCCATGGTGGCCGGCGTCCCCAAAGTCTCCGCCCACTTCTCGCGCTTCCGGGTGACCGAGATCTCGATGGGCGACAAGTCGCAGAACCAGTTCGACGAGCGCACCATCCTCGACGCGGCCAAGCTCTTGGCCGACGCACACGTCGACGTGATCTGCTGGAGCGGTACGTCCGCCAGCTGGCTCGGCTTCGAACGCGACCGCGCGCTGTGCGCCCGCATCACCGAGGTGACCGGCATTCCGGCAACCACCTCGGTGCTCGCGCTCAACGACCTGCTCGCGGCGCAGGGCGCCCGCACGCTGGGCCTGGTGTCGCCATACGTCGAAGACGTGCAGCAGCGCATCGTCGCCAACTATGCGGCGCTGGGCATCAAGTGCGTGGCCGAGCGGCACCTCGACCTGACAGTGAACTTCTCGTTCGCCGAAGTCGCGCCGGACACGCTGCGTGCCATGCTGCGCGAGGTCGCGCAGCAGCGGCCCGATGCGATCACCGTGATGTGCACCAACTTGCACGGCGCACCGCTGGTCGACGAGATGGAGCGCGAGCTCGGCATTCCGATCTACGACTCGGTCGCGACCGTGGTCTGGAAGGCGCTGAAGATTGCCGGCGCGAACGCGCGCCACGTCAAGGGTTGGGGAGGGCTGTTCGCATGAGCAACGCAAACTTTGATCTCGTCGTGCGCAATGCGCGGGTGGCCACGGCCAGCGACACCTTCGATGCGGACATCGGCATCGTTGCGGGCCGCATCGTGCAACTCGGGCAGGGCCTGCCCGCCGGCCGCCGCGAAATCGACGCGGCTGGCGCCTTCGTCACGCCGGGTGGCGTCGATGCCCATTGCCATCTCGACCAGCCGATGGAAGCGCCGGTCCGCATGGCCGACAACTTCGACACCGGCACGCGTTCGGCCGCATGCGGTGGCACGACCACCGTGATCCCGTTTGCCGCTCAGGAGAAAGGCCAGTCCCTGCGAGCGGCGGTGGCCGACTACCACGCACGCGCCGAGGGCCGTGCGCACGTCGACCACGCCTTCCACCTCATCGTCAGCGATCCGACCGAGGAGGTGCTGAAGAATGAACTGCCGCAGCTGATCGCCGAGGGCTACACGTCGTTCAAGATCTACATGACGTACGACGACCTGAAGCTCAACGACGGCCAGATCCTCGATGTGCTCGAGGTGGCGCGACGACATGATGCGATGGCGATGATCCACGCCGAGAACGCCGATTGCATCGAGTGGCTGACCAAGCGTCTCGAAGCGAGTGGCCGAACCGCGCCGCGCTTCCATTCGCATTCGCGGCCGATGCTGGTCGAGCGCGAGGCGACGCACCGCGCCATTGCCCTGTCGGAACTGGTCGACGTGCCGATCATGATCGTGCACGTGTCGGGAAAGGAGGCGGTCGAGCAGATCCGCTGGGCGCGCTCGCATGGCCTTCACGTATTTGCCGAGACCTGCCCGCAATACCTGTTCCTCACGGCCGAAGACCTCGGCATCGACGACAGCTACGGCGGCGCGCGTTGCGTCTGCAGTCCGCCGCCGCGCAACAAGAGCAACCAGCAGGTCATCTGGAACGGACTGGCCGACGGGCTGTTCACGATCTTTTCGTCCGACCATGCGCCGTTTCGATACGACGCGCCAGAGGGCAAGAAGCCGGGCGGCGCGGAAGTGGCGTTCCGTCACATTCCCAATGGCATCCCGGGCATCGAGACGCGGCTGCCGCTGCTGTTCTCGCACGGCGTGCTCGATGGCCGCATCACCATCAACCGCTTCGTCGAGCTGACCTCGACGAACCCGGCCAAGGCGTATGGCCTGCACCCGCGCAAGGGCACGATCGCGATCGGCGCCGATGCCGACCTGGTGGTGTGGGGCGCCACGCCGCGCGAGATCCGCAATGCCGACCTGCATCATGCGGTCGACTACACGCCGTACGAGGGCATCGAGGTGAAGGCGTGGCCCGCCACGACGATCGCGCGTGGCGAGGTGGTCTGGGACGGCCAGGCGTTCCACCCGCGCGCCGGCCGCGGCGAGTTCCTGAAGCGTGGCCGGCCGAGCTTGCTGCCGGCGGCGCGCCCGGTCCGTTGAAATCACGCCCACGCAAAGGCTTTCCACCATGAACCTGCTGCTCATCAACCCCAACACGTCGCAAAGCGTGTCCGACCTCATCGAGGCGGAAGCCCGCCGCGCGGCCGCACCCGGCACCAACGTGGCCGTACTGACCGCAGCTTTCGGCGTGGCTTATATCGAGACGCGCTTCGAGTCGCTGATCGGCGCCTATGCCACGGCGACGCTTGCGGCCGAGCACTGCGACCGGCATGACGCGATCGTCGTGGCTGCGTTCGGCGACCCGGGTCTCGACGGCTTGCGCGAGGTGCTCGACATTCCCGTGGTGGGGCTGACGGAGGCCGCGCTGATGAGCGCCTGCATGCTGGGCAAGCGTTTCTCCATCGTCGCGATCTCGCACCGCATCACTGCCTGGTATCGCGAAGTCGTGACGGCCAACGGCCTCGCCGGCCGGCTGGCGAGCATCCGCAATCTCGACAACCCGCTGAAGGACATTGGCCGCGTGCAGGAAGACCACACGGCGCGCCTCGAGGCACTGTGTCTGTCGGCCATCCAGGAAGACGGCGCCGACGTCATCATCATCGCGGGTGCGCCGCTGGCGGGGCTGGCACGCAGCATCAAGGATCGCATTCCGGTGCCCGTCGTCGATGGCGTGTCGAGCGCGGTGTGCCATGCGCAGACCCTCGTCTCGCTGGCCACGCTGCCCGCACGCCAGGGCAGCTTTGCGCCGCCGCCCCACAAGCCGAACCACGGCCTGCCCGATGGCATTGCCGCGCTGCTTGGAAGAGACCGCACGACGCGATGAGCTTCCGGCGTGGATTAAATTCGCTCGCATGCCCAAGAAAATGATTGCCCCCAAGGAGAGCGGCGGCACCGGCCGCGAACAGAGCGTCGATGCGATCGCCGAGAAGATCTCGACGGCGATCCTGGAGCATCGCCTGGCGCCCGGCACCAAGCTGGGCGAGGACCGTCTCGCCACCATCTTCGGCGCCAGCCGCGCGAAGGTGCGGGAGGTGCTGGCCCGCCTGGCGCATGAACAGATCGTCGAGCTGGTGCCGCAGCGCGGTGCGCACGTGGCCAAGCCAACCATCGAACAGGCGCAGGACGTGTTCGAGGCGCGCCGCCTGATCGAACCCGGCGTGCTGCGCCGTTTGATCAGCACGATGGACGACTTCAAGATGCAGCGCCTGCGCCGTCACCTGGAGCTCGAGGCGGATGCGCGCCTGCGCAACGACGCACGTGCGGTGGTGCGCCTCTCCGGAGAATTTCACCTGTTGCTGGCAGAACTTGCCGGCAACTCGGCACTGGCCCGCACGATGCGGGAGCTTTCGACGCTGACCTGCCTGATCATCTCGCTCTACGACGCGCCAACCGCTACGAGTTGCCGTGCCGACGAGCACGAGGAAATCGTCGACGCCATCAAGCGCAACGATACGCGCCGGGCCGAGACGCTCATGCTCCACCACCTCGAGCACATTCAGCAAAGTCTGAAGCTCGACGCCAGCAGCGACGAGGCCGACCTCGAGAGCATCTTCGGTCTGCAGTAGTGCGACAGCGGTTCGAGCCGGCATTCCGGTGGCATCGCGCTACCGTGCGTCGCGCGCGCTGCCGGTGGCCTGGCCGTGCCTGTCGGAGACGGCCGAAAACCGGCGCCGATGCATCAGGCTGGCCGGTGGCCTGATCGTTTGCCAGGTGGCATGTGCCAGCAGCCTCGCAAGACACACGCTGGCAAAGGCCGCCACGACGACGAAGTAATCCAGCGCTGCCGTGAAGGTCGCTTCCTGCGTCGCCAATCGGGCGATGTGGGCCAGCGCCAGGCGCGGCGCGAGCGCCGGGTCCTGCGTCGTGGCGAAATACTGCGTCATCTGGTCGAGCGTGTTCTGCACGGCGCCGTTCGAGGAAGGCAGGCTCTCGCCGAGGCGGGTGTATCGCACGCTGCTGCGCCACTGCATGCACAGGGTGGCCAGCGCCATGCCGGCGGTGAGGGGCGGAACTGGGCCAGCATGTTCTTGACCTGGTTGGCGTGCGAGAACGTCGCGTCGTCGTCCTGCAAGGTCTGGAACGCCTGCATTGCGGTGGTCGACAGAACCAGGACCACGAACGCACCGTTGCACAGCAGCGCGGGAACCGCAGTTGCTCTGGCAGGCGTTCGCGCATCAAGGCCTGGAGAAGCTGTTGCGCACGGCCGAGCGGAGCGGTACGCTCTTTGCCCGGCTGCACGACATGGACGTCATTCCCAAGATCAAAGACGGCGAGATCGACCTGCTGCATCTCCAGATCTTCGAGATCCTCCTGGTGGAGCGCAATCTGACGCGCTGCGCGCGGGTGCTCAATATGACGCAACCCGCCTTGAGCAAGATGCTCGCGCGGCTGCGTCTCTTCTTCGGAGATCCACTGTTCGTGCGCGTGGCGCTCAGGATGGAACCGACGCCCAAGGCACTCGAACTGGCGCAACCGGTGCGCGCGGTGCTCGATGGCATGCGCGCCCTGCGCTCCGGCTACGCTGCCTTCGATCCGCTCACTTCGGACCGTCGTTTCAGCATCTTCATGGTGGATGCAGCCGTGGTGCAGATGCTGCCGCCGCTGCTGGCAGCCTTGCGCGTCGAAGCGCCCAAGGTGCACGTGCAGGCGGTTCCATGCGATGTCCATCACCTGGACCAGTGGCTGGAGTCGGGGCTTGTCGACTTTGCGATCGGCTCGTTTGCTTCGCTCACGCAAGGTATCCGGCGCCACCCGCTGTGGACGGAGGGCTACGTGTCGCTGTTTCGCAAGGGGCATCCGCAGCTGTCCGCGGAGAACCTGAGGACAGGGGATGACGAAGCCGGGACGCGAAGCGCACTCGAGCGATTCGTCAACGAACAGCATGCGCTGGTGTCGGCCACCGGCACCGGCCACGAGTACGCCCATGCCGAACGGAAACTGGAGGCCATCCTCCCCCGCGATCACATCGTCTGCCGGGTGCCGACCTTTGCGGCTGCTGCGCTCATTGCCAGGAACTCCGACGTGGTTGCGACCGTGCCGAGGACGTTGGGCATTGCGCTGGCCAGGGACCTGGACCTGGTGGCGGTCGAGCCGCCGCTGCCCTTGCCACCCATGGAGATTGCGCAGTATTGGCACGACCGCTTTCATCGCGATCCAGGTAGCCAGTGGTTCCGTTCGATCGTGCGGCGACTGTTCCTGCGCGATGGCGCTCAAGCCACCTGAGACAATTCTCGCGGCGCGGACGCAGCCCTGGCCGTTGTCACACGCGTGGGGTTGAGAACCAGGTCGAAGTCCAGCAGATAAGTGCCGTCGGCCTGCAGGCGCCAGTCACCGAGCAGGGATTCGCGAACACCGAAGACGGCGTCGGAGTCCAGATACGCGTCGCCCTTGCGGAAGATATGCGTCACGAGCGTCTCGAAGCCGAGTGCGGTCACCATGAAGTGCAGATGAGCCGGGCGCCAGGGATGGCGGCGGGTTGCACGCAGCATTTCACCGACAGTACCGTCATCTGGAATTGGGTAGGCCACCGGCAGGACGCTGCGGAAATGAAAGCGCCCCTGCGCATCTGCTTCGAGCACGCCGCGCCCCTGCGCGTGGTCGAGCGCGTCGCGCTGCACGTCATAGAAACCCTCGCTGTCGGCTTGCCAGACTTCGAGGCGGGCCCCCGGGATGGGAGTGCCGTCCAGGCTGCGCACGGTGCCGCGCACCATGCAGGGCTCGCCGCTCGCGCCGTTGCCAACGTCGCCGCCGTTTTCGTAGTGTGGCGCGCCTTCGACATGGAACGGTCCGAACACGGTCGCCTCGGTGGCGCCGGCGGGTTTGTCGTGGTTCAACGCGACCGTCAGCATCGACAGGCCCAGCGTGTCACTGAGAAGGATGAATTCCTGGCGGGTCGCATCGCATTTCTGGCCCGTGGCGGTCAGGAATTCGATACCCTTCATCCACTCTGCCTCGGTGAGTTCGACTTCGCGCGCGAAGTCGTGCAGGTGCCGCACCAGGCTCGTGAGGATTTGCTTGAGCCGCGGGTCCGGTGTATCGGCGAAGCGATCGATCACGGCATCGGTGATCGTGTGCTGATTGAGGTTGCGCATGGTGGTCTCCTTGGGTTGAACGTGGGGCTTCAAAAAGGGCACAGCAACATCGCCCAGAACCGCGTGCCCTGCGGCCGGTTGCGGGCGCCGAACTCCGATTGCATGCGCAGCGTGACGGCGAACTTCGGTGTGATGCGGTAGCTGCCAAAAAGTCCGAGTGCGTTGACGCGGCCCTTGCTGTTCGGAACAGTGACGCCGTGAAGGTCGTCGTCGGTGGTCTGCCGGTACACATAGCCGTTCAGGCCCAGCAGCAGTTGCGGCAACACCCGGTAGCCGGCGCTGAATTCGATGCTTGCTTCATCGCCCGACTGGTAGCCCGTGGCGCCATTGCGGTCGTTGAGGCCGTAGCGAAACTTGGCGCTCACGTCGGAACGCGCGTCGGGAAACCAGGTGAAGGCGTAGACCGGTGCCACCTGGTTGTAGTTGCGGCCGATGTTCACGTTGTCGCTCACGTCGTAACTGCCGGTGCGCAGATGGGTCTCGATCCCCAGCGTCTGGTGGAAGCTCTGGCCGTGCCATCCGAGGATGACCGGCGAGAAGGACATGTCGGCAAGGCCTGTCTTCTGTCCGCCCTTGTCCAGCGGCGACAGCGGCGCGCGGCGCGCGATGCCGAGTGTCAGGTCGACCGCGCTGACTGGCTGGACGACGCGCGTTTCCACATTCGCGCCCAGGAACCGGACCCCGGGCCATACGTACGACAGGCGTGGCGCGATCACGTCGGCCTGAAGATGGAAGTCCGCGAACTTCGGACTGTTGTTGCCCGCGTTGTCCTTGAAATCCCGCGCCGAGTAGTGCTGGTAGAACAGCAGCCAGTTCGCGCCCTCCGGCAGCATGTAGCCGGCGAACGTGTTGTCGACGCCGATCGGATAAGAGTTGCCGCCGCCTTCCGTCGCGTTGGCTGTGTCGACGTGTGTCGACCAGGCACCGAGCGCCGTCAGCGCTGCGATCACGGGACGATTTCGGCTGATCATGCCGCGGGGCGAACGCCATCGAATGCGTCCTGCAGCAATTGACGGATGGCGCGTGCTTCGAGCGGGCGTGGGTTCGGATAACGGTTCTGCATCGCGATCTCGCAGGCGCGGTCGAGATCGGCGCTGCGCATGCCGATGTCCCTCAGCGCCATTCGTGCGCCGGCACCTTGTGCAATGTCGAAAACGCCTTGCGGCGCGTCGCCGCGTCCCAGCGCCTGCGCGGTTCGCGCCATTGCGGTGGGTGCTGCCTTGGCGTTGTAGGCCAGTGCATGCGGCAGCACGATCGTGTGGGTCTCGGCATGCGGCAGGTTGAAGCTGCCGCCGAGCGTGTGGCACAGCTTGTGGTGCAGGCCCATGCCGACCGCGCCGAGGGCGGTGCCGCACAGCCATGCGCCGTAGAGTGCTTCTGCGCGTGCCGCATCGATGCGCGCCGGGTCGGCGCTGCCCAAGGCAGGCAAGGCACGGCCGAACGCCGCGATGCCTTCCTGCGCGATCAAGTCGATGACCGGGTTCGTGTCCGCCGCGTAGAGGCTTTCCGCGGCGTGCGCGAGTGCGTTCATGCCGCTGGTCACGCTCGTGGCCACGGGCAGCGACAGCGTCAGGTCGACGTCGTAGAGCACGGTGCGCGGCCGCACGCGTGCGTCGAGCCCGGTCTTTTTCAGGCCGGTCTCGGTGATGCCGTAGATGCTGGTCATCTCCGATCCGGCGTAGGTCGTCGGGATGGCAATGAAGGGCAGCGCGGACTCGAGCGCAATCGCCTTGCCCAGGCCGATGGTCGAGCCGCCGCCAACGGCCACGGCGCAATCGACACCGAGCTTCGCGGCGAGTTCGCGCGCCTCGCGAGCCACCTCGATCGGAACATGCATCTCTGCGCGGTCGAAGATGCCGACGCAACGGGCGCCGAGCAGCGTGGCCACGCGTTCGGCCTCGGCGCGCTGACCCGGCGTGCTCAGCACGATGGCGCGCGAAGCACCAAGAGCCGCCACTTCCTTGCCGAGGCGTTGCAGCGTGCCGCTGCCGAACACGACGCGCTGCGCGTGACCGGTGTAGACGAAGTCTTTCATGCCCAGGCGCTCCTTTCCGGGTGCGAGAGCGGCCGGCCGGTCCATGCGCGGTCCACGAAGCGGATGCGCAGTTCGTCGCCGCGAGCAGCCTTCAAGGCACCATCGGCCACGAGGCGCACCATGCGACGGCCGGTGCTGCGGTCATCGCGAATGCGCAGCTGGGCAGGGATCCACGGCGACGCGTCGTCGCGATAGCGTACCGCGCCCACGTAGTCGGCGGCTGCCGGCGCGCACATGCCACGGCCCAACGCGGCCTCGACGACAAGCCGCGATGCGGCCAGTGCGCGCGTGATCGTCCCGGTCATCTCGTGCGGACGTTGCAGCACGGCGGAAGCGCCCGCAAGATCGCCGCTCTGGATCAGGCGGCGCGCCTCGGTGGAAGAACTGCGCACGGCATCGTGCGTGCCTGGCACGCGGTCGAGCGGCACGCCGGTGACACTGAAGCCGAGTCGCCGCGCCAGCGCCGACAGATACGCCACCGTACCCTGCCGGCCGCGCCCGCAGGCGAAGTTCTCGCCCACGATCAGTTCGCGCATGCCGAGCTGGTTCATCAGCGTCGTCAGCACGAAATCATCGGCCGGCTGCTGGCTGCGCGCATGGTTGAAGTGCAGCACGAGGCAGTGGTCGACCGCCCCGGTCGCGGCCAGCAGCTGCATTCGGTCGTCAACGCTCGACAGCAGCATCGGGCATGCATCGGGCCGCACGACCGCGCGCGGGTGCGGGTCGAAGGTCACCACCGCCGTCGGCACGCCGAGTTGCCGGCCGCGTTCGCGCAGTTGCCGCAGCACCTTCTTGTGGCCACGGTGGACCCCGTCGAACATGCCGATCGAGACGGCCGCGGCCGGCAGCCGCAAGTCGCAGGTGTCGGTGAGGACCTTCATGGCGCGGCCTCAGATGGCGAGAGTGGTGCTCAGCGACAGGTGTTCCTGGTGCCGGGCCGCGTCCATGGCCTTTGCATAGTCTGCAGTGGCCTTGTACTCGGTGTTGTCCTCGGCCACCGAGTCGATGCCGCACACCTGCCGGGCCAGCTTGCCGTAGGTGCCCGAGCCGGAGAACTCGGCGCGCTGCATGGTCAGCATGCGGATGCTCTGCAGCGGCGTGCCGTTGAAGTTCTCGAACACGAAGAGGCGGCTGCCCCAGTCGGTCAGGAACAGGTCGCGGATCACGCGGCCGATGCGCAGGCGGTCCTTCGGGCGCCCGACCGGGCCGCTGTTCATCTTTTCGAACAGCGTGTTGAGCTTGGAGTCTTCCCACTGGTCCTCGGTCGCGAAGAGCAGTGCGCTGCGGCCCGACAGGTCGACCAACTCGTAGATCATCTGCGAGAAGTTCTCGAGGTAGAGCGCGCGGCCGAAGTCGTAGATCAGGATGTTCGGCTTGTAGAGCCCACCCGGCGTGTGGAACCCGAGCTCCTCGCTGGCCACCACGTGCGCCAGCATCGCCTGGTGGAAGCCGATGAGCTTGGCGACGCGCGTCTGCACGGCGGGAATCTTGCTGGTGCCGATGTGCTCGGTGATGAGCACCGACAGGCCGGCCATGAGTTCGGCGCGCACCATCTGGCGCACCAGCGCGTGATAGTGCAGCCAGTCGAACACGCGCTGCGGATACAGCTTGGCATGTTCCGGGTTGCCGAGATGGAAGACATGCGACCACGGGATGAAGACCTTGTCGAACACCGTCATGCCGTCGAGCTCGTCTCCCTTGGAAGCCAGCGGATGCTCGGCCGCGTCTTCCTTCACGAGGCTTTCGCGGCAGACCACGCTCAGCCCCTTGGTCGCGACCGGCACCGCGGCAAAGATGATCTGGTCGGCCGGGATGCCCGGGCGGAAGAACACGCCGATGTGCACCCAGTCGGCAAAGGCGGTGCCGGTCGACACGGCCTTGACGCCATCGACGACGATCCCTTTCTCGTTTCGCTCGATCACGCGAAGGCCGGGCGACCGGGCTTGCGCATCGGGCGTCGAACGGTCCATCTGCGGGTCAACGAAGTTTGGCGCGCAGTTGTGGTCGTGGTTGCGCACGAACTCGGCGAAGTCGACGATGCGCTGCGCAAGCGGCTGGCCCTCGGTGCCGACGGAAGTCTTCTGCCATGGCATCGGGTCGTCGGTGTACGTGGTCAGCACGTAGTTGTTGACGTCCGGCGTGCGCGGGAACGACGCGCCCATCATCTCGCGCATCACGGTTTCATGGTAGCGGCGCTTCTTCTTCAGCTCGTCCTTGGTGCGATGGCCGAACCACATCATCGAACGGCGCTCGCCCTTGTCGTCGACGTAAGTCATCACGTCCTGCAAGTCGGGGCGATGGTGCAGGTCGTAGAAGTCGGCATGGCGCTGCGCGTAGTCGCGCGTCTTCGAATGCGTCGCGACGTTGTCGATCTTCTCGTTGCCGACCCACACGACGCGGCCGTCGTTGAGGGACTCGAGGTATTGCTTTCCGGTTCTGAGCATGGCTGTTCCTTGGTGAGGTGGAGAACGAAAGAAACCGTTGGCTCAGGCGTGAGCTGTCGGCTGGGTGGTTGCATAGGAGCGCTTGCAATACACAAGCGGATCGCGGTGCTCTGCGGCGTGCGTCGTCGTGGCCAGCACGCGGGCGAGAAACACGCTGTGGGTGCCGACTTCCATCGCGGAGACGACGCGGCAGTCGAGTGCGACGAGAGCGTCTTCGCTGTACGGTGCGCCGGTCGACAGCGTGCGCCAGTTGCCCCGCTCGAAGCGCTCCTTCATCGGTACCGCGCCGACACCGGCGAACAGGTCGGAGGTGCCGCGCTGGTGCGCGCTGAGCCAGTTCACGCACAGCACGTCGTTGGCCTTGACGACGCCATTCACGTAGCTGCGGCGATTCATGCAGACCAGCAACGTCGGCGGGTCGGCGCAGACGGAGGCGACGGCCGAGCAGGTCACGCCGGCCATGCCGCCGGGGCCATCGGTGGTGACGACGGTCACCGCTGTCACGGCATGGGCCAGCGCTTCGCGGAACTCGGCATCGGAAATGCTCGATTCGAAAGTCTGGGCGACTGCTTCGATCACTGCGTCGTGGGTCATGGCTGCACTCCTCAGGTTGGCTGGGACAGAGGCCGGAATGGAACTCTGTGGCTGAGGAAAATGGTAGGAGGACGGGCAGGCGGGCACCATCCGTCGCAGCGGAATACACACTATTCCCGGATCGCCGCGCAGGGGTGGCGCGCAATCGAGGGAGTGAGGCAAACGCCCTGCCGGCCAGCCTCCGATCCATGCAGACGCTGCAATCGGCGCCTCGATCACCGGTGGTCAGGTGGAGCAGCTCGAGCGGCCACAAGCAGGGCAGTTCGTGGCCGTCGGGGCCAATCGATTCCGCGGTCTTGGCGTCAGGTGGAGGAGGGCGGTGGCGCCGCGCATGGCCCGACCGTGGACGATCAGCAGGCGGTGGTCATGGAGGCAGCGATGCGCGTGAATTTCCTGCTGGCGCTCGGCGGCAGGCTTCGGAACTCGTGTCGGCCTTGATCCACCGTGAGTGACGGCTGATTCAGCGCCACCCGCAGTCATTTGACCGCGCGGACCCGCATCGTCGCCCCCTGCATGCCCTTGCCACTGCGATCCGATCGTCAACTGATAGTGCTTGCCATGGCTGCGACACGGGAACGATGCGCGGTGAACCGAGCCGGTCCCCATCCGATCAGTGACGTGCGCGTGTCCACCATGAACTCACTCTCGGTCGCTCGATCAATGATCTGTCGATGCTCCTCGGAGCCAGGGAAGTCATGAAGCAGTTGAGCAACTATGTCGTCAAAGCTTTTCTTGACGGAGCGATCGTGGTCGTGCCGATCTATCTGGCCATTTTGCTTTTACTCAAGGCCGCGGGTTCCTTGGTCGAGTTGTGCGGCCAATCGCCTCAGCATTTCCGGAATGGATGCCGGCCGAAAATGTCCTGTCGCTCCTGCTCCTGATGCTCTCGTCAGCTTCCTGGTCGGCATCGCTGTCAGCACCCGGGCGGGGCAGGCGACGCGGGAACGAATCGAGAAAACGCTGTTCGAGCGAATCCCGGGGTACGCGCTTTTTCGAAGTCTCACCCAGCGAATGACCAATCAGAGCGAAGAGAACGTCTGGAAGCTGGCGCTCATCGAGATCGAAGATACCCTCGTTCCCGGATTCATCATCGAGGAACTCGATGACGGGCGTTTCACGGTTTTCGTGCCGTCGGTGCCCACGCCACTTGGCGCCGCCGTCTACATACTGGTGCCACAGCGCGTGCATCCGCTGGACATTCCCTTCACGCCGGCCATCGAGGCCATTTCCAAGTGGAGATCGGGCTCCAGACACCTCGTGGCGGCCATGAAAATGAAGTCGTAGCCTGAATGCGTCGAACCTGCACGAATGTAACCAAAAGTGTTACTATGAACGCATGCCTCAGACGAAACGCAACGACGGCACCCCGCAGTGGTCCATGCCCTCATTGGCCGTCACTGTTGAACAGCTCGCACCCACGGAATTCACCTGGAAACTGGTTGAGCGACATGACGGCCACGCTGCCAGATGCGTTGCCGAAGCGGCGGAACGCTTCGCCAACTATGAGCAGGCGCTCGACTACGGCTTTGTCGCGCTCAAGCGAAGGCACCAGAGACAGCTGAGCGGCCCCTGAGCCGGTTTGCTCGTCCTGCAGCGACCGTCCCGCCTGTGGGCCAACGTGAGACGGCACGAGCGCGCACCAACGCGCCTAGCGCCCTCAGATGCTGCCACGCACCGTGTCGGCGTCCCGATCGACGCGGCGGCCCGGGAACGGCGACTTCTCCTCTCCTTCTGCCTGTTCGACCACCCGAAGCGCGGCCTGGCCGCGGGCCATGGCCCAGCTTCGGCTGGGCATGGGTCCCGGCGCTGACGCTATCACCCGGGGGAGGTCGCCTTTGGTACCGCGCCACACGATCGTCCAGTAAAAGTGTCCTGGAATTGCCTCATCGACCAGGAGTTCGAAGACTGTGTTCATGAAATGCCCCAGTAGTTCGAATTCATTAAGCCGGGGTCGTGCGACGTATCCAAGGCACGAGTTCACGCCCGGCGGCGCACCCTGTGCAACGAACACGCCTTACGGTGAAATACTTGGCAGCCGCCTCAGGAACTCTGGAAGGCTGGATGCGGGCGGTGCGATTCGCCACAGGCCCAATCGCGTTTCAATTTCAATCGTTTGAGTCCGGTAAACGCAAGCCCGGGAAGCACTTTCCTGTTCCGAGTAGCTCGTATGTGTCCAGCGGAAGCTGGTCGCTGGATCGCTTGATCGCGTGAGCGCTGCCAGCAACATGCGTGAAAAAGCCCCGGGCATTTCTGCACGGGGCTTTTTCACTGGCGGCGCTCTTGTCAGCTCAGGTCTTCGACCACTTTCGACGTCTTGACGCCATGAACGACGAGGGCAACGGCTGCGCCAAGGACGAGAAGCAGGATGAGCATGCGGGCACCATGAAAGTCAGGAGGGAGTTCATCTTCGGGTAAACCCTGAATGTTTGTTGGAGCCCGCCAAAATACCCCCACGCTGCCGTGGGCCACCTCGTCCCGCGCGACCTTCAGCGAGCGCGCCGTCGACGTTCCCCTGGCGGCGTGAGCGCGGCCGAGCGAGAATCGTTCACGAATTGAGGGGAGTGTCAGGCAGCCCGAAACGATCGCTGCGGCTGCGGCGGTCCACCGCCTGCACGACTTTGGAGCAAACCTGTATGAGGGACGACGACCTGGCCTTTCGTCAACCGATCACGCTGCGCGACGGCCGGGAGGCACTGATCCGGGTCATGCGCCCGGACGACAAGGAGCGACTGCAGAGTGCGTTTGCGAAGTTGGATCCGCAGTCGGTCTATACCCGCTTCTTCTCGGTCCGCAAGGAGTTGCCCGAGCGAGCCTTCGAACGCATTGCCGAGATCGACTTCATCAAACTCGCCGGCTTGGTAGTCACGATCGGTGACGGCGCCGACGAGATCGTCATCGGCAGCGCCAGTTACGTCGGCCACACCGAAGGCGACGGCGCAAAGGTTGCCGAGGTGGCGTTCACGGTCGAGGAGGACTTCCAGGGTCAAGGCCTGGCGAGCCGACTGCTTGCCGCGCTGATCACGCTGGCGCGACGCCATGGCCTCGTCCGCCTCGAGGCCGAGGTGCTGGCCGGAAATGCGCCGATGCTGGCGGTGTTCGAGCGCAGTGGTTTGCCGGTGAGCCGGCGCAGAGAGAGCGGCGTGATCCATCTCTCCCTCGATCTCGCTGCGCCGCCGGGCTGAAAGCTGGGCATCCGACCGCCGGGCTACGCGCCGATCATCGACGGTGGCCGCCTATTTCGGCTTTTCCCCACCAGTCCAGATCTGCCTTGGCCATGAAGTCTTTTCGTGGATGCTCCCGCCAACGGCCTCGTGACGTTTGGCAACCTTTTCATGGATCAGACGTCGACGCGGTTCGCGGGTCGCACGTTGTCTGCTGCATGGGGCGGTCTTCGCTGCCCTCTCAGGAATTCCCTTGATCTTCAGTCGTTCCGGGTTTTTCAAGCTGGCGGCCACCAGCGCCTTTGCAGTTGCGGCACTTTTCGCCGTATCGTCGGCAAATGCCCAAGTGAACTGGTCTGTCGGCGTCAACGTGCCTGGTGTGTCGATCGGCGTGGTCGAGCCTGGCCCCGTGTACTACGACGAACCGGCGCGCGTCTACTCGCGTCCGGTGCCGCCGCCGGCCTACTATCAGCCTGCGCCCCCGGTGTACTACCGCCCGCCGGTGCCCGTGTATGTCCGTCCGGAGCCCGTGTACTACGGCTCGCCGGCGCAGCCCTATTACGAGTCGGGCGACCGCTGGCGCCATCGCCATCATCACAATCGTCGGCATTGGGACAACGACGATCGGGACTGAACTCGATTGCACAGTGCGAGACGGCATCGCAATCAATGCCCGCGACGAAGCACGTTGATGTCGCACGCGGCACCGGCCCGTTCTGGCTCGGAGGCGCCGAGCTGAGTTGCAACTGGCAGCCCGAACCTCGCGCAAGCGGGATGCGCAACGAGGAAAGCGCGGTAAACGCGGTAGTCGCGGTAATCGCGCGAGGCATCCCCTGTCGCTGCAGTTGTGACGGCAGCAGTTGATCGGCATGGCGTCGCGTGCGGAAGCGCAACACGCCGCGCAGATTGATGCCCTCCAGCCGCGCGGGAGCGATCCGCCCGATCAGTTCCGGCAGGATGACCTGACGCCGGTTGGCCCGGCGATCGAGCATCGCCTGCATCTGCGTCGTGTTCCATGCCATCACGATCCTGGCCAACTGGCTCAACGCGTCCGCCATGACCTGCATCTTGTCGACCCGCCTGGCCTGCGCCGGTCTGATCCGCCCGGTGCAGATGGCGCGCTTCAGGGCGTTGACCGCCTCGCCGCGCTTGAGCACCCCGCGCGGTTCGCGCCGGAAGGCCGCTTGACAAGGTCGTCCGCGAGGAATGCCGTGCGCGGTATCCCGGCGAACCTGCGCGCGTCCACTTGTCGCGAAAGGCGCTTTCTTGTCAATCAAAGAGAACTCAATCCGAGGTTGCTGCAACTCAGTGGCAGAGACAAGGAGACCGACATGGAACTCAATCTTCGCCCCGTCAACGTCATTCGTGCCGATCTGGCCCGCGCCAAGGATCTGCTTTCTGCCTTGGGCTTGGACACCGGGGGCACCGTCCATAGCTTTGCCCGCCACCGCGTCATGCGCCTCGCCGAGGAGCTCCGCACCGCAGAGGAGGAAGCCGAGCACCTCGCGGAGGCCGTCGCATTGAAATGGATCTATCGCTACGCCGGCGGCAAGCTCCTGATGATCGACGAAGGCAGCGCTTCAAAGCGCCCTTGACACGCCAGAGGCAATGTCGGAGGGCGCGCGTCACGGACGAACCTCTTGGCCAGGCAATCGCTTCCTTCGCCGTCCCCCGAGTTGATCGCGAAGCTCGCGCTTGTCCTGCTGGGTGGCCTGGTGCGTGTCGCGAAGCATCCGGCGTCCGACTCCCGCAACCGGGTCACTTCCGCCGCTTGTTCGGCCGGTTGGCGCTCCAGGGACTCGCGTGCCCGCTTCCGGACGAAGCGAGAGGCGATGTTCTTGTCAATCAGGTTGAACTCAATCCGAAGTTGCTGCAACACAGTGCCAGACAAGGAGAGCGACATGGAACACGATCTTGAACGGGCTGCTGGAGACGCCATTCAGACGCGCGAACTCGAAGCGAACGTGGCTTGGGCTGCAGCGGCGCGCGAAAGGGACGTGGCCCAGACGCGCATCGTTCATGCTTTTCGGCATCACCTCGAATTCGGTGGAGGAGGCCCGGACGAAGCGGATCTCTTGCTGTTCGCACGGGCAGCCATCGCGGAGCAGCGTCTCGCTCGGAGTTCATTCGAACACGGCAGACACCTGTCACGCGCCAGCACGGGCGCGCACATCGAACACAAGCCTTCCCATCCAGGAGATTGCAATGACCGCCGCTGAGTCCCTCATCGAATACACCAACGGCCCCATCGCCTTCGGAAGCTTGTTGGATCTTGCACGACTGCAAATCGGCGGTGCCTCGGCCGAGACTTGCGATGCCTGTAGCACCATCAATCTGCAGCACGCGCGCCTCTGCAAATGCTGCGCCCACAGGCTGCCGGCGTCTTATGCCAAGACCGAATTGCCGCGTCACAAGCCGAGCCTCGCGGCCGGACAGGCGTGGGCGGCACTCTTCACCGCGATCACGTTGCTCGTCCATTCGCTGTCGGTCGCGTTTTGAGACCATTGCCGGAATGTAGCGAGACAAATCAGCCTGAAAGCCTTCGGCAGCGGCCCCTTGTCACTCGGGCATCCCGGCTTCGCGCCATGCGTGCGCAAAACCGTTGAATACCGCATCGTCCACGCCCACAGTGACGCGGAAGCGGCTGATGCTGAACCTGGGATCGATCTCGAGCATCTGTCGTACCGCCCGACGTGCTTCGTCCAGGCTGCCGAGCCGCACCAAGGCGGCACACAGGTAGGCGTAGGGCACGCTGAATCCCGGGCTCGATTCGACGGCCCGGCGTGCGTCGTACTGTGCCTGCTCGAAGTCGCCTGATTGGAATCTCGCGCCGGAGAGCGCTTGGTACGCCAGGTAGCGCAGTGCGTCGAAGGGGCTCAGCTGCAGCGCTCTACGGGCGCGCTCGATTGCCAGCGCCGGCCTTCCCGACCAGGCGAGCGCTACCGCGCTCGTTGCGAGAGCCACCACGTTGGACGGACTCACGGACAACGCGCGGTCGAAGAGGTCGAAAGCAGCCGCAGTGTCGTGCGCGTCGAACCAGATGACGAAAGCACCGATCGCCAGCGCCAGCGCGTCATCGCTGCCGAGTGCCACTGCGGCGCGTGCATGCCGGATCGACGCCTCTCGTTCAGCCCGGTCCAGCCCGCCGCGGCTGAAGCGGACATGGTGGCACCACGCCAGCGTGGCATGGGCGAAGGCGTATTCGGGCTCCAGGACCAGCGCACTCTGCAGCAATGGCATCGCCGGTGCGCAACCTTCGGGCATGAGCTTGTAAACGTGGGGCAGCGCTCGCAGCACGAGGTCATAAGCGTCCAGATCCTCGGGGCGCTTGCGGCGGATGCGCTCGATTTCAGAGCGGCGCAACCCGGGCTCTATCGCGCCGAGAATGCTTGCCGCGATATCGTCCTGCAGGTCGAAAACGTCACCGAGACGACGTTCATGGCGCTCGGCCCATACCTCCGTGCCGTCCGCGGTCTCGGTCAGGCGCGCGGAGACGCGAATGCGGTCTCCCGAGCGCCGGAAGCTGCCGTGCAGGAGGTAGTCGGCATTGAGTTCCCGCGCGACATGCGAGAGGTCGACGCCGGCGCCGCGGAAGACGAAACTCGAATGGCGCGCGACAACGGCGAGCCACCTGACCCGCGACAGGCCGGTGATGATGTCGTCGACGACACCTTCAGCGAAGTATTCCTGCGCAGGGTCGTCACCCAGATACGCGAAGGGCAGCACCGCGACGGTCGGTCCCCGCCGCCGCGCCGCTTCGACCGCGGGAGTCACGGTCACAGGGTCCGACCGGACGCCGAGCAAGCGGTAGCCCTGACCCGGTACCGTCATCAGGTGGACGGTGCCGCTCGAATCCCCTGCGAGCACCTTGCGCAGCGCCGACACGTGCACCTGGATATTGTTTTCCTCGACGACGAGCCCGGGCCAGACCTGCGACATCAGTGCGTCCTTCGTGACGACTGCGCCCCCCGCAGTCCCTAGCACGCGAAGAATGTCCAGCGCCTTGGGCTTCAGTTCGACCGGCTGATCGTTGCGAAGCAGCAATCGGCGCCCGGGATCGAGCCGGAAGTCGCCCAGAACGATCACTTCCTGCGTCATGAGATGTCGGAGGGATGGAAGGTCCAAAGAATTAAGGTCCTGAACCAAGGACCTGCGCGCGCTTGAAGCCCAGTATCGCACCGAGGCCGCATTGGCCTGCAGCAAAAGGAGAACCAATGATGAAGGCCCCGACGTTCGCATCTTTCGGAGCCATCGATCCGGGCAGGCCAGAGCGGGTGCCCCCGGCATTCGACGACGTGGTGCGCGGCCGCCGCACCGTTCGCGCCTTTCTGCCTCAGCGCGTGCCGCGCGCGGTCGTGAGCGAGATCCTCGATCTGGCGGCCCGGTCGCCCAGCACTTTCAACACACAGCCTTGGCAGGTGCACGTTGTCGCCGGACCGGCCCGGCAGGCGCTGGTCGACGCGATCCTCGAAGACCACGCAGCGAATGCCGTACCGCCGTTCACACCGTTTCCGAATCCGCCGCCCTCGGACTGCGCGGCGAGGCAAGCCGAGTTCGCCCGCCATTACTACGCATCGCTGTCCATCCTCCAGGACGACATGGTCGCGCGTGCGCGCCAGACATCTCGCAACTACCAATTCTTCGATGCCCCGGTCGGCCTGATGTTCACGATCGATACGCGCCTGACCCACAACAGTTGGCTCGATCTCGGCCTATTCCTGCAGACACTGATGCTTGCGGCCCACGCGCGCGGTCTCGGCACTTGCCCCCAGGTCGCCTTCCTTCGCTATGAGCGGCGCATCGCGACCCAATTGCGATTCGACGCCTACCAGGCGCTGGTCTGCGGAATGTCGCTCGGCTACCCCGACGGCGATGCCGGAGTGAATCAGGTCTGCATGCCACGTGACGCCGCGGGCGACTTCACGACGTGGCACGGATTCGATGGATCCCCTGGATGAAACGGACTGCGTCCGTGGATGACGCGGGACGCTGATTGCCGACGTTGCACATGGGCATTGAACCGATCGTCGGTCTGCGGGAATAAACCGACGCTGTCGACTGCCCCCGGTTTCACCGGATGCACCGATTCGACGCAGGAGTAGAGTTTCTGATCGCTTCACCTGACGTGCCGCCCATGCCGAGCCCGCCCCGCAATGCCTTTCGGACACCGGATGAGGGAAAGGTGTCGGCCGAACGCGTCGAGGCCGCACTGATCAGCCGGACCGCGAGCGGCGAATTGCCGGCGTTCGAGGCACTGTACCGGGTCTACCACCCGCGCCTGACGCGGTTTCTCGAACGCATGACGCGGCGGCCGGCGCTCGTCGGTGAACTGCTCAACGACACGATGCTCGTGGTCTGGAACCGGGCCGGAACCTACAACGGCCAGTGTCAGGTATCCACCTGGATCTTCGCGATCGCGTATCGCAACGCCATCAAGGCGCTGAGCCGCCTGGATGAACCCGTGGAGGACGCGCGCGATGACGCGCATCCGGCGCCGCTGGAGTCCGGGCCCGAGTACCGTGCCGCGCAATCGCAATTGCACGTGCAACTGACGCAGGCGCTGGACCACCTTTCGGTGGAGCAGCGTGCGGTCGTCCAACTGACCTACTTCCACGGCATCGGTTATCGCGAGATCGGCCAGATCGTCGGCTGCCCCGTCGACACCGTGAAGACGCGCATGTTCCACGCGCGGCGCCGGCTGAAGGAATTGCTGGCTGGCCGGATGGAGGATTGGCTGTGAGCGGGCGGGTGGTTCACCTCGGCACCGACGTGCACCAGCAAGTGCAGGCGTTGCTGCCGTGGTATGTCGGCGCGAGTCTCGATGCGGAGGAATGCGCCCGTGTCGAAGCGCACGTCGCCGAATGCCCGCGCTGCCAGGCCGAACTGACTTGGGAACGACAACTCCACGCAGAATGCGCTGGGATCGATGGGCCGCCGCGCGATGTCGACGCGGGATTCGCGCTGATGCGCGAGCGCATCGCCGGCGTCGCCTCACCACCAACACGCAGCCGCCGCGATGACTTCGTGGCACGCCTCGGGAATCTCTGGCGCGAAAGTCCGGCGTGGACCCGCTGGGCATTGGCCTGCCAGTTCGTTCTGGTCGCGGTCTTGAGCGGTTTGCTGCTCGTGTCGCTTCCGCTCGCACCGCAATTCCGGGCACTCGGCGGGTCAGCGGTTGCGCCCGTGGGCACCGGGAGCGGCAACCTGATCGTGAGATTCCGGCCCGAGGCGACCGAACAGGAAGTGCGGCGAGTGCTGCGCGACAGCAAGGCCCGGCTGGTCTACGGTCCGACCGCTACCGATGCCTGGTTGCTGGCCGTGCCGGCAGGCCTCGAAACGGCGGCGGTAAAACAACTGCGCGAGGAAAGCGCAGTGCTGCTCGTCGAATCGCTGGACGGTCGGGCGGCGCCATGAAGGGGCTGCTCGTCGCATTGCTGCTGGCTCTGGTGGTGGCGCAACCGATCGCCCGCGCCGCACCCGGCGAGCAGATCGCGGCATCGGCCGCCGCCAGCCAGCAGGTGCTGCTGTTGTTGCGGTTGCCGCCGGAGCACTTCCGGCCCGAAAACGCCTATTCGGGCGGCTACGGCGACGGGCCTGCGCTGGGCGCGCGGCGACGCGTGGCTGCCGCGCTGGCGCGCGAACATGGGTTGACGCTGGTCACGAACTGGGTGCTTCCGCTTCTGGGCGTCGACTGTTTCGTGATGACAGTGCCGGACGACCAGCAACCCGAGCGCGTGGCGCAAGCGTTGTCGCAAGACCCGCGCGTGGAGTGGGCCCAGCCGACGAATGTCTACCGAACGCGCGGCCATGGCGACCCGCTCTACCCGTTGCAGCCGTCGGCGCAGGCCTGGCACCTGCTGGACCTGCACGAGATCGCCACTGGCCGCGAGATTCGCGTTGCCGTCGTCGACAGCCGCGTCGACGAGCATCACCCGGACCTCGAGGGCCAAGTGGCGTTGAGGGAGAACTTCGTCGACGGCCACGGAAACGTTCCCGAGGACCATGGAACAGCCGTTGCCGGCATCATCGCCGCGCGCGCCGACAACGGCGTCGGCATCGTGGGGGTGGCGCCGAATTCGCGCTTGCTGGCGCTGCGCGCGTGCTGGCAGGAGAGCAGCCAGGCCACCGTCTGCACGACCCTGAGCCTCGCCATGGCGCTGCACTTCGCCATCACCCACGATGCGGACATCATCAACCTGAGCCTTAGCGGGCCGCCCGATCGCTTGCTCGACAGACTGCTGGACGTGGCGCTGTCGCGGCGCATCAGCGTCATCGGCGCCTTCGATCGCCACCTGGCGGATGGGGGGTTTCCGGCCTCGCATGCCGGCGTCGTGGCCGTGGCCGTGGCCGAGGACACGGGCGAGCCGGCCCTGGCGGGTGCCGTGCTCGCGCCGGGACGCGATGTGCTGACGACCCTGCCGGATGCCCGCTGGAACCTCGTCTCCGGCTCGTCCTATGCCGCGGCCAATGTCTCGGGGCTTTTCGCCTTGATGCGGGAGCGGTTGCCGGCGCATGCGGCACCGCTGTCCATGGCCAGCATTGCATATTTCCCCGGTGGCGGAATCGACGCTTGTGCCACACTGGCACGCGTCGCAGGCGATGCTGCCTGCGTCCGCACCGTGACGCGCTCCACGAAACTTCCCAACGATCGTCAGTGACATGCTGACCGCTGGTCTGCGTGTCGTGCTCGGCCCCTCGCTCTTCGTTGCCTGCGGCGCCGCGTTCGCGCAAATCGGCGGGAACATCGCGTTCCTCTCGGACGATCGATACCGCGGCGCGTCCCTGAGCAACGAGCAACCAACGCTGCGCCTGAGCTTTGCGTACGACGCGCCGAACGGCTGGTTTGGCGGCGCCTCGTTCACCGGTGTGTCCCTGGGCCGCACGGGCCGGCAGTTGCAGCTGCTCGGTTACGGCGGGTACGTGGGCCGGTTGTCCGATCGCCTCGGCTGGGAGGCGGGCGCGATTGCCGTTCACTTCGGCGCCGATACGGGCTACGACTATGCCGAGGGTTTCGCAGGCCTGAGCGGCGATAAGTGGAACCTGCGGCTGCACTACTCACCCGACTATTTCGGGAGTGGCGCGCGCACGGTCTACGGCGAGTTCAATGTCGGGATGCCCCTTTCGCCAATGACACGCGCGACGGGTCACGTGGGCGCCCTGGTGCAGGTCGGGGGCACTCGCACCGATGGAGGAAGTGGGACGCTCGATGGGAGCCTGGGGCTGGCTGTCGGGCGCGATGCCTGGGAGGTGCGACTCGACTGGGTCATCGGCGGCCGCAGCGCCGTCTACCCGACCGCCTACCGGCGCACGGCGAATGGCGCGCTCGTCCTGAGTGCGTCGCTCGCCTTCTGAAGGTGAACCTTTTGGTCCGGGTGCGGAATACACCGAGCCCAGACCGAAAGGAACGCCAATGAATGCCTATCGCCTGAAGTTGTGCGGTATTGCGTGTGCGGGCTCGCTTATGTTGGCTGCCTGCGGAGGCGGCGGCGGATATTCCGGCGGGATGGTCGTGTTGCCGATCGCCGGTACCGCTACTGGCACCACCACCGCCACCGCCATGAGCCCCGTCGCCGGCATGAGTTATGTCCCGACCAATCTTGTGTCCGATCTGCCCGCCGCAAGCAATCCTTATGGCAGCGCCAACTCGGACCCGCACCTGGTCAACGCGTGGGGCGTGGCCTTCAACCCGAGAGGCTTCGTCTGGGTGACGAACACCGGGACGTCAACCTCGACGCTGTATGACGGCACCGGCGCGCCGCAGTCACTGGTCGTGTCGATCCCGGCCGGCGCTGCCGGCAGCGCCTTGCCGACCGGCATCGTTTTCAACAGCCACCAGAACTTCACGGTCACGAAGAACGGCAAGTCCGGTGCCAGCGCCTTCATCTTCGCTGGCGAGGCAGGCACGTTGTCAGGCTGGTCGCCAGGGGTCGACATGACCAATGCCGTCACGGTCTTCGACGACGGGGCCGCAGGGACGCGCTACACCGGCCTGGGGCTCGCCAGCCAGGGCGCCTCGGATTTCCTGTACGCGGCGGATTTTGGCCACGCGAAGGTCGATGTGTTCGACACGAACTTCAAGAAGGCCAGCATGCCGGGCAGCTTCGTCGACCAGGCAATGCCGCCCGGCTACGCGCCGTTTGGCGTGCAGGCCATTGGCGGCCTGATCTACGTCAGCTACGCAATCCAGGATGCGGCGGCGCGCAACGCCGTTGCAGGCGCCGGCCAGGGCGCCGTCGACGTTTTCGACGCCGCGGGGAACTTGGTCAAACGTCTCGTTCCAGTCGGCGGAGTGCTCAACGCGCCCTTGGGGATGGCCATGGCGCCCGGCGACTTCGGCACCTTCAGCAACGCGTTGTTGGTCGCCAATGTAGGGGACGGGAAGATCAACGCGTTCGACCCGACCAGCGGCGTCATGATGGGCACGCTCTCCACGAGCGACGGGAACCCGGTCGCGATAGACGGCCTGCGCGGGATCGCGTTCGGTAATGGCCTCAACAACCAGCCCACCAATACGCTCTTCTTTGCCGCGGGGCCGAGCGGTGGAATTCATGGCGTATATGGGCGCATCGACAACCACTAGGAGCAACTCGACATGAAACGCGCAGCAATGGTGTTCATTTCCGGCTTGTCGTTGGCCTTCAGCTTGTCCGCCCTTGCCGCTGGTGGTGGCAGTGGGGGCGGCAGCGGGGGTGGCAGTGGTGGTGGCAGCGGCGGCGGTGGCAGCAGCGAGATGGCCAACCCGGATCCCGACTTCCGCGCCGGCATGGCGGCAGTCCGCGCGAACAACTGGCAGCAGGTGGTGGTATCCATGGGCGCGTACACCGCGCGCAGCCCCAACGACGCCGACGGCTGGAACGAACTCGGCCACGCGCACCGCAAGCTGGGCGACTTGAATGCGGCGCTGAGCGCCTATGACAAGGCGCTGACGATCAACCCGAGGCACAGGGACGCGCACGAGTATCTCGGTGAGGCGTACCTGCAGATGGGTGATCTCGCGCGGGCCGAGCAGGAACTGAAGAAGCTCGATTCGCTCTGCTTCCTTCCATGCGAGCAGTACACCGACTTGAAGTCCGAAATCGCGAAGTACCGGAGCCGGCAACAGGCGAAGACGGGGCAGTGATCTGCGACGCCCGTCGGGGTTGGTCGTTCAGGATGAGTCGCCGTGGGCGAGCGCGCCGCACATGCGTGCCAGGATCTCCGCCAGGCGCTCACTCCATCAGAACATCGGCGCGCAACAACAGTTCCTGCCGGAGGGTCAGCCCGATCGCCTTGGCGGTCTTGAGATTGATGACCAGTTCGAACGTCGTGGGTTGCTCGACAGGCAAATCCGCTGGATGTGCGCCCTTGAGTATCTTGTCGACATAGCTCGCTGCGCGGTAGAACTGCTCCGCCAGATTCGGGCCGTAGCTCATCAACCCGCCGGCCTGAACAGGTTCCCGGGTCGAGAACAGCGTGGGCAGACGTTGCTGGACTGCAAGTTCGGCGATTCGGCGCGCCTGGGAGAAGAACAGCCCGTCCCCAAGCACGATCAGGGCTTGCGCTCGACCTTGTTTGAGCGCGCCGAAACCATCCTCGATCTGGCCAGCATTCGCCGCCTGGAGGGGAAGGACCCGCACGGCCTCCCGTGCCGCCTTCTGGATGCGCCTCAGGTAGTCAGGGTGGCCCGGGTGCCCTGGATTCATCAGGACGGCGACCGTCGAGAGGCTCGGAATCGCTTCGCGCAGGAATTCAAGGTACTTGTAGCTGAGGTCGGCGCCGACGCTCGACACCCCGGTCACATTGCCACCCGGCCGCGGCAGGCTCTGGACAAAGCCGAAGGCGAGCGGATCGCCGCTCGCCGCGAACACGACGGGCAAGGTCGTCGTGGCTTTTCGAACGGTCTGGATGGCCGCCGGGCCCGCGGCCACGACCACATCCAGCTTCTGCGCCAACAATGCCGCTGCGAGTTCGGGGAGGCGCTCGTACGCGCCCTCTGCCCATCGGGCATCGATGACGATGTTTCTGCCCTCGACGTAGCCAAGGTCGCGCAGGCCCGCCCGGAGTCGATCCAACCGGATGCCTGCGATGCTCGCTGAGCTGGTGTCCAGGTATCCGATGCGCAGCAGCTTCGAAGATTGCTGCTGCGCGAGCAAGGCGCGCGGGGCGCAGGCCGCACCCACCGCGAGCGCAACGAGGATTCTTCTGAGGCTGTTCACTCCGTCTGCATCCTTGCTCTCCGCCACGGGCGTGGGGCAAGTATCGTCCGTTGCCAGCCATTGCGCCACGAAACACACAGGCAGGGAGCATCCATTTCTTCGGGTGTGTGCAGTACGGCAATTCTCCCTGCGGCTACGCTGCGAGCGGCTCTCGAACCCGGGTCGTCGAATCAATCGCCAACGTCGATCCAATGACTCGACACTGTCGCGCTTCAGAAGTGGAAACATCCAGCGAAAACAATTCGCCCCCACGATCAGGCCACCAACGGACGGCACCGCCGTCGGGACTTCGCTGCCCGAGGTTGGGCAGGGGAAAGGTAGATACCCTCCAGGCTCACCGGCGGGGCTTGTGCGAGAAGGAAAATGCACCTGTTGGTCGCGTCGGTCGGACAGGAAGAGCCCGAAGCGCTGTAGGCTACGCTGGCACCAAGGAGCACGTCATGGTTCTGTTCCTCGTCGGTCTCGTGATTTTTCTCGGCAGCCACTCGGTGGCGATCGTTGCGCCGGCTTGGCGCAATGCCCAGGCAGCCCGCAACGAGCGCGCGTGGAAGGGCGTTTACTCGATCGTCTCGCTGATCGGACTGGTGCTCATGATCTATGGCTACGGAATGGCAAGACAGGTGAGCCCTGTCGTCTGGTCGCCGCCCAATTTCATGCGGCACATTGCGCTGCTGGTGATGCTGCCGGTCTTCCCGCTCTTCCTGGCCACCTATTTTCCGGGACGCATCAAGGCTGCGGCCAAACACCCGACGCTGCTCGCGGTGAAGTTCTGGTCGCTCGCCCACCTGCTGGCGAACGGGACGTTGGTCGACATCACTCTGTTCGGAGCCTTCCTGGCCTGGGCGGTCGCAGACCGGATCGCGGTCAAGAAGCGGCCGGTTCAGCGTGTCGTTCCCGGTGCGCCACCAACGCCTGCCAATGACGCGATCGCGCTGGTCGGAGGCTTGGTGATATATGCGGCCTTCCTGGCTGGCGTCCACCGCTGGTTGATTGGTGTTCCGTTGCTCATGTGATTTGCACGTTTGCCGTCCTTGCAGGGGGATGGGCAGTCAGCCTTGCCCTGCGGCCGTATCCGGCACTCGAACGGTTCCGTGACGCCATGTATTCGTCGCTCAAGGACAAGGTGCCTCCCGATGGTTGGGACTACCCAACGCCGTAATCTGACAGCGGCTGTCGGGCTGGCATTCCTCTCCTCTATTGAGCGATCGACCCGACCTGCGCTACTCGATCGACAGTCCGCTCGTGGCCCCAATTGCGGTCGTCCGAACCGATGTCGGACTCAGGCTTCTCCCTGCTTCCAGTCTGGGCTGAAGCCGCCCAGGGTGGGGTGGTACATCTCGTCGCCATCGTGCTGAGTGAACTCGACATTCAATCGGTCCTCGGTGAGGCCAAGCAGGTCGATGCAGTGAGCACACAATGCCCTGGCCACTTCCATCCGAAGTTCGGCCGGCCGACCCCGGCGGATGTCCAGCATCAGCAAGGAGACGGGAACGGGAACTTCGCCTACCTCGGCGATGCACCAGATTCCACCTGCACCCAATTCCCGAATCGCGACGGATATCCGCCGGATGTCAACGCTCATCATTGAGGCGTAGGTTTCGCACATCCGAGCCGCGAGTCGCTGCTTCAAGTCCTCGGGATAGCTGTCGTTGACGTCGAGTTGCAGGTAGGGCACGGAATTTCCTTCAAGGATCCAACGCTCGCATTCCCCCAGAGGGCCAGCAAAGATGATAGCCCTCGCAAGCTCGCACTTCGATGCTGGGGCCAGGCGGCAGCATCTGCATTGGTCCCTGCGCCGCGGCACAATCGACCGGACCGTCAGGTCGTGCCCGGCCAAGCAGTCGCTCTGCGAATCGTCGCAATTCTTCGTCAGCCGTTACTGGAGGTCCGGTGGCTCTTCACGCTAGTTGCCTATGCCAAGGCATCGCCCTTGAAATCGATGGCCCCGTTCGCGACATGCTGTTTTGCCACTGCTCCATGTGTCGCAAGTCTCACGGCACAGCCTTCAGGGCAAGGGGCCGCGTCAGGACAACCGACCTGCGATGGATACGTGGCGAAGGGCTGATGCGGTTCTACGAGTCGTCGCCGGGCGAACATAGAGGCTTCTGCTCGGTCTGCGGCTCCAACATCTTCACCAGGTTCGACGCCCGGCCGCAGGAATTGGGTCTTGCTCTTGGAATTCTCGACGACGACCCTGGCAACCGCCCAACATGCCACGTGTTTGCTGGTTCGAAGGCACCCTGGTACGAGATCTCGGACTCCTTGCCGCAGTACGAGGCGTTTCCTCCGGGCTACACGGCGCCTCAGACCAAATCCGGTGACGCCTAACCGTCTACAGCGGCAAGCAGCCGCTAATGACGGCCGCTTCAGATTCCGCCTATCCCGTGCGGTCTCGCACAAGCCGTCCGAAGTCCGACGGGCTTCCTCGATCAGTCCTTGCTGAACGCCCGCGCTGCGGCTGCCGTATCCAGTGCTTCTCGAAGCAGCTTGATCTTGCCGCCCTCGGCAATGAGCACGCCCGCATAGGTTTGCTCATAGATCTTGCCAGTGTCGACCACAAGTGCCTCAACGGAGTATTCGCCGAAGACCTTGTCGGGCGTGTCGATCCAGACCTTGAAGTTCTTGAATCGGAAGTCCGGGACCTTCGCAAGAAGGCCGGAGATCAGCTTCTCGATGGCGGCATGTCCCTGGGCATGTGCTTTCACGGTCGGTAGTTCGAGCACTCCGTCCTCCGCAAAGAGGGCTGCGGCTGCGGCCGGAGTTCGGATGTTGTCTTGATACGATTGAAGCAATTCGAGAGCGGTTTTCATAGATTCCTCTGTGGGTTGGAGATCGTTTGTCAGCGCTCAGACTTGCGCGATGCCGCCGTCGGCAAACAATTCGATGCCGGTGATGAACGAGGAGTCGTTGGAGGCGAGGAAGACCGCGGCCTTGGCGACATCTTCCGGCTGCCCGATGCGTCCGATGGGAACCTGCGAGGTCAGGTAATCGAGTAGACCTTGTCGTTGCGTCTGGTCGGGCCCCGCGAGTTCGACCAGACCGGGCGTGTGGACTGGTTCGGGCGACAGCGTGTTGACGCGAATCGCGCGGCCCTTGAGGTCCAGGACCCAACTGCGGGCGAGATTGCGAACCGCGGCCTTGGTTGCGCTGTAGATGCTGAAGTTGGCGGTGCCAATGACACTGGTCGTCGAGCCGGCCAGGATGACGGATGCGCCATTGACCGCCTTGTCGAGCAGCGGCAGCGCCTTCTGCACTGTGAACACGACGCCCTTGACGTTGCGGTCGAACGTCTGGTCGAAATGCTCTTCAGTGATGGCGCCAAGGGGCAGCATGCTGCCGCCGCCGGCGTTCGCGTACAGCACGTCGATGCGGCCGTGCTGCGTCTGGACTTCGTCGTACAGACGGTCGAGATCGGTGAGCCGGGTCGAATCGGCCCGCACACCCGTCGCGTTCATACCGATGGCCGCCACGGCGGCGTCGAGTTCGGGCTGGCGGCGACCCGTGACGTAGACGAATGCGCCTTCCGACGCGAATGCCTTCGCCGCAGCGAGGCCGATGCCCGTGGTGCCGCCGGTGATGACGGCGACCTTGCCAGAGAGTTTGTTGCCCATGTCGTGCTCCAGTTGATGAAGGGTGAGTGAAGGTTAGGCAGTTCACGCAAGTGAATAAAGGCGGCGCGCTTGATTTCTTATTTCATGCGTATAAATAATCCCGGCCAGTGAAACCATCCACTGGCCAGCCATGGACCAACTGCTTGCCCTGCGAGTGTTCGTGCGGATTGCCGAGTCAGGCGCGTTTTCGAAGGCCGCGGACTCGATGAACATTCCGCGCCCGACAGTGACCAAGCTCGTGCAAGACCTCGAGCGCCACCTCGGCACGAAGCTGTTGCAGCGCACGACACGGCGCGTCAACGTGACGCCCGAGGGGGCGGCCTACTACGAGCGGGCCACGCGTCTCATCAGCGACCTCGACGAGATGGACACGAGCGCAGCGCGAGCACGGGCTCAGCCGCGCGGCCGAATCCGCGTCGACATCGGCTCGGTGCTGGCGAACATGATTCTGATTCCGGCGCTGCCGAGCTTTCGTGCGCGCTACCCGGAGTTGCACGTCGACCTCGGCGTCAGCGATCGTCCGATCGACCTCATCGGAGAAGGTGTCGACTGCGTGCTTCGCGGCGGCGAGTTGGCCGACACATCGCTCGTCGCGCGACGAATCGCCGACCTGGATTGGGTCACCTGTGCGAGCCCGCTGTATCTCAACGCGCGCGGTGTCCCCAAGCACCCTTCCGAACTGGTGCCTCGTGACCCGGGGCGGCAGGACATGACTCAGGTGCAGGGCCACGCCATCGTCGGCTACTTCTCGTCGCTCACCGGAAAGGCCTTCCCACTCGAATTCCACAAGGGAGGCGAGCAGGTTCTGGTGAAAGGGCAGGTCGTCGTCGCGGTCAATGAGAGTACGGCCCATCTGAGCGCGCTGCTCACCGGCGTCGGCCTCGGGCAGGCGTTCAAGTTCATGGTCGTGCCTCACCTCGAAAGCGGAAGGCTGCGCACCGTGCTCGACGACTGGACCCGCCCGAGGCACCCGCTGCACGTGGTCTACCCAAGCAACAGGCATTTGAGCGCAAAGGTTCGGCTCTTCGTGGACTGGGTGGCAGGGGTGTTCGCGCCGTTCGACGATCGATGAAACTAAACACCCCCGAAGCGCCTGCGGCGCCTCCCCCTCGAGGGGGCGCACCCGGCGGCCCGGCAAAGCCGGTTCCGCGGGTGCCCCGAACAGACTTCGCCGTGCTCGTCCTGGTTTCATGCGTCGCGGCTCGCGCGATTGCATGGGGGAAAACGGATGTGAGGCGGGCTGTTCGGCCAGGCACCAGCTGAGTTCGCTGGATACGGCGAAGTCATTGCCGAGCCTCGTAACACAGGCGCGCTCAGCCTTCAAAAGCTGCGCCTAGTGGCGGTGTGGCCCCACCGTTGAATCGCTCCGAACCCCGGCTAGACGTTGAGTTCGTCGTGCAGCGCGACGAATTCCTGAGCCAGTTTGTGGCGGGGGTCGAGGTAAATAATCGGCGTGGCGTGCTGATGGCTCTCGCGGATCTTCACGGATTGCGAGAGATAGGAATCCAGGACCGGATGACCCTCCTCGATCAGCTCGTTCACCAGTTGCTGAGGAAGCGCGGCGCGGGGCTGGAACTGGTTGATGACGATCCCTTCGACCGTCAGGCCGCGATTGTGGTCGTGCTTGATCTCCTTCACATTGTCGAGCACCGAATACAGCGCGCGACGCGAGAAATCGTCACAGTCAAAGGGAATCAGGCAGCGTGCGGCGGCAATGAGTGCCGAGCGCGTGTAGAAGTTCATGGCCGGCGGAGTATCGATATACACCGCGTCATACCCATCGAGGCCCTTGAGAGCATCGCGCAGCTTGTAGATCTTGTGGCGGGACTCCAGCTTGCTCGTCAACGAGTCGAGATCAGGATGCGACGGGACAATGTCGAGGTTCTCGAACTCCGTCTCATGGATGAACGACTCGAACTTCGGCTCCTTGAAGCTGTAGCTGAGGGCCGACTCGAAGAAGGTCGCCGTATTGGGTTTTGCGTCCTGGGCCTGCTCCCCCAACAAATACTGGCTTGAATTTCCCTGTGGGTCGAGGTCGATCACGAGAGTACGCAACCCCTGGGAGGCGCTGACGCCGGCGAGATTGCAGACGATCGTGGATTTGCCCACGCCACCCTTTTGGTTAAACACCACTCGCAACATCGTTTGTCATCCTTGGGAATGAAGGCCGCAAGTCTATCGGATTCGGGGGGCTTGCCGTCATAAGGCAACGGTGTCGGTCTTCGCCGGCTGGCGACTTCGTCCTTCTGGCCGCTGATCGACCTCCGCGACCGGCGTGCGCAGGTCCGCGATCGATGCGACGAAGACGCCATGGTCTCCAAGTACCGCAACACCAAAGAGCTGCGTGTGCGCCAACCGCATCTACGTGCAGCGCGATGTGCTCGAAGTCTTCACGCAAAAGCTCGTCGCCGAGGTCAATCCTGCTCCATGTAGAAGGCTGATCGCGCTCAGGGTCGCTCGATCTGGAACGCATCAGATCGAGCTTCAACGGAAAATTACAGAGAGAACCTTATGCGACTCTCCTGACAACAAGTTGCAAATTTTCCCCGACATGCTTTTGCCCGGCAAGCGTGTGCAACCTGTGTCGTGCATCTCGGCACCAAGGTGCAATTGGTTTTCTCGACGGATCCGGCCCTGACTGCCGCTACTTCCGTGGACCCAGCCGCTCGCGCACCGCCGTCACGTGATCGCCGACGGCTGCGATGGCGTCGCGCAACTCCTGCTCCGTGCAATGCAACTGCTGGCACCAGTACTTGATCTCCACCACATCCACTGCATCGATGCGTCCCGGGTCGAGGGGCTTGTAATGAGCTTGGTCGTCTTTCATGTCTCTGCTCCTTCATTGGCGGTAACGAGCAGCGAGTGTGTGCCTCCCGGCGGGACATGGGAAGCCCGTCCGGCCGCGCGGTGTTCAATCCACCATTGCGCCCGACACCTGCACCAGCTTCTGGGTCATCGGCCCCCGCAGCCTGGAAGTTGTTCCTGAAACCGCGGAGCCACGCCTTCAGCGCTGCGGACTGCACGGCCGCAATGAACGATCCATGGATGTCGTCGTACGTTGGCGCATGTCCCGGTTCAAGCGAAACCGCGCGGAACAATTCATCGACCAGGCGTTTCAATTCGTCCACGTCCGGATCAGGATACGGCCGGCTCGTCTCGACCTCTCCGGAAAGTCCTGCATGTCGCCGCGCTTCAAGTCGTTGCAACCGGCAAGTCCGTCAACTGCCGGGCGACCAGTTGCTGCAGACGCCAGAGATTGGCATCCCTGATCTCAAGGCGGTCCAGTTGCTCGATGGTTTGCATCAGGTACTCAGCACCGGACCCCCAATGTCCCACTGCCTTGCACAAGACGGCCGCGATCTGCTCAGGCGTCAGCCCACCCACAAAATTGGCGCCTTGGCGGTTGGCCGCGAACACGATGGCGCGCACATCGGCCCCTGCCGCCTTGACGGTCACCCATCGCGGCGGGCTGGTCGGTGGCTTGACGGTCATTTCCCGTCGCCAAAGCTTTCGCAGGCTGCTCAACACTGATGCAGCCTCGATACGAAGCAAAGCGCCACGGCAACTGCCCCCCGGCGTAAGCGAAAGCATCAAACCGGGTTCTTCCGGAGTTCCTCGAAATCGCGTGAGGCGAATGCAGAACGCACGATGCCATCCATGCAAGACCGCTGTCACTTGCTCGGCGACTTCGAAGCCCGGATTCCAGAGCAACGAGCCATAGCCGAAGACCCAGACGTCTTCCCCGCGCCAGGGACCGGCCGCAAGCAACTTCTGCAGTGACGCCTCGTAGTCGGCGTCGTCATGGACAACCGTGCCTGGCGCCGGACCGCGGTCTTCGACCTTGCGTGCGATTCGGGACACCAGTTCAGGGGTCAATTGGTGGTGGACGCGCCGGTTCGCGACTGCCGGGAGAGTTGCCATCGAGCGCTCCTGAACCTGACATCCGTGGGTGCGATGGGCGCCATCGGCGAGCGGCTGGCTTCGCAGGGAAGCATCAGCGTAGTGAGTTTGAATTGGGCGCCTATTTGGCGTTCGATGCAATTCGCACTCGTGCGGGCGGCGTCGTGTCGGGCCGGCCCGATAGCGAAACGCGCCATCGGGCATCGCGCCGGAAAAAGCTGCTGCGCGCAATTCGTGTCTCGTGCTCAAAACATTACAGACGCCGGCTTCAAGGTTGAACTGCGCAGCGCAGCGGAAAGCTTTTTTGTCGCTCCCCGTCACGAAGTGAACATGGGCAACTTCCACATGGACATTTCCAGGATTCGCGACGAGCTTGGCTACGAGCCACGGTACTCGCCCGAACGCGCGATGGCCGATTACACCGAGTGGTTGCGCGCGCGCACGAGATGTGACAGCGCGACGGACAAGCGTCGAAGGAGCGAGACGTGGGGCTGTAGTCGAACACTCCGACGCGGTAGACCTTGCCGGCCCGCTGGGCCAACGCGGCAAGGGGCGAGGCCAACAGGGCCACGCTCACAGTGCCGATACGGGTGCGCCGAGGATTCACCTCCTGGTACGCTTACTCGATGACATGATCGGCCGACAGGAGGAGGGTCTTCGGCACGGTGATGCCGAGCGCCCTGGCCGCCCTGGTGTCGATGACCAGTTCTAGCTTGTTGGATTGCTCGAACGGAATATCGCCTGGCTTCGTTCCCTTGAGAATCTTGTCGATCAGCGTCGCCGAACGCCTGAACATGTGGGGGAAGTCTGACTGGTACGAGGCCAGGGCTCCGCCCATCAGCCAGTCGCGGCCACCCCACACGGACGGCATGCGCCGTTGAAGGCACAGCTGGTTGAGCCGCACCCGATGCGTGTAGGTATTGGAGTCGGCGAGCACGACCAGGCCGCCGACTCCGTCGCGTGCCATGGCGGCAAACGCGCCTTCGAAATCATCGGGACTGGTGGACTTGTACTGCTGGATCGGTATGCCAAGCGTGCGCTCCCATTCCACGATTGGGCTGTCGAGCCCACCGACTACCGCGAGAGGATTGAACAGGATCCCGAGTCGGCGCGCATTCGGCACGAGTTCGCGCATGACTTGCAGGCGCTTGGAGACGATTTCATGTGCCCACGAGCCGACGCCGGTGAAGTTGCCGCCGGGCCGGGCGAACGTCGCCGCGAGCCCCATCAGAACCGGGTTGTCCACGCACACGGCAACCACGGGCAGGGTGCGGGTCGCATCCTTCGCAACCAGTGCCGCGGTTGGATACGCCGTGACCAGCAGATCAGGCTTCAGCAGCATCAACTCCGTTGCCAACGCTGGCAGGCGCTCGTACTTGCCATCGGCCGACCGAAAGTCGATGGAGATGTTGCGGCCTTCGATGTATCCGAGTTCGCGCAGTCCTTCGCGAAGGGATTCGACGACGGCTCGTTGCAGGGGGGCATCCAACGCCGGCTCGACAAGAAATCCGATGCGGGCCATGCGGCCCACGACTTGCGCCAACAGGATCCGCGGCGACACCAATGTGGGAAGCATCGCGATGCAAGCTTCTCGACGATTCACGGCTGCCCCTCCTATGCCCCGGCAAGGCACTCACGTCGGGACGGTACACCTCGGTTTGTGGGGCGTCAATTTCCGTGAGCTTCCCGAGGTTGACGAGCCGCGCGCAACGTAACGAGATGCTGATGGATTCAATCAGCGAGCCCACCGAGTCGGAGGCCCCCGAGCAGGCCGCAACGGCGTCGTCATCGGGCGCCTGACCGATCAATAATGCAGCCCGGTCCTGCCTGGAGGAATCCGGGCGTCCAAAGGTGAGGGAGTTCGACGTGTCGATCGGGGCGCGGGGGAGCTGACTCCGATCGCCGATTCGCTCGAGGTCCCGGAAGACCAGTCGCAGATCGCCCGCATTGTCTTCAACGAAAACTGAATATTCTTGATTCATGAAGACCTCGAAATGGCTGGCCACCTCGGCCCTGTGCGTTCTTGTCGCCTGCGGGGGCGGATCGTCTTCGTCGCTGTCCGTGTTGCTCGGCTCGCTGGCCAGTGCGCAGTCTGTCAACGGTGCCCCGGCCATGCAGGTCACGCCGGTCACCTTGCGCGTCGCGAACACACCGGTTCCGGTGAAAGGCTCCGACAGTCTCTTCCATGTGGTCTATGAACTGGAACTGAGCAATTTCAGCGGCACCAGCGCGGAAATTCAGGGGCTGAACGTTCTGGATGCGAGCCTCGGCAGGCCCGTTGCCACGCTTTCGCCGGCGGACATCGCGAAGCGCCTGGTAGTGCGCGACAAGGCCGCGGCAAAAGGCAGCATCGGCCCCTCCCAGGTGGGCCTGCTCTACATGCACGTGACGTTCGGCGACCCGGCCGCGATTCCCGCCACGCTCGCCCATCGTGTCACGGTCGCGATCGGTGGTGCGTCCGTGGTCGAGACCGCCGGGCGAATTTCACTGGCAGCGCCGACCACGCTCGTGCTAGGGCCCCCGCTGCGCGGCACGCGGTACATCGCCGGAGACGGGTGCTGCGACTCGGTGCGCCACGTGCAGGCGACGCTGCCGCTCAACGGCCAGTTGTTCACGGCGCAACGCTTCGCCATCGACTGGGAGCAACTGGACGCGCAGGGCCGCATCTATGTCGGCGATCCGAAACTGCCCGCCAGCTATGTCATCTACGGCAAGCCGATCTACGCCGTTGCGGACGGGACGGTCGTGACGGCCGTCGACGGGTTGCCCGACACGCCCCCGGGCGCCCTGCCAACCTCGATCCCAATCGAGCAGGCTGACGGAAATCACGTCGTCCTGGATCTTGGCGGTGGCCGGTTCGCGCTCTTTGCGCACATGGTGCCGGGATCGGTGCGGGTGCGAGCGGGAGACGTAGTCAGCGCGGGGCAGGTCATCGGACAGGTCGGCACCTCCGGCAATTCGTCGGAGCCGCACCTGCACTTCCACGTGGTGGATGGTCCTTCGCCCCTGGCATCAAACGGGCTTCCTTACCTGATGGATGGCTTCAGCGCATCACAGCGCGGCGTCTCCACGGCCGCCTACGACCTGGCCAGCAGCGAGGGCAAGCCGATCGCGCTTGAAGCCGTGCCGCAACCGGGCGCACGCCGAAACGTACTGCCTCTCGATCTGTGGATCGTCGACTTTCCTTCCTGACATCCGATCACACCAGGTAGCGCCATAGCGCAACAGCCAGGTGCCTTGCCAAGGCTGGCGCGCACTTTGGGTGAGGGAGTGGTTCGAACGGTAGGGCGCGCTACCAATGTGTCGACGCGTTGATCAGGTTGATCTCCTTTGAGCACGTTTTGTTTAGCCCGCGTCCTACAAAAACGCCGAAAAAATCCGGGACTGGAGCAGTACGCTCAAAGCTGAGCCGACCTGGGCAAGCGCGAGCGCGGATGCGAGCCTGATGAGGCCCGGAATTGCCATGATTTTGTTCTTTAGCGAGCGAGCGAAATAGAAGCTCTTCTAACCGTCCAAGTTCCTCCGATGGCCACCAAGCAGAAAAAGAACCGCGGCAATATCCCGGTAGCGACGTCCATCGCAAAAGCGCCTACCGGCATCTCAGGCCTGGACGAGATCACCGAGGGTGGATTCCCGGCCGGACGCCCGACGCTGGTCTGCGGTTCCCCGGGCTGTGGCAAGACAATGCTTGCCGCTGAATTCCTCGTCAAAGGCGCCACGGAATACGACGAGCCGGGTGTCTTCATGATGTTCGAGGAGACGGCCAGCGAGTTGGTGGCCAACATGCGATCCCTCGGCTTCGATCTGGAGCGATTGCGGCGCCAGAAGAAGATTGCACTGGATTTCGTGCGGGTCGAACGCAGCGAGATCGAAGAAACAGGCGAGTACGACCTCGAAGCCTTGTTCATCCGTCTCGGCTATGCAATTGACTCCATCAAAGCCAAACGCGTCGTGCTCGACACGGTGGAAGCGCTCTTCGCGGGCGTGCCGAACCACGCCATTCTTCGCTCCGAGCTGCGCCGGCTCTTCCGATGGTTGAAGGAAAAAGGTGTGACCGCGGTCATCACGGCCGAGCGGGGCGACAGCACGTTCACGCGGTATGGCCTCGAAGAATATGTCGCCGACTGCGTGCTGCTGCTGGACCACCGAATCGTCGAGCAGGTGTCGACACGCCGTCTGCGCGTCGTGAAGTACCGCGGCTCCCCGCATGGGACCAACGAGTACCCGTTCCTTATCGGCACCCGCGGGATCTCGGTGCTCCCGATCACCTCGTTGACGCTGAACCACGCGGCTTCGCGCGAGCGCGTTTCGACGGGAATCCCCGGTCTGGACTTGATGCTGGACGGGGCTGGGGTGTACCGTGGCAGCAGCTTGCTTGTCTCGGGTGCCCCAGGCACCGGAAAGAGCAGCGTCGCGACCAGCTTCGTGGACGCCGCATGTCGGCGCGGGGAACGAGCCGTACTCTTCGCGTACGAGGAGTCCGAAAGCCAGTTGCTGCGAAACATGCAGTCGATCGGACTCAACCTGCGGCCCTGGGTGACCAAGGGATTGCTCAAGATCGAATCGACCCGTCCCACGTTGCATGGTCTCGAACAGCATCTGGTCCACATGTACGACCTGGTCAAGGAGTTCAAGCCGTCGGTTGTTGCAGTGGACCCCATCAGCAACCTTACCTCCCAAGGCGACGATGCAGGTCTCAAGCTCACGCTGATGCGCCTCATCGATTTCCTCAAGACGGGGGGCACCACGGCGTTGTTCACCAGCTTGACCGCCGACGCCGCCAACGTGGCGCTCGCGACTTCCGAGGTCGGCGTTTCGTCCCTGATGGACAGCTGGCTCCTGCTGTCCAACATCGCTTTCAACGGCGAGCGGACGCGGACCTTGCAGGTGCTGAAATCAAGGGGCATGCCGCATTCAAACCAGGTCCGGGAATTCGTGTTCTCCGACAAGGGCGTTGACCTGGTCGACGTGTACCTGTTCGGGGATCAGGTCCTGACCGGCACCGCACGTCTGGCGCACGAGGCACAGGTCAATGCGGCCTCCGATCTGCGCAGTCGCGACCACGCACGGCGCCTGCGAGACCTGGCGACCCGGCGCAAGGCACTGGATGCCCAGATCGCCGCGCTCAATGCCGAGGCTGAAGAGCGCGTGGGCGAGGTCGAGTTCGCCATCGCGCGCGAGACGATGGAAGCCGAAGGTGCGCAGTCGCGCGCGCGGACCATCGCCGCCTCACGGAGCAGGGTGAAATGAAACACCCCCGAAGCGCCTGCGGCGCCTCCCCCTCGAGGGGGCGCACCCGACGGCCCGGCAAAGCCGGTTCCACGGGCGCCCACGAACAGACTTCGCCTTGCTCGTCCCGCTTTCATGCTTCGCGCAAGTCGCTCGGCGTCATGGAGCACTGACATGACGAATCCCGTCCGCAAGAAACGGACAAACGCGGCCGATAAGCCGGAATGGCAACTCAGGCTCTACGTGGCCGGCAAGACCGCGCGCTCGACCTCTGCACTGGAGAATCTGCAGCGGTTGTGCGAGATTCACCTGGCTGGTCGCTACAGCATCGAAATCATTGATTTGCTGGTCAACCCGCAATTGGCCGCAGGCGATCAGATCCTTGCAGTGCCGACGCTTGTACGCAAGTTTCCGGAGCCGATGCGCAAGATCATCGGCGACCTCTCGAACGAAGAGCGCGTGCTCGTCGGGTTGGACGTGAAGCCCATCAAATAGTCCAGCATGACGACCGAGGCCACACCCGTCCCGCAGGACAACTACTTGACGAGAGCCTCGGATGTACAAACATTCAGGCTCTACGTCAGTGGCATGTCGCCGATTTCGTTGCGCGCCATCTCGAATGCGCGGCGATTCCTGGAAGAGGCTCTGCCGGGAAGGCACCGTTTGTCGGTCATGAACATCGTGGAGCACGTGCAGACCGCGTGCGCCGACCAGGTGGTCGCATCTCCGACGCTGCTGCGCGTTTCGCCATTGCCGCAGCGCCGCTTCATCGGCGACCTGTCGGACACCGCTCGCCTGCGGCGATCGCTGGGTCTCCCCGCGCTCATGGGAGGCTGAGTGACGGACCCGGTTTCAAGGTCGGCCGAGTCGACTACCGAGAACCGCCTTGCGGCTGAAAACGCGGAGCTTCGCGACCGGCTGCAAGAGTTGGAAGACACCTTGCACGCCATCCACAGCGGTGATGTCGATGCACTGGTCGTCAACAATGCGATCTACACGCTGGAGAGTGCGCACGCCGCCACCGACAAGCTGCGGCAAGACGTCCTGGAGCAAATGGAGGACGCTGTCTTCGCCTTCGATGGTCAGGAACGCGTGATGTATGTCAATGCGGCGGCGGAACGGCGCTACGGCATCGCGTCGGCCGATGTTCTGGGAAAGCCAATGGCCGTGATTTTCACGGAGGCGTTCGGTCTCCAACGGTCGCTGGACGAATCGCTCGAGATGGACCTTTCCGCGCCGGCGGCGGCACATTGTTTGCCAGACGGGACTCACATCGATGTCGAGACCGTGGTGTCGCCGCTTCTCGGGCCGCTGGGTCAGCAGGTGGGGTCGCTGGCCGTGATTCGCGACGTGACCCAGCGTCGACGCGCCGAGATGCGGCAGGCAGCGCTGGCACGGCTTTCGGAAACCTTGAGAGATGCCGACGACCCCACGGTGGTCGCATTCGAAGCCGCACGCGTCTTGGGCGAAACGCTTCGCGTGAGCCGGGCAGGATACGGAACTGTGGATGTCACAGGCGAGCTATTCACAGTCGATCGGGATTGGACCGCGCCAGGTGTCGAGACGCTGGCAGGCACGTTGCGGCTGCGCGACTACGGGACATTCATCGACAATCTGATGCGCGGCGAGTCAGTGGTCGTCAACGACGTTCGTGACAATCCCAGGTCCTGCATCGCGGAAGCGCTTGAAGCGCGCAGTGCCCGCTCGTTCGTCAACGTTCCGATCGTCGAGCAGGGGCGGCTCGCAGCGATCCTGTTCGTCAACCATGCAGTCGCACGCCAATGGACAACCGAGGAGCAGGCATTGATCCGGGAGCTGGCCGAACGCACCCGTGCGGTGGCGGAGCGCGCACGCAACGCCCATGCATTGCTGCTCAGTGAGCAGCGCCTGCGCGAGGCGAATGAAAATCTCGAGGCGGCTGTCGCCGAGCGCACGCGCGAACTCATGGCCACGGAGGAAGCCTTGCGCCAGGCGCAGAAGATGGAGGCTGTGGGGCAGTTGACCGGCGGCATCGCACACGACTTCAACAACTTGCTGGGCGGCGTGAGCGCGAGCCTCCAGGTTCTGCAGGCACGTCTTCGACAGGGCAAATTCGACCAGGTCGATCGTTACATCGGCATGGGGCAGGATTCACTCAAGCGTGCAGCCGCACTGACCCAGCGACTGCTGGCTTTCGCCCGGCGTCAGACTTTGGATCCCAGACCAACCGATCTCAATCGCCTCATCAACGGACTCGAGGACTTGCTTCGCCGCACGGTCGGGCCCGATATCCACGTCGAGATGGTGGGTGCGGGCGGGCTGTGGACCACGAAGATCGATCCGTCGCAACTGGAGAACTCTCTCCTCAATTTGTGCATCAACGCGCGCGATGCGATGCTACCGACGGGTGGGCATCTGACTGTGGAAACCTCGAACAAATGGCTGGATACACGAGCGGCCGCCGACTACGGCCTGCCGGCTGGCCAGTACGTTTCCCTGTGCGTGACGGACACCGGCGCGGGCATGCCTGCCGCTGTGATCGAGCACATCTTCGATCCGTTCTTCACGACCAAACCGACAGGCCAGGGCACGGGTCTCGGGCTGTCCATGGTCTACGGTTTCGTGCGGCAATCGGGCGGACAGGTCCGGGTGTATTCCGAGGTCGGAAAAGGCACGACCATGTGCCTCTACCTGCCACGCTACGTCGGTGCAGCAGTCGAGGACGATGCAGCCCAGGGCATGGAAGCGTTCGAACACGGCGATGGTGAGCGCGTGCTTGTCATTGAAGACGAGCAGACGATCCGGTTGCTGCTGGTGGAGGTCCTGGAGGAGGCTGGCTACAAGGTCCTCGCCGCGAACGACGGGCCAGCCGGACTACGTGCGCTGCAGACCATCCAGCGCATCGATCTGCTGGTCACCGACGTCGGCTTGCCGGGCGGGCTCAACGGAAGGCAAGTAGCCGATGCCGCGCGGCAAGCCCGCCCTGACCTGAAGGTCCTTTTCATCACCGGCTACGCGCAAAACGCCGCGGTGGGAAATGGGTTGCTGGAGCCGGGGATGGAAGTGATGACGAAGCCCTTCGAAATCACATCGCTTGCGAGCAAAGTGCGCACGATGATTGGTGGTCGTTGATCGCCTCGAGGTCTTCGCGACTCGTGCCGAATCCCGGACGATGAAAGACCGGTTCACGGCGCGACAGTTCCTGCTGGACGTCAATGAGTACTTCGGGGGATGAGCATCGGCGGCTCCAACAAGGCGTTCATTCTCGAGTTGACCGGGCATCAGCCATCGACGTGTCGACTGAAGTCGGGCAACCGGCAGGGGCCATTCTCATTTCAGTTTTCCATCACCCTATCGCGTGACCCGCGACGCATGAAACTGGCGTCGTCAAATGCCAGGAATACCGCGGAACCGGCTTCGCCGGGACGCTGGTATCGCCCCCTTGAGGGGACTTGACGCGGAAGCGCCGCAGGCGCTTCGGGAGTGTTTCATCTCAGCTCGGCTCGGAAGAACCGAAGAACCGGACCACTTCCTTGTTGAACTGCTCGTGGAACGCTTGCCGGTCGAACCGATCTGTTGAAAGCCGATGCCAGGGCGGCCGTTCGCTTGGCGGCTGCGCCGGCGCCGGGGCTAGGAGAGACCTTGCCAGTCCAGGCTGGCCATCAACACGCTGCCGACGTCTGGATCAACGCCTGATTTCCGGCATGCCTGCGCGAGCAAGACCGCCATCCCCTGCACGCGCTGCCGGTGGCGCCGTTTGACCGACAGGGCCAACAAGGGCGGCGCGATCAAACCGAGCAGCACGAGCGGACAGTTCGCCGCAGTCGCGATGAACACGACGCCGACGGCGATGGCCGGCCACAGCGCCCGGCTGATCATTTGCTCGCACGCGCTTCTGTCGATCAACGCTTGGATGTGCGCCAATTCGAGTCGAACTGGTGACGGAATTTCCGCATCCCGTGGACTCGGCAAGGTCGCCAGCATTGCATTGAGCGTTCGGTCGGGCAGTCCAGGCACCAGCCGCAAAGTCCGTACGACGAGGTCCAGTTGCAAGAGACCTGCACCCCAACCGTCCATGATTGCCTTGCGCCAGCGCTGGACCACGAGAGCGTCCGTGGCGCAAAAGAGCAGGACGGCGCCGGGGACCAGGATCAGCACCGCCGTCGCACGCCATTCGCGCCACACGACTGCATAAACCAGCGTTGGCAAGCAGGTCACGACCAACACAATGACCAGACGCCTGTATTGAATTGCGCGCGCGGCGATGGCGTCCCGCGTCAACGCGATGGCGACATCGCAGGATTCGCAAACACGGCCTTGCGTCATGCGGCGACACGGAGGCGACGGACGCTTGCTGCGATTTGTGCCAGAGCGCATTCGATATCGCCAATCACGGTTGGACGGCCGAGCGATACCCGCAGGCAAGCGTCGGCCTCCAGTTCCGACAGTCCGATGGCACGCAGAACGTGACTCGGCTCACGCCGAGCGCTTGCGCACGCGGACCCGGTCGAGACGGCGACATCAGGCATGTCGCGAACGAGTGCCCGCGCGCTCACGCCGCGAATGCACAGGCTGGTTGTGTTGGGCAGTCGCGGCGAGTGCAGGCAGTTCACCTGGGCGCCGGGGATCGCCTCGAGCACAACGGCTTCGAAATGATTGCGCAGTGCCTGGATGCGCGGCCGGTCGACTGGCAGCACGTCGATCGTATTGCGGCATGCGCGCGCAAAACCCAGCGCTCCAGCAACATTCACGGTACCGCCGCGCCGGGACGACTCCTGAGGGCCACCCAGCAGCAGGGGTTCGAACTGCCACCGCATGTCCCTTTCCTCCAGGCGAGGGCTGATCCACAGCGCGCCGACCCCCTTGGGGCCGTACACCTTGTGGGCGCAAAACGCGGCCAGGTCGATGCCCGCCGAGGTCAGATCCACTTCGACCTTTCCAACGGCCTGTGTCAGGTCGCACAACAAGATGGCACCCGCGTCATGAACGATGGCTGCGATTTGCTTCACCGGGTGCAGCACGCCTGTCTCGTTGTTCGCCGCCATCAACGCAACGAGGACGGATTTGGCTCCGCCTTCGGCGCGCAAGGTGTCTCGCAATCGCTGCAGGTCGAGTCGCCCTTGCGCATCCACCGCCAGCAATTCCACTTCGACGCCCGTGCGACGGGACAGCCAGTGGCAAGTCTCGAGCACCGCGCTGTGCTCGCTTGCGCCGACAAGGATCTTCTTGCCCGCCCAGCCGTCGAAGCCCACGAAACCGCGCAGCGCGGTGTTCAGGCTTTCTGTTGCGCCACTGGTGAAGACGAGGCCGCGCGGGGTTGCGCCGACGCAGTCCGCGATGTCGTCACGTGCATCCTCGAGTGCCTCGGCGGCATCCCAGCCGAATCGATGATCGCGGCTGGACGGGTTGCCGAAGTTGGACTGCAGGCAGGCGGCCACTACCTGCGCAGCTTCGGGATCGATTGGCGTCGTCGCGTTGTAGTCGAGGTAGACAGCCATGGGTCGGTCCGCATTGAAGTGCTATCCAGCCACCATGCGATTGATGGCGTCGGGCCGCAAGTAGCGGCCATCGCGGCCGTCGTAGACCTGCGCCGCATCCGGCCAGGCCCAATAACCAGGCATGGGCTTGTCAAGCACGGCGCCCGTCGCGGGATCGAGAAAATGGACTTTCCTGCCACCCTTCTTGACGACGTTCATCACGGCCTTGGCAAACGCCTCGGTTCCGTCGTCGTCCGATTCGAAACCCGCCGCCACCCTGCCGCTGCCCAGGCTGCCAGGCGCATACGCAGGCTCCCGGCAGCGCCCCATCATCACGATCCCCAGGCCGCCGGTTGCGCCGGAGTACCCGACGCCGCTGGGGTGCGGCCGGAAGAACCGCCGGCCGTACTCGGCCAGCGTCAAGACTGATTCGTCCAGCATGAGGACGAACGGTGCGGCGCATGCATCGATGCTGCCGCGGGCCACCGGGATAGCACTGCTGGACCACGTTGACGGGTCGATGAAAACCACTTGCGGCCGGAGCATCCGGATGCGCTCCGACAAGGCGGCTTCGTCGCGGGTTGTCATGAAGATCTGCAACTGGGGTTTTCTGGCGGCCATTTCGTTCCCGTCTCTCCAAGGTCGATTACCTGTTGTTGACTACGCCCGCGCCGGTGTTCATTCCATTGACGTCGAGCGAACCGGGCGGCGGGGTGCTGCCCTTGTTCACGGTCACCACGGTGGCGGTCGGATCCTGCCGGCTGATGCGATCTGCGTTCGTCGCTTCGCGCGGGGTCATGCCACTGGGGCCGCTTGCCTGCGGATCGACGGTCTGCACATGCACGACCTGGCCTGTATCGGGATTGACGAAGCGCATGTCCACGAAGGAGCTTCCTTTCCTGCCGGTGCCAGGCGTCAGTGGCGGCAGGTACTGTTCCGGAAGGTTGGTGCCACTCGTCGGCAGCCGCCCGCCTGCCACCAATTCGAAGCCGGGATTTTCAGCCAGGAACCGGTCCCGTACGTCGTCCATGTGATCTTGTGTCGCCTGGTTGCCGCGGCGGCAGAGTCCCCAGGGGTCGATCCATGCCACCGGATTCGGCGCGTACTGGTAGAGGTTGTAGCCGCCTTGCAGACCCGTCGGGTCGGGGCTGACGAAGCGCGCCGTTGCGGGGTCGTAGTAGCGAAACCTGTTGTAGTGCAGGCCGGATTCCTCGTCGAAGTACTGGCCTTGAAACCGGAAGGGCACACCGGATGCCCCGAGGGTCTGGCCATAGGCGGAAAGCAGGCACCGCGACACCGAATGGTCGCCCAGGTCGATCAACTCGGTCGGCGTGCCCAGGTGGTCCGCAATCACCGCGAACAGCTTCCCGTCTTCCTGCCTGGCCAATGGTGTGAACCGGCCCGGACCAAATATCCAGCTTGTCAGGTGTCCGTCGGAGGTCCGCATTTCGTGGATCGGCGTCGGCCCGTCGTAGACGAAAGCCCACGACTGTTCGGGACCGGATTTTCCGACACGGCGACCGAAGGCGTCGTACGCGTAGGCCCACGTCGCGCCGTCCGGCCGGGTCAACCCGACCAGTTGGTCGAGTGCGTTCCAGCGATAGCTCCACGCGCGCGGTGCATCGGTGCCGGTTCCCTCGATCTTGCCAATGAGCCGGCCCTCCGCGTCATGCTGGTATTGCGTATCGCCCCGGCGCAGCAGGCGATTGCCGGGCAGGTAGTCCATCGTGATGTCCGTCATTTCGACAATGTTTCCGCAAGGGTCGTAGCGGAAGCGCTCGGTTTCGCTCCCCCGGCTGGCCTTCAACAACTGCTCGGCCGGGTCGTATTCGTATTCGACCCCGGGGGCCGGCGCGTTGACGATGCCCCACACGAGGCCGGTGGGGTCGCGCGCGTAGGTGCGATCCACCAGGATCTCATCGGCTCGCGCAGGCTGGAGGGATGGGCCTTGCGGTGGGTGCGCGGGCAGCCGCGCGCGTTGCGCCACCAATCGATTCAGCCTGTCGTAGCGCTGTTCGAGTCGAATGCCTCCGGGCAGGCTGCGAGCGGTCTCGTTGCCACAGGCGTCGCGCCAAAACTCGAACACATGTTCCTGCGCGACACGCAAACCGATCCAGCGGCTGTTTTCGTCGAGTTGATGGTCCATCTGCAGGCCGAGATCGGTCGACGTGGCGATCGCCTCGCCCATCGCATCCAGGGTGTGCGCCACCCAGTGCTCGCCAGTCGCTGTCTGTTGCACTTCCCGCAGCAACCGACCGGCCGCATCGCGTTCAAGGCGCACCACGCAATCCGGACTGTCCGCCTGCACGATCTCGCCCATCGGGTCATACACGAACGAAAGCGCTTCGCCGCCGGGCAGTGTCTGCCCGACGATTTGGCCCAGCAGGTCTCGATGGATTGCGACAGACTCGCCCATTCCGTTGATCCGCCCGACACACCAGCCAGCCGCGTCGAAGGTGTAGCTGATGCGCCGTTCGTCAAAACCGATTTCCTCGACGCAGCGGCCACTCAGGTCGTGCACGAAGCGATGTGTCTCCCCCCGCTGGTTTCTGACGGCGACCAATCGATCGGGCTCCGTGCCCCAGGCAAAGTCCGTTGCATTCCCGTTCGGATCGACGCTTCTGACCATGCGCTGGCAGGAACTCCACTGGTAGGTCCAGACGCGCTGGGCTTCGTTCGAAAAACGGACCACGTTGGCGCCCGCGTCGTAGGCGGCTTGCATGTGGGACCCGTCCGGTCGCTCGACGTCGACCAGGTTGCCAACCTGGTCGTAGGTGTAGCGGGTGGTGTGCATCAGCGGGTCCGTGCGGGCGACGAGGCGGCCCCAGCCGTCGTACGCCAGTTCCGTGACCTGCGAAGCCCAGTCGGTCTGGCGGGTCCGCACGCCGTCAACGTAGCCGAATCGTCGGACTCGGCCCTCGGGATTCTCGATCTCGATCAGATTGCCGCTCGCGTCGTGCGTGTAGATCCAGACCGCCATCAGCGGGTCGACCGCACGAACCATCTGCTGCCGCTCGTCGTAGTCCCAAGTCCACAGCTGTCCTCTGGGATCCGTGAGCGCGATGGCCTGATGGTGGGCGTTGAAGGTGAGCTGGTGGGTGTGTCCGAGGGCATCGACGATCCGGTCCCGGTTTCCCGACGCATCGTAGAAATGCTGTGTGGTCGCCTCCAGTGCATTGCTGCGCGAAACGATGCGCCCGTGTTCGTCATATCGCAGGCGGGAGTGCTCGCCCTCCGGCCCCCATTCCGATATGACTTGCCCCGTTGGAAGATATTGGAATCGCGTGCAAGCGCCGTAGCTGTCGGTCACCTCGGTCATGCGCACCGCGTCGAGGTAGCGCATGCGCTTCTCGTCGAAGTGCGCCAGGCCAGTCCGCAGGACACAACGACCCTTCGCGTCGTAGCGGTTGCGGAACACGCCGCCATCCTTGTAGACCTCGCGCGTGATCCGGTGCTTGTCGTCGTACGCCAGGCGATCCGCGAACCCGGCGGCATCGTATACGGCGGCCAGGCGGCGTTCTGCATCGTATTCGTAGGTCGTCGCGACGCGAAGTCCATCGTCCGGCGACTGCACGGACAGTCCGACGATCAATCCCGATTCGTCATAGGTCGGAACCAGTTGCCGCTTCTCCAGCCGTTGGTGCACATGGAGCAATTGGCCGCCTTCGTTCCATTGAAGGTCCAGCCCCATCCCGCTCACGTTCTCGAGGCTGGCCAGCGGCATCGACAGTCCCTCCTCGCCGGGGCTGAAGACATGGCGCCGGATGACGCCGCTGTCGACGTTCCAGGTTTGGACGACGTAGCGGCCGTCGTGCATGAAGATTTCCAGGAAGGCCCCCAGATGCCGGACGAGCCCGCCACCTTCCACGCTGCCGTTCGGGTCGGCGACCAACTCGACACCGCCTGTCGAATTGACAAACCTGAAGCCTCCCGGGAATCGCGTCAGGGTGGCCGCATAGCAATGTGTCCACGCCCTTCCCAACGCGCCGGGGGGATTGCCGATGGAGGCGACGCTGTAGGAACGCGACCAGGTCAGCGCGACCTTGCCCGGAATGTCGATGTCCACGAACTCCGTAGAAAAGTTTCCCGATGCGATGTCGATTGGCATGCGTCAACCTTGCGGTTTGCAGCCGCAACTCTCTTCGCCTTGCCGGCTGCCACGTTGGTTGAACTTCTCCACCCCTTTCGCAACGCCCGCGCTGACCGCACCCTGCGCCGCATTCACCGCCAGCGCCCGCACCATGGCCGCCGGGCTCACCCCCACCATCACGTTGCTGAACCCCACCGTCGCCGCGTTGGGCACGATCGGCAGGTCGCTGCACGAAGTCGCCATCAAAGGGCACACGAAGCCGAGCGGCCCGCCGTTGACGGTGACGTTGGGGCTGCCGATCGCGGCCGATCCCTGCCCGCCGGGGTACGGTACCGGCGGCATCAGCAGCTTGACCCAGGTCTGCCACTTCGTGTACGCAGCGAAACTGCCCTTGATCGTGTCCCACACGCCGCTCCAGCTCGAGGTGTCGACGCCGGTCACGTCTTTCACGAACTGGCCGGTGGCCGAGTCGGGCTTGACGAACATCGACGAGATGCCCGCGATCGCCAGGTTGGCCAGCAGCGTCAGCGCCACCAGCATCAACGCCTTCGGGATGTTGGTGAGATAGCGCGTCCAGTAAGCCAGGTTCAGCACCGACGGCGGTGCGGGCAAGCCCATCGGGATGTGCACGAAGTACCCCATCCCGCCCGCCGTGACGGCAGGCATGCCGTTGATCAGCACGTTGCAGGTCGGGAACGTCGGCGTCATCCAAAGGTAGATCGGACCGAAGTAGGGGTGCGGCACCATCGGGATCGGTGCCGGCGCGGGAGGGATGATGACGGCGTGGAAGTCGAGGCCGATCACCATGTCGGTCATCTTGGCGGCGGGGAAGAGCATCGCGGCCTCCTTGCGTCAGCGCGTGACTTCGATCACTTCGAGCCGCCGCGTCAGGCGCGTGCGGTGCATCCGCACGGTGACCCTGTCGCCGTGTTCCAGCCACTCGTACATGTCCTTGCCGACGATGGCAACCGTGCGCTCCTGCCCGGCGACGTCCAGCGCAAGGACGTGGGTGTCGGGGGTCGGGTCGACCTGCGTCCAGGCCCGGCCGCCCGCGATGGTCGTGCGGTAGGTTTCGCCCGGCGCGTTGTAGTGCTTGTCGACCACCGTCGCGCTGGCCTGTTGTTCAGCCAGGCCGAGATGGTCCAGCGCGCCCCATGCGTAGTACCCCAGCACGAACACCAGCAGCACCGCGCTGAAGATGAAGATGAACGGGTTCGCGGCGAAAGGCGTCATGGGCTTGTCGTTCGCGGGACGGGTCATTGCCGTCACTCCACGAAGACCTCGAACTTGCGCATCTGCGGCAGCCAGTCGCGGCCCGGGTAGGGCACGGCGGCACGCCACACCAGGTCGACCTCGCGCTCCTCCAGGCGGATCTGTACGGTGTGCAAGACCACCTCGGGCGCCTCGATGCCGCAGCCGATGTCCAGCCCGATGCGCGGGCGGTCCGTCGGCAGCCTGAAGGCGAGCCGGCCTTCGGGCGACAAGTTCTCGGTGCGCACCACTTCGCCGCCTTGCAGGTACGGGAACGCAAGGCCCGCCGAAGCGCCGTTGAAGAAGCGGAAGTCCATGTCGGGCAGACCGTTCTGCACATAGGCCTCGCGCTGGTCCGCAGGCACGAGCTGCGCGTAGGCGGCGCGCATCTGCTGTTCGACGGCGCGGTCGGCGGGCAGGATGCCGGCGAGAAGGCTGCGCGGCTGGCTCGTCTTCGGCACCCAGCCGAAGCCCATCGGCATCGGCTGGTCGGTCCAGCGCGCGAACTCGCCGATGCACAGGCGCTGCGGCGTGAGCGGATCGGCAGGATCTTCGAGATTGGGCAGCAGCATCTGGTCCACCGATTCCTTCGTGTTCAGCACCACGAAGCCACTGCCCATCGGATTGCGCGGGTACGGGTACAACGTGGACTTGTCGCTGAACACGTCGATGCCGCCGTACGCACGCTCGTAGCGCAGGCCCATGTCGGTGAAGGGCTCGGGGTCGGTGAAGACCGGGTCGCTGTCCTTGTCGACGAACAATGCACGGCGATCGCCAGTGACCTGGATCACCTTCAACCGCTCGCCGACTTGCACGCTCACGTTGCAGCGTTGCACCGGTTCGCCTTCCGGGGCCCAGGCGCGCGCGATGAACACCACGTCGGTCTGTGGCTTCCAGGGGGCGAAGTCGCTCTCGAAGCGCACGGTCGAGTTCATCGGCGTGTCCCAGAACACTTCACCGCTCGTGATCGGCTGGTCTTCGCCGGCGCGCGCGCATTCGCGGCAATGCTCGATGGCATAGGTTCGCTTCAGCAGCACGCTGAGGATCTCGCCGCCCTCCGGCGTCTGGCCCGGAAGCACGACGTAGCGGCCGTCGATGGCAGTGGCGGTGTCGGCATTCATTGCACGTGCGCCTCCAGCGTGCGGATTGCTGCGAGTCTTGACGCGGGGCCGAAAGTCATGACGCCGGCCCACACCATGTCGAGCGCCAGGTCGTCGGGCCGGATGCTGACGGTGTGAAGACGGGTCTGCAACGGCTGCCCGCCGGCGCCCGTGTCGAGGCCGATGCGCGGTGTCTCGCCCGGGAGCTGGAAATCGAGCGCGCCGGCCTGCGCAAGGCCGCGCAGGCAGATCGTCTCGTCGGCCTTCAGCGTCGGAATGACCAGGCCGAGCGACGCGCCGTTGAGGAACTGCGCCTCGAACGGCGGCAGCCGCATCCGCCGTGCCAGCGCGACATGGTTGGCTGGGAGCACCTTCATGCGCTCTTCCGCCGTGACCGTGCCAGGCTGCAGGAATGCCGGCAGCGAGCCGAGCAGCGCGCTGCGCGGGTACCAGGTGCGCTGCCGCCAGCCGAAGCCCTGCGGCAAGGGCTGCTCTGGCCATCGCAGCGGGTCATCGATCACCACGCGCTCGGGCGTGAGCAGGTCGTCCGGGCCTTCGATGTTCGGCAGCGCGAGGCCATCGATCACTTCGCGCAGGTTGCGCAGCGCAACGCCGCGGCCCATGTCGTTGCGCGGGTAGTAGAAGGGCAAGTTCGGGTCGCTCACCGTGTCGCGCCCACCATAGGCACGGTCGTAGCGGATCTCCATTTCCACGAACGGCTCGGGCTCGGAGAACAAGGGCACTTCGTCGGCACGCCAGATGCAGCGCCGGTCGCCGGTCACGCGCAGCACCTTCTGCTGCGTGCCGACGCGCACGCCCACCGACATGGCTTGCACGGGCTGGCCCTCCGGCGCGTGCGCCTTGCCGATGACGACGACATCGGTGGCCGCCTTGGCCGGCGCCATGTCGTACTCGTGCTCGACCACCGACCATTCCGGGTCGCCGCCGTCGTAGTACTGGTCGATCAGGCGCAGCGGCGCATCGCGTTCGCTGCGCACGGCGGCGCGGCCATGCACGATGCGGTAGCTGCGCTTGACCAGCACGCTGAAGGTGCACTCACCCGAACGCGTGCGGCCAGCGACGATCTGCACCATGCCCGAATCGCGTTGGAGCAGGGATTCGGCCATGCGCACCGCCTTCCGGTCACGGGTTCAGCATGACCATGTTGCCGACGATCGTGTTGCTGCCCTTGGCTTGCGACAGCACGATGGCGCCGGTGGTCTGGTTTTCGTTCTCGGCCTCGGAATGCACGATGCCGCCCTTGATCGTGACGATGGACGAGCCCTCGATCGCCACGTTCACGCCCTTGATCTTGATCTGGCCGCCGCTGTCCATCCAGATCATGCTGGCGCCGACGTGCAGCTGGATGCTGGTCGCCGCATGGATGTAGATGTGCTGCGTATCCGACGCGATGGCAATGGCGCCGCCCGTCGAAACCGTGGTGATGTTGTTCTTGACGACCGTCGTCTGGATGCTGTCGTAGCTCTCCATCAGCGGCCCCTTAACATGGTAGCTGGCCGCATTGCCCGCGACGTCGTGGGTGTAGGTGCCGCTCTCGACAGTGATCTTCGTGTCGCTGGTGATGGTCTCGGTGAACTTGTTCTTGACCGTGTTGGTCTTGTCGTTCTTGATCGTGCTGGTCTGGTCGTGCTCCACGGTGGTGTTCATGTCGTACTGCCCGTGGATCGTGATGCCCTCCTTGCCGGCCGTGTCGTTCATCGACATCTCGTTGTAGCCCTTGCCCTTGTGCGTGTTGGTCTTCAGGCCACTGACGACCGCATCGCCCGGCAAGTTGTAGGGTGGCATGCTTTCGCCGTTGTAGAAGCGCCCGACGATGATCGGCTGGTCGGGGTCCCCTTCGAGGAAATCGACGATCACCTCCTGTCCGATGCGCGGGATCGACACGGAGCCCCAGCCCTTGCCGGCCCAGGGCTGCGACACGCGGATCCAGCACGAGCTGTTCTCATCGCGCTTGCCATAGCGGTCCCAGTGGAACTGCACCTTGACGCGACCGTATTGGTCGGTCCAGATCTCCTCGCCGGACTTGCCGACGACGATGGCGCACTGCGGCCCCGGCATGCGGGCTCGCGGCGTCAGCCGCGGGGGACGCCAGTGCATGTCGATGGGCAACACCGTGAGCAGGAAGGCGCTGGTGCCCGGGACCCCTGCGCGCAGCTCCGGCAATTCGTTGATCAGGTCTGCGAACGCCCCGCGCGAATCGGCATTGACGGCATCGTCGTCCAGCACTTCATGCAGCACGGCGACGAGCGAGCGCGTGGCATCCGTCGGCTTGAGCCCTTCGTAGCCCGGGTGGCTGGCAACGAAGGTGCAACCGGCGATGACGTACTCGCCGTCACGTGCGCCGCCTGCATCACCCTTGAATTCGAAGCGCTTGCCGACAGCCACGTCGGGCCAGCGCGTGAAGGCCCAATGCCGCTGGCGCCGGCCGACCAGCTCGTCGACCCGCACGGAGGCGAGGCTGTCGGTGTCGTCGCCATCGATGTAGCCACCGGGAAATTCGAACGCCTCGAGGTCGGCAAGTTCGTGCGAGTCGGGGTCGCCCTTGTCGGCGCAGAGCTTCTTGCTGACGACCTTGAAGTCGTTGTCGCGCGAGGCGAACTTGCCGCTGTCGAACTGGCGCATGCTGGCCCACCGCGTGACCTCGTTGTAGCGCGCCTCGCTGGTGCCGTGCGGCTCGAAATTCAGGGTGCCCCCGGCCGGAAGCTTGTCGTGCGCCAGGTCGATCGCGTCAGACAGGTGCATCGCGCCCGCCGCATCGTGCGCGTCGAACCAATAGTAGATGCCTTCCTCTTCGAGCAGGCGCGACAGGAAGGCATGGTCGCTCTCCTGGTACTGCACGCAATAGGTGTGCGGCTTGTGCGTGCCGATCACGTTCTTCGACGTGAGTTTCTTGAGACGCTTGATGGGGCTGTCCTCGAGCACCTCGTCCATTACCGCAAGCACCGCCTTGTCTTGCAGGATGCGCGAGTTGGTCCTCTTGGTGAGAAGCCAGAACCACGAGCGCAAAGTGATTCGGTATTCGAAGTAACGCCCGACGCTGTTCAGGCGGATGAAGCGCGTCGCGTGACCGTGGCAATGGCGCTCATGGCCCGCGCTCTCGCTGTCCTGGAACTTGATGACTACGTCGAATGCGTGGCCGAGGATATCCTTGGCCGCGATGGAACTGCTCTCGGACAGCACCGTCAGTTCATAGAACGACGCGCGAGAGAGCCCTTCATGCCCTGCCACGCTCCAGAACATCAAGTCCGACGCAACAGGCGATTCGCTCTTGATCTGAAATTCAGCCGCCACAGCTTTCGTTCCCCTTGTGCCGACGCAAGCACATGAGGGCACTGTGGGGTGTCGAAGCGCAACGGTCTATAGCCCCGATGTCATCCGCCGATGGCCGTACTCTCGCGGGTGGATGACAGCCGCCGGCAATGCGAGTCTTATCTCACTACGGGGCGCGCCCATCAAAGGCAGACGTCCGGACTGAGCATGCGCATGAAGAACGCCCGCCTACTGCAGCGTGATGTCGAGTTGCACAATCGTGCGCTTCCACATGGCCAAGTCTTCGCGGACCAGCATCGTGAACTCCGCCGGTGTCATTCCTCCTGGCTCGATATCCTGCGCGCGGAATACTTCGCCTACCTCCTGCGTGTCGAGCGCACCCTTGACCTCCGCATAGCGCCGATCCATCACCTGCGGGGGCGTGCCCGCTTTCAAGAGAAGTCCGTACCAGCCGTGCACGTCGAAGCCGCGAGCGTGAGGGATGAAACCCACCACCGTCAACGGCGCAAAGTCGCGCAGCGTATCCAGCGAATAGTCCCGCATTAGCGCGGGATTGGTGACGGCAAGGATGGATGGGAATACCAGCGTATAGCCACCGGCTGGAAGCCGCGTGACCTCGCTCATCCCAATGACGCCGCCGCCCCCCGGCTTGTTATCGACAATCACGGGCTGACCCAGGCTGGAGCCGTGCTCTGGACGGAAATTCGTCCGCGCGCGCCCCGGATGGCAGTGCAGTGATCGCCAGGCTCGCGCCGATCCAGGCGTTCCAGCGGCGCCGGGTGACCTGCTTCGAATTCATCGCCCTCTCCTCGTTCGAACGCAGCGGAATCGCCAATTCTGCGCCGGCGATGCCCTTGGGTCGAGTCCATCGATCGGTGCCCGGTGCCTTGCGCTGCGAGATTCGCGCGACGTGTTGCTCAAGCGCATCGTCAAGACAAATTCGAGGCCGAGTTCAGCTGAAATGCCCTGTGAGAAAGAGCTGGGCGCTATAAAATCTATAGCGCGCCGATACTAACCTGCGGCGCAGGGGAACATCATGCTCATCTTGGTGAAGAGTGTGCCACGGGCAGTCCGAAGGGATATCGTCGTCGCGTGCCTGCGAGCTTGCGTTTGGGCGCGTGTCGAGGGTCGGCCGTTCTGCCTCGTAGAGCCGTGACGGCACCGTGGGCCGGGCCGCTGCACCCGACCCCATGTCCGATCGGCAGCGCGCCTTGCTTGCGCATCGCCACCGCTGGGTAACGGTGCCATGTGCTGTTCTCTCGATGAACGCATCAACTGAGACATTGACATCCGCCTGTCGACAAGCGGGTTTGCCGCGCTACTCGCGAACGCGCTGAAGTTGCGCCGGCCTGCGGTAGCGCCGTCCGTGATTGGGCAGCGAATCCGAGTTGTTGCGCAGGCCACGAAGAGCCAATTGCGACATTGCAGGAAAAGCGCAATCGCCCATTCAAGGCCGCCCAAAGGGCCTTCAGATCCCGAGCATGGCGCTGGCCTTTTCGCGCAACGCCAGCAACGGACTGCTCAGTTCCTTCTCGATCTCCTGGATGCTCGCGGCGGTGGTTACGCTTGCATTGAGGATGTATATCTGGCCTGAGGAGAGCATCAACGGCGTTGCGACGGCAATCACCTCCGCCTGCCACGAAGCGACACAGTAGCCACGTTGTTCGACACTTTGCGCTGCGGCCTTGATGTCTTCCCTCAATCGGCTCCAATCGCCCTTGCGCCGGGCTCGGAACCGGGCAAGCAGCGCCTTGCGCTCGGATTCCTGTGCGACAGCAAGGTAGGCGCGGCCGAGCGACGTGAGTTCCATGGGCACGCGCTGACCAGCCACCACGTTCCTCAGCGCAACGCGCCGGTTGTAGCGCACCGACTCGAGGTAGACCATCTCGTCGCGGTCCGCCACTGCCAGTCCGACATTGATCCGCATCTTCTCGGCCAATGTGCGCATCAACGGGGCGACCGCGTTCAGCACCGGGGACCCGGCCCGCATGGCATGTGCAAGGCTCAATACGGGCGCTGCAAGCCGGTATGCGCGCTGACTGCGGTCGTGCTCGATCAGACCCGTCTCGACCAGCGTCTGGGTGAGTCGGCTGACAGTCGCTCGGGAAAGACCCGTTCTTTCTGCGATCTCGCCGTTGCCCAGCAGGTCGGCGCCCGGACGAAACGCCCTCAGGATGTCGACGCCCCGAACCAGCGATCTGTTGAGCAGCGGCTCTTCGTGGTGTTTGCGTCGTGTCGCGGGGTTTGAAGAGGATGGCATTGGAGTCAAGTAGGAGGCCAATGGTCTCCACCGTAGCACCAATTCCAAGGAGTGGAAATCGGGGGGTGTGCTCCACGGCTTCTTTCCCTAAGCTCGGTCTGTCGATGAGAGCAAGCGCAGGAGCGCTGCCATCGAGAGCCCTTTGCACTTCATCCTTCAACCCGGAGACAAATCCATGCAGAACATCCTGACCTTGGCCCGCGCCAAGCTGGCCGCTCTCCTGTCCTGCGCTTGCGCAGCCAGCTTCCTTGTCGCCACGCCGGCGAGCGCGGCCTTTCCCGACAAGCCCATCAAGATCGTCGTGCCATTCGCGCCCGGCGGCGGCACCGATCTTGTCGCTCGCACCATGGGCATCACCATGGGCAAGGAGCTGGGCCAGCCGGTCATCATCGACAACAGACCCGGCGCGGGAACCATCATCGGAACCGATGCCGTCGCCAAGAGCGCGCCTGACGGCTATACCCTCGTGATGGCGACCGTCGCGCATGTGGTGAATCCGAGCCTGCAAGCCAAGCTGCCCTACAACTACGAGAAGGGCTTTGCCCCTGTCATCCTCGTCGGCGTGTCGCCCAACGTGCTCGTCGTGCGCGCCGACAGCCCCTACAAATCCGTGGCCGACGTCATCGCCGCGGCAAAGGCCAAGCCCGGCAAGGTCTCCTTCGCATCGCAAGGTGCGGGCACTTCTGCCCATTTGGCCGGCGAGCTATTCAAGAATCTGACCAAGACGGACATGACGCACATCCCGTATCGCGGTGCAGGGCCGGCAATCACCGACTTGCTCGGCGGGCAGGTCGATGTCATGTTTGCCACGGCAGCGGCCGTCAGCAACTTTGTCGAAAGCGGCAAGCTGCGTGCCCTCGCCGTGACGACGGCGACGCGCTCGCCTTCACCGTCGCTTGCCAAGGTTCCGACCATCGCGGAGAGCGGGATACCCGGCTACGTCGCCGACAGCTGGTATGGCCTCTATGTACCGGCCGGCACGCCTGCCGATGTCATCGCAAAGCTGAATGCGACTGCCAAAAGAGCCATCCAGACCGACGCGTTCAAGAAGCGGGTGGAAAGCGAAGGGCTCGTGATCAACGGCGGATCGCCGGAGGACTTCGACAAGTACGCCAAGGGCGAGGAGGCGCGCTGGCGCAAGGTGGTCAAGGAAAACCACATCACGACCGATTGAATGAGCAGGACCCCTCCAATGAACTCCAATTTGATCCAACTCGAAGTTGCCGACGGCATTGCCACGCTGTGGTTGAACCGTCCCGAGAAGCGCAATGCCATGAGCGATGGAATGCGCTGCGAATTCATCGCTGCACTTGAGCACGTGGCGCATGTCAAAAGCATCCGCGCGCTGGTGCTGACCGGTCGCGGCAAAGGCTTCTGCGCCGGCGGCGACGTGGCCGGCATGGAACGCCGCTTGCAGGCGCCGGCCGGCGAGGTGGGCTTCAACGGCTGGAGTCGCCAGCAGCGCGTGCACCACACCCAGTCGCTGTTGCACACCATGCCCAAGCCCACCATCGCCGCCGTCAATGGCGCGGCTTCGGGCCTCGGAGCCGACACGGCACTGGCATGCGATTTCATCATCGCCTCCGATGCCGCCAGCTTCACTTGGTCATACATCAATCGCGGCATCGTTCCCGACGGCGGCGGCATGTACTTCCTGCCGCGCCGCGTGGGCCTGTCAAAGGCCAAGGAGTTGATCTTCAGCGGTCGCCAGGTCGGGATGGAAGAGGCTCTGCGCCTGGGCATCGCCGATCGAGCTTCCGATGCGGACAACCTGGTCGCGGACGCGCAGCGTTGGGCTGCGGAGATGAGCAAGGGCTCTTCCACCGCGCTCGCGCTGGGCAAGACCATTCTCAATCAGACCTTCGAGCTTTCCGCGCATCAGGTGTTCGCGCAGGGCAGCCAGGCCCAGGGCATCTGCTACACGAGCACCGAACACCGTGAATCGGTGATGGCGTTCCTGGCCAAGAGCGACACGAAGAAGGAGTCGGCGCAATGAACGACATGATCGACATCCATGCGATGACTGCCAGGAATGCCATCGGCAGGCTTCTCAAGCCGCGCAGCGTCGCGGTGATCGGCGCATCGGCCGACGCCAGCAAGACCGCGGGTCGTCCCGTTGCCTATCTGCAGAAGCACGGCTTCACAGGGGACATCTACCCGGTCAATCCGCGGGTCGATTCGATCAATGGATTGACCTGCTATCCGGACATTGCCTCGCTGCCGGACAACCCCGATGTCGGCATCGTGCTGCTCGGTGCCGAACGCGCGCACCAAGTGGTACGCGATCTGGCCGCACGCGGGACGGCCGCTGCGATCGTCCTTGCGAGCGGCTACACCGAGACGGGAGAGCAGGGCGCGCGTCGCCAGCAACAGCTGATCGAGGCGGCCGGCGACATGCGCATCCTGGGGCCCAACACGATCGGCCTGGTCAATCTCACGGACAACATCGTGCTGTCCGCGAGCGGCGCGCTCGAGATGGACCACTTCCCCGCGGGCGGCATTGGCGTGGTGTCGCAAAGCGGCGGCATCCTGGGCTCTCTGCTCTCACGGGCGGCGGCGCGCGGCATTGGCCTGTCCAAGCTGATCTCGACCAGCAACGAAGTCGACCTGGAACTGTCCGACTTCATCGACCACCTGGTCGAGGACGATGCCACCAAGGTCATCGCGCTGTACATCGAAACCGTGCGTAACCCAGAAAAGTTCCGTGCCGCTGCGCTCAAGGCAGCGAGTGCAGGCAAGCCGGTGGTCGCGTTCAAGATCGGTCGGTCCGAGGCGGGCGCCAAGGCTGCTGTGTCGCATACCGGCGCAATGGCCGGTGCCGACAGCATGTACGACGCCTTGTTCCGGCAAGTGGGCGTCATCCGCGCCCAGAGCTTTGGTGACCTGCTCGACATCCCCGTGGCGCTAGCTACCGGCCGCAAGCTGCGCGGCCCACGCATCGCCATCCTGACCTCCACCGGCGGGGCCGGCACGCTGGTCTCGGACGACCTGGGCATGCAGGGCTTCGAGACGCCTGCTCCCGATGCCGCAACGGCCGAGGCCCTGCGCGCGTTGCAGACGGGCGACCACGCCGTGCTGGATCGCAACCCCATCGACGTGACGTTGGCCGGCCTGCAGCCGGACCTCTTGCGCGGTGCCATCAACGTCCTCCTCAAGAGCCCCGGCTATGACGCGCTCGCGATCATTGTTGGATCGTCCGGCCTGGCCATGCCCGAACTGATGGCCGGCGCCATCGAAGACTGCCTGCCCGGCTCCGACAAGCCGGTGATCGCCTACGTCAGCCCGCACGCACCCGAAGTCGGTGCGCTGCTCACGCAGCGTGGCGTGCCCGCCTTTACCGACGCGGAGAGCTGCACCGCAGCGCTCGGCGCCATGCTCAGGGTCGACCGCTGGCAGGCGCTTGCGCCGGCGAACATTTTCAGAGAGACGGTGGACGTCGACAACCTGCCGGCCGGCTCCCTCGACGAAGCGCAGGCCAAACAGCTCTTCACCCGCTTCGGCGTACCCTGCGCACGCGAAGTGGAGGTGACGACTGCAGCGCAGGCGGAAGCCGCGGCGCATGAACTGGGGGGGCGCGTCGTGCTGAAGATCCTGTCTGCGGAGATCACGCACAAAAGCGACGTGGGCGGTGTTGCCGTCAACCTCGCGCCAGGGACGGTGGGCACGCGCCTGCAGGCGATGGCCTCCGAGGTCGAAGCCAAGACCGGCGAGCGGCCGCAGCGTTTCCTGGTGCAGGAAATGGTGAGTGGTGGAACAGAGCTGATCCTGGGCGTACATCACGACGTGCTGGGTACGGCGATCCTGTTGGGAATGGGCGGGGTGACCGCTGAACTCTTCAAGGACACCACGATGCGTCTGTTGCCTTCAGAAGGCGGCTTGAGCCCCGAGGAAGCGCTCGGCATGGCGCAGGACCTCAAGACCTGGCCGCTGCTGAACGGCTTCCGTGGCCGGCCAAAGGCCGACGTCGAAGCACTGGTGGGCACCATCGTCGCTTTCTCGGAGATGGCGGCACAGCTGGGGGATCGCCTCGTCGAGGCCGAGATCAACCCGATCTTCGTCCTGCCCAAGGGGCAGGGCGTGCGCGCCGCCGACGGCGTCGTCGTCCTGGCCGGCTGAGCGCGTAGCGCCGCGTCACGCGGCCCAGCCCAGGATCGGCCCCAGCAACCACAGGATGACGCTGATCGTCAGGAACGACAGCACGGTCGCGAGCAACAGCGCCGCGGCGCACATGTCCTCGAAGCCGTACTTCTGCGCCAGAATCGGATAGATGCTGAGCATTGGCGTGGCGGCGAAAACCACGGCCGCGGCACGAAGGGTGTGATCGTCCGGCGGCACGAGCCACATCATCAGCCCGACCGCCAGCGGGTGCAGCATCAGCTTGCCGAGGGCGATGGCCGTCACGTCGCGCCGCATGCCCTTGGTCTTCAATCCGACCAGCGTGCCTCCGATGACGAAAAGGGACACCGCCGCCGACGACATTGCCAGCATGTTGATCGTGCGCGCCAGCACGCCGGTGATCGGGATCCCGGTCAGCGACACGACGAAGCCGCCCACGATTGCCAGGATCACCGGGTTGCGGGCGAGTTGGATCAGCGACTGCACGAGGATGCGATACCACCTGCCACCGCCCGCGTGGCCGCTGTCCGCCATCACCAGCGTGAGCGGAATCATCAGCAGGTTCTCCACCAGCATGCACATCGCCAGGCCCACCGCCGCGGAGGCTGGGCCGGCCACCAGGATGGCGATCGGGTAGCCGATGAATCCGCTGTTCGAGCTCGACACGCCGAGCCCGCACAGCGCGCTCAAGGTGAAGCTCTTGCCCTGCCAGCGCCAGCCCCAGCCGAATGCGGCCAACATCACGGTCAGCGAGCCGACGGCATAGCCCAGGACATAGCGCCCGTTCATGACCTCGCTCACCGGGCGCTGCGAGAGGGCCGTGAACACCAGCGCCGGAAGCGCGAACCTGACGACGTAGGTGCCGAGCACGCGCATGTCCAGCTTGCTGAAGATGCCGAAGCGCCCGGCCAGAAAACCGAGCGCGATGACGAGGTAGATCGGGCCGGTGATGGCCAGGGTTTGCAGCATCGCGTGTGCGCGGCGGCGGCCGCTTCATGGAAAAGGAGTCGAAAAGCGCCCGCCTCGTTTCATGCAGCGTACCTGAGGCATCGGTGTGATGTTTATTGTCGTTTCAAACCAGTGGGATGTTCATGCGCCCGATGACCGAGCGGGTGTCCGGCGCACGCCACCCCACCACGCGAAGGCTTCGCCCGTATCGCTCATTCAACGCATATGCGGGGTCGCCTGCTGCTCAACGCTGGCTGGGTCCTGGGCGTGCGGCGCGCCATATCCTGGCATGAGAAGCGAAATTCACGACGCGCATTGCGAAGTGCCGGAGCATCGCAATCCCTAAAGTCAACCCAACTGCTCAATCCCCAATCAGGAGATGCGCAGCCATTCAGCGACGTGATGCGGCAAGTTGGCACATAGAGCCCGAAGGCACGTCGTGCGTGCAATTTTCTTGAACTGAGGAGACACTGATGAAGAATCGCATGGATACCGTCGCGCTGTGCGCGAGTGATGAAGAACGTTGCGTCGGCGACAGACCTGAAAAGCAAGTGCGACAGACCTCGTCGCAATGCTGTCCCTGGGACAATTGGCATCCCATCACTGACCTCGATTCATACATGGCGGATGCGCTGGCCACGACGCGATAGCTGCGGTAGAGGCTGCCTGAAGCGACTCGGGCGCGGTCTGCAGGCAGTTGCTCGGGAAGCACGCGACTTCGACAGCGCGTCCCGGCTCGTTGAGTTTCGCGCCGGCAGAAGGCGGCCGGACGGCCCTCCGGCGCGCGTGGCGCCAGCGGCGTGAATCATCCCCAGCGCGACGCCGCTGAAGACGAGCTCGGCGAGGACGTGCCCCCGCTTACTTCCTGGCCTGGACGACTGACGCCTTCTTCCGGTCTTCCGGGTAGGCATAGATGACGCGCCCGCCCTTGACTTCGCCGAACACCGGAATGCTCGCCGTGATGGCTTCATGGTCGTTGCTGGAGAACGGCCGCACATATGTCATGACGATTCCATCGACCGGCGTCCGGAGGTCCTCCAGCGCGGCCTTGATCTTCGACCCCTCGGTGCCGCCGGCCTGATTGATCGCGGCAGCCAGCAAGTAGATCGAGTCGTAGCCCTGCGCGGCCGACACCGGCGAATCGATGCGGTCGTTCTTCGGCTTGTAGGTCTTCAGGTAGCTGGCGATGAAAGCCTCGCGCTTCGGGTTCGTCGATTCCTGGATGAAGGTCTGGGGCATGCGTGCGCCTTCTCCGTTGGGCCCGGCATTGTCGATGTAGTTGGCCATCGAGAGGCTCCAGCTGCCGATCATCGGCACCTTCCAGCCGAGCTTGGCCATGCCGTTGGCGATCTGCGCCAGCTCGGGTCCGATTCCATAGGTCAAGACCGCTTCAGCGCCGGCCTCCCTGGCCTTGAGCAACTGCGGCGTCATGTCCGCGTCCTTGATGTTGAACTTCTCGACTACCACTGGCGTGACGCCTTTGGCCTTCAGCGCCTTTTCCAGATCCTCGCGGCCCAGTTGGCCGTAATTGGTCGAATCGGCGAGGATGGCGACCTTCCGGAAGCCGCGGCGCGTGATGGCCTCCTCGACGATCATTGGCGCCTGGATGCTGTCGTGCGCGGCGTTGCGAAAGACATAGTTCTCGGGTTCCGTGTTGAACTGGTGCGTGATCACCGAACCGGTCGCGACGTTGTTCATCACCGGGATCTTCGCTTCCTGGTAGAAGCGCTGCGACGCCAGTGCGACGCCGGTGTTGACGTAGCCGACCGCGGCGACGACCTTCTCCTTGTTGATCATCTCCTGCGCGATCTGCACGCCGCGCTCGTTCTTCGCCTCGTCGTCGCGCTCGACCGCGATGATCGGGCGGCCGAGCACGCCGCCGCTCTTGTTGATCTCGTCGATCGCGAGGCGCACGCCATCGCGCATGCTGACGCCCATCGACGACGACCCCCCGGTGAAGGGCCCGGACACCGCGATCTTGATCGGATCTGCCGCCAGTGCACTTGTGCTGCCGACGAGGAGCGACACGCTTACGGACAGCGCGCACCACATCGCCGGACCAGCCCGTAGCCGGTGAAGGATGATCGTCATTTCTGTCTCCGTTGTTGATGAATGGGATTCCGGAGTGATCGTGTTCGGTGCCTGAGGGTCCGGCAAGTCCAACGATGCGAAAACACCTTCAAGAAAATCTTGAAGCCGCCACGTCCAGGCGTGTCGCCGCGTCATCGATGCGCGTTCGGGGCGCCGCTCCGGTTCGCCACCTTCAATGATTTCCAACAACTGTTTTCTCGGCATTGGCATTGCGGTGTCCAGTGTCCGGGATCAACATTTCGACGGGCCTGATCGGTTCAGGCGCCCGGCGCAAGCCGCCAAGACAACGACGGAGACAACAATGCCTATGAGAATGCCTCTCGGATCTGCGGCTGCCATCGCGTTCGCCCTGGCAATGGCCTCGCCATTCATGGCGTACGGTGCAGACACCCACGACAGTCCAACGGGCCAGGGAAGCCTGGAGGTCTACGCGGAACTGAGCCAGTCAGGGATTGCCGCCATCACTCAGATGAAGAACGGCCAACTGATCATCGGATACCACCCCTTCTACCTGACGCCGACTTCGGTGCAGGTCGCGACGCTGAACGCGGATCGCAAGTCGAGCACGCCATATCCTCCTGCAGGCTCAGGGCTGCTGCAGAGCTGCCGGAATGCCGATGGCAGCTTCCTGCCGCCGGTCAATGGCCGGTACGACTTCTGTATCGACTGGGTCCTCGGCTTCCATGCGGATGCGAACGGAATCCTGTGGATTCTCGATTCCGCTAAATCGACCGACCGAGCGGATCCGGCGCATCCCAGGCCGGCCGCGCTGCATGCCAAGTACGTGGGCTGGGACACCAAGTCGAACAAGCTGCACAAGGTGATCGATCTCGACGCGGTGACCATTCCGCAATCTCAGCACAACGACTTCGCGATCGATCTGAAGCACGGCGTGCTGGTTGATGCGGACGAGGCAATCGGCGAAGCCTCGAACGGCGTGGGCAGCAATGCTGCCCTGGTCGTCAGCGACATCGCGACGGGCAAGAGCCGCCGATTGCTGCAAGGCGATCCGCACATGGCACCGAACACGGACCCGATCCGATGGAGGGCGCAGGCAGGCCAATCCGCAGCGTCCTGGGGGCTGCGGGTGGGGGTCGATGGCATTGCCCTGGATCACCGCCAGGAGTGGCTGTACTTTGCACCGCTCAGCGGCTACGAGATGTACAGGGTGCGCATGACCGATCTGCTGGACACGAGTCTCAGCGATGCGCAGTTGTCCGCCCGGATCGAGTTCTATGCGAACAAGCCCTACAACGGCGGACTGACCATCGACGCAAAGAACAATCTCTATCTGACCGAAGTCGGCAACCACGCTATCGGCATCATCCCGGCGGATACGCGGGAATATCGCAGATACGTTTCAAACCCCGACATGATCTGGCCGGATGGCGTGACGTATATCTCGGACGGCTTCATGTACTCCGGCGCTGCGCAATTGATCCAGACCGGCGCGTTCCAGAGCAACGCGACCCCGACCGGCAAGCCGAACAATGGGCCTCCCTACCGGATCTATCGGTTCCGGCCGGAGGCACCGGGAACACCGGGCTCCTGAGCTTCGATCGAGGGCGCGGCGGCTGCGGGGGGGGGGCCGCATAATGGATCATGCACCTTGATGATCTCAGGCTGTTCCTTCGTGTCGCACACGCACAGTCGTTGAGCGAGGCCGCCCGGCAGTTGGATCAGTCGCCCGCCTCGGTCAGTGCAAGGCTCAAGCGAATCGAGGAAGAACTCGGCGTGCGCCTCGTCGAACGCACGACCCGGGCGCTGCACCTGACCCCGGAGGGAGAGCGCTTCCTGCAGACCTGCGACACGATGACCTCGGCCTGGACGCTTGGACAAAGCCTCCTTCGCCAAGACGCCCGTGCGGTCGAAGGTCGCATCCATATTGCCGCCCCCACGGACACCAGCGCCCAGTTCTTGGCGGCCTGGATCGGCGACTACACAAGGATGCATCCGCGGCTTGTGGTGACCCTGCGTGTCGGTGACCGGATGCACGATCTGCCGCGTGAAGCAGTGGACATTGCAGTCAGATACGGTGAATTGAGAGACTCGTCGATGGTCAGTCGCTTGCTGGTTCGGTCGCACCGCGTTCTCGTCGCCTCTCCGAAGTACCTGGAGCGATCAGCGCCGCTGCTGTGCCCGGCCGACCTTTCAAACCATCGCTGCCTTGCATGGCTGTCGCGCGATCAGCCCAAGGTCCAATGGAGCTTTGTTTCACCGCAAGGCGCTTGCGAGACCGTTGTCGTCAAGCCCGCCCTGTGCGCAGACTCCCTGCTGGTGCGCCAGTGGGCCGTAAGAGGCGAAGGCGTCGCCTACAAGGCCAGCGTCGACGTTGCGGCTGATCTTCGGGAAGGACGGTTGGTTCGCTTGCTCGGGGACTACGAAGGCGAGGCGGTGCCGATCAGTGCGGTCATGCCAAGCGGGCGCCACGTGCCGACCCGAGTTCGCGCAATGGTCGACCACCTGGCCCGGCGGTTCACAGGGCTGTAGGGGCTCGGAAGCTTTCCGCGACGATAGTCGAAGGCATGGCGGAGCCCGCGATGCGAAGAGAGTTGATGCCAGCAGGTTGGATGCCCGTTGGATGCAGCCCCCGCGGAGTCCAGGCGCACGTGGCCGGGCCGACTGCAGGCTTCCGGCGATGCGGCAATCAAATCCCGGATGACGGGCTCAGTCGGCAACCGCTCCAGCACGTCCGTCAAGCAGGCATGCGGGTTCTGCGCGTTCATCGCAGGAGTCCGCGAACCGCTGCTGCCCCATTGTCCTTGCGGGATTGAATTCCGCAATTCCGATGCATCGCCCTCGGGGGAAAATCGAGAAAAAGGAGCAGCATCGTGCGGCCTACCGAATCCATATCCCTGCCGGCGCTACGCGGTGGCTTGCTGGCCCTGCTGGCGGCCCTGCTGTTTGGTGCCAGCACGCCGCTGTTGCAGTTCTTCGGCCAGCGCGCGGGCCCATTCACCACAGCCGCCTGCCTCTACGCGGGCGCCGCCCTGGTCGGCGGCCTGCTGCGGCGCCCGGCGGAGCGCGAGGCGCAGTTGACCCGCGCCGATCTTCCGCGCATCGTGGCCATGGCGGCCTTCGGCGCGCTCGTCGGGCCCGTCGCCCTGGCTTGGGGCCTGCAACATACGGGGGGCACCGGCGCCACCTTGATGTTGACCATGGAAGCGCTGTTCACCGCCTTGCTGGCACGCCTGCTCTACCGGGAAGTCATGGACCGGCGGGTGTGGACCGCCATGCTTTTCCTGTTGGCCGGCGGGGTGCTGCTGGTGCTGGACCAGGAACGCGGCGGCGGCCAGACGCATCTGCCGGGCCTGCTGGCCGTGGTGGTGGCAACCGCGGCTTGGGGCGTGGATAACACTCTGTCGCGCGGCTTGGCCGACCGCGATCCGGGCCAGGTGGTGCTGGGCAAGGCAGTGCTCGGCGCGGCCGGCTCGATGGTGCTGGCCCTGCTGTTTGGCGAGCAGTTGCCACCCTGGGGTGCCTTTGCCGGGCTGCTTGCCGTGGGGGCCACGGGCTACGGCCTCAGCCTGCGCTTCTACCTCCTGGCTCAACGTGCCTTTGGCGCCGCCCGCACCGGCTCGGTCTTCGCGTTCGCACCTTTCATCGGCGCGGCCATCGCCATTGCATTGGGGGACCGTACCGGCGGCTGGGGTACGGCGATCGGGGCAGTGCTCATGATGGCCGGCGTCGTGGTTCACCTGGCCGAGGCTCACGCGCACGAACACCTGCACGAAATGCAGGCGCATGAGCATGCCCATACCCACGATGACGGCCATCATGACCATGTGCACGATTCCATGCCGGTTGGTCCGCACAGCCACCCCCACGTACACAAACCGATTCGGCACGGCCACGCGCACGTACCGGACGTGCATCACATGCACTTGCACTGAGCAGTCCGCCCCCTCCGAGGAGATGCCTGTGGCACGTCAGATTTCCGTAGCGTTGCTCTACCCCGGTGACCGTGCGATGCGAGACCGCGCCGACCCGGGCGAGAGCCGATTCGTCGCCTTGTTCGACGCCTTCGGGGCGGCGGGCATATCCGCCGAGCCTGCCGTCTACCACGACGACTTCGCGGATGAAGTGGCCATGCAGTTGCGCCGTCTTGACGGGGTGCTTGTCTGGTGCAACCCAATGGAGGGTGGGCGGCGGCGAGACCGGCTGGACGCGATGCTGCGGGACCTGGCGCAGGCCGGTGTCCTGGTGAGCACGCACCCGGACGCCATCCTGCGGATGGGCACGAAAGACGTGCTTGTGGAGGTCTGCGACCTGCCTTTCGGCAGTGATGCGGTGCGTGTCGATACGCTCGATCAACTGGCGGAGGAACTGCCCGGACGGCTGCGCGGGGGCGCCCGCGTACTCAAGCAGTACCGCGGCTCCAGTGGCATCGGGGTATGGCGGGTCGAGGCCATCGCGGAATCGCCACAACTGCGTGTTCGGCATGCCCAGCGCGGCAGCGAAGAAGAAGTCATGGGGATGCCGGCTCTGCTGCAGCGTCTTGCGCCGTACTTCGAGCCCGCGAACGGCGGGCACATGATCGACCAGACATGGCAGCCTCGCCTGGTGGACGGAATGGTGCGCGCCTATCTCGTCGGGGACCGGGTGGCCGGCTTCGGCCTTCAGGCGATCAATGCGCTGTGCCCTGCGCGCGGCGACGAGCCCCCGCCGCCGGTCGGTCCGCGCCTGTACCACGCGGCGGACCTGCCGCAGTTTCAGTATCTCAGGCGAATGCTCGAGACACGGTGGGTCGAACTGCTGAGGCAACGCGTAGGGCTTCCGTACGAGCAACTACCGATGCTGTGGGACTGCGACTTCATGTTCGGGGAGCCGACACCCACTGAGCCGGAGCGCTACGTCCTGTGCGAGATAAACGTCAGCAGCGTGTCGCCGTTTCCGCCGTCGGCGATCGGCCCGCTCGTGGCGGCCATGTCCGCGAACTTGAAGGCAGGGGGGCGGGTCCAGGCTAAGACCGACGGGCGCCGGCAGTGAGGTAGGCGTTCCTCGGCGCGACCCGCTGGTTGAGAGGGCAGCCGCTCAAGCACGTCGCGGATGCAGGCATACGGGTCATGACCATTGAGCTTGGTCGACTGGACGAGGCGCATGATGGCCGTGGTGCTTGCCCGCTCGCAATGCCGCTGCGACGAACTCAGCGCCTGCGTTGCGGCGCGTCGCCTTTCGGCTCGAGTTGCCAATCCGCGGTGACTTTCTCGGTCGTTTTCGCGCGTTGCTCGTTGAGCTTCTTGGCTGCGAGTTGGGCCGAGAGTTCAAGCTTGCGCAGGTCGCGCTGCGTCAGCGATTCGTTGGGTGCAAAGCTGAAGCAGCACAGCGTGCCGTAGACGCGGCCGTCATCCAGCACGATCGGCGTGCTGAGGTGCGCGCCGATAGGGAAGGGCGTGGGCGGCAGGTCCGCAAAGCTCGGATGCGTGGCCACGTCGTTCATCAGGCGGGGCAACCGTCCCTCGACAACATACTGGCAGAACGATTCTTCCAGAGGCGACGATTCGCCCACCTCGATCACGCGGCTGGCCGGCTTGGCCTCGACCCGCCTGAAGACGCGTCGTCCGCCGACAAATTCGGAGACGAACACCACGTCCATCTGCAGGTGCTCGCGCAGCAGGCGCAGCACTTCGCCGACGGATTGATCGATCAGTTCATCGCAGCCGTCGGCGGTCGCCACCAGCAGCTCGCTGATGCGCACGTCAAGCGCATCGGGTGTGTAGTCCAAGTCGTGCAACACCATCAATTCCTGTCCATCCAATAAAGACATATCCATTACCCAGCGGCCCCCCCGAGTCGCGGGCCGTCTTGACGCTCCAATCACCGCGTCGCGCAAGCTTGTTGGCTGAAAATTCTGCGCGCACGGGAGCTTAGTAGATTATTAGCGGGGCGAGATGGAGGGATAGGAGCCCTCGACCTCCTCAATGCCGCCCGCGTAGCGCCATGGTTCTCTCCCGAAAACGAGGGTCCAAGCTTTATCTTGGAAGAATTGAATTCTTTTGAATTAATGCGCGGAAATTTTCTGTCCAGAATTGCCAAATAGTTCTGCGCGCGCCTGCCCGTGACACGCACGTATCTCCATACTTGTTGATACATCTTGTCATAGGAAGTAGGCGAAGCATATGTTTGGTCTTTCGACATCAAGTTTGTCCTGCGACCGGGGCGTCGTCCGATCGCACGCCGGCGTCAGCTGCGCAGCCGCAGCCGCAGCCGCTGCGGCATTTGGACTTTCGAGTGCGGCCATCGCTGCCTCGCCGTCCCCGGTCACCCCGTCTGCATCCGCGGCAGGCCTGAAGATACTGGTCAATGCGGGCGATCAGGGCGAACAGTCGCGCACCGCCACGATGCTCATATGGCGCGGCGCAGTCGAGCAGGCGCTGCGCAAGCAGCGCTATGGCGACTTCGCCGTGCTGGACACCAAGGAGATGGCCGGCGACTTGGGTTCCACGCGCGCCCGCGTTCCCGACGTGGTCGTTGGACCTGCCCACCTGATCGGCGCGGCCTTGCGCTACGGCTACGTTCCGGTCGCTGGAGTCGACATGCGCTCCCAGGCCGTGCTGGTCACGCTGTCCGATAGTGCAATCTCGACATTCGATCAGGCCAAGGGAGCGCACCTCGGTCTGCCGCAGCAGGACAGTCTCGTGACCTATCTGCTGCGCGGGGAGACGGTCGCGGCCAACACGACCATCCAGCGGCACTTCAAGGATGTCTACACCTCACGCTACCAGGACGCGCTGCTGGTCTGTCTGCAGATGAAGCGCTGCGACGTCGTGGGCGTCGAGCGCGCCACGGTCGACCGATGGCTTTCCGTCGGGACCAAGGTCAAGGTCATTTTCCAGACGCAGACTGCGCCCGGAATGGGCATCGCGATAAGGGACGTGGCCAAGCTGATGCCGGACGCCCTGCGGGCCGACCTCGCCGAGACCATGCAGAGCCAGCCAGCAACGGTCGCCAATGCGGCGCCTGCGCCCAAGGTGGTCCGTGTCGAAGCAGGAGACTACGCCTACGTCTCGACGCTTGGCTACTTCACGCCTCGCGCGCTTGCTGGAGCGACAGTGGTGGATGCGCAGACCGTCGCCTCGATGCTGGCAGTCCACCGGGCACGCTACATCGACACTCGCAACGATCTCGAATACAACGCGGGCCACGTCCCGGGCGCGACGCTGATTCCCTATGTCGAAAAGTCGACCAAGGAACCCGACTACGACGCCAGCGTCGACAACTTCGACATCGCCTCGCTTGGGGCAGACAAGAATGCGCCACTGATTTTCGGCTGCAATGGGCCGGAATGCTGGAAGAGCCACAAGGCGAGCATCGCCGCGATCAAGGCGGGCTATACCCGTGTCTACTGGTTCAGGGGCGGTGTCCCCGAGTGGCGACAGGCCGGCATGAAGATTGAGACTGGGGCGGGCGCCGCTGCGAGCGTCGCCGCCGCGCAATAGGGCAGACGCGGCGCTGTTTGCCGAAACCGAAACGCGCGCGCCGTTGAAACCGTCGCGTCATTCCGGCTACGATGCCGCTCCCTGTGCAAGGCGCAGCTTTCCAACTTTCCAAGAGGACCTGACCGCCCATGAGCTCCATCTTCGATCGCATTCCTGATTCGGCGGCCGTTCGCCCAGACCTGGCGCGTCGCGCCATGCTTGCCCAGTCGGCGTCAGCGCTCGTGGCATCGACGCTGCCGCTAGGTACTGCTTTTGCACAAACCGCTCCGGCCGTGCGTCCGTTGCCCTCTTATGCGGCGTTCAAGGACGCCGGTTCAATGATCGTTCACAGTGCGAACACGATCGAGATGCGCCGCGGGGCGGCCGGTACCGGTGCAGTCACTGCCGTGGCACACCTCTACGTTCGCAACAACCTGAATCCGCCCTCGCCAGACATCGTGGCGAAGCCCGACGCGTGGGTCGTCTCGATCGACGGCGTTCGCACGCCGCGGTCGTTCACGTTGGCCGAACTGAAGGCGATGAGGAGCGAAACGTTGACCATGGTCCTTCAATGCAGCGGCAATGGGCGCGGCATGTTCCCGTCCAAGCCGAGCGGGACCCCCTGGCAGGTTGGTGCCGCCGGTTGTGTCATGTGGTCCGGCGTGCCGGTGCGCGAACTCGCGCATTCGCTGGGAGGGGTGCGCCAAGGCATGAAGTTCATGACTGGCACCGGCGGCGAAGTGCTTGCCGCCGGCATCGATCCGAAGGCCCGCGTCGAGCGCAGCGTGCCGATCGCGGCAATGGAAGATGCGATCCTCGCTTGGGAGCTCAACGGAGAACCCATCCCGCTTGCGCACGGAGGGCCCCTGCGCTTGATCGTCCCGGGCTTCACGGGCGTCAACAGCGTGAAATACGTGAAGCACCTGGCCTTCACCGCGCAGGAGAGCGACGCGTCGATACAGCAGACCGACTACCGGATGACCGCTGCCTCGGAAGCTTCGATGCGTCCCACAGATCCGTCCGTGTGGCAGATGCCTCCGAAGTCCTGGATCAACTCTCCGCTCGCAGACAATCCGGGCTTGCAGGGGGGCCATGCAGGCGAGCTCACGATCCAGGGTGTCGCTTTCGGGGGAGTCAACGCGGTGCGCAGCGTCGACGTCTCTACCGACGGTGGTGTGTCATGGAACCGCGCCAAGCTGGTGGGTCCCGATCTCGGCCGCTACGCATGGCGGGAATTCGAACTGCCGGTCAAGCTTTCTCCAGGGAGCCACGTCCTGATGAGCCGGATCACCGATGTGAAGGGCAACGTTCAGGTCGAGAACCGCGTCGAGAACAAGGCCGGCTACCTGAACTCAAGCTGGCGCGACCACGCAGTCACCGTGACCGTAGCATGAGGGGCCGAAGGCGGGGCTTGATCGTCGGCGCTGTCATGTTTCTTGCGGGCTCGCAGGCGGCGGAGCATGCAAGCGCTCAGCAGAAAGGCGCGGACATGGAGGAAGGGCGAAAGCTCTTTTCCGTCGGAGCGCCGCCGGCGCCGGCTTGCGCGCTTTGCCATGCGCTGAAGGATGCTGGCGCGACAGGCGCAGTCGGGCCGGACCTGGATGATCTGCGTCCCGATGCCGAGCGCATCGAAAAGGCTGTACGCAACGGCATGGGGCCGATGCCGGCCTTCAAGTCGTTGAGCGACGCGCAGATCCAGCTGCTGACCCGATACGTCAGCAAGTCTGTCGGGACTGCACCTTAGACTTTTGCTTCGTTGCCGCAACAGCCCAATCCTGGCCGCGGCGGTTGCTCGCGGCGCTTCGAAGATGTGGACGGCGCGTGCCGAGCATCAGCCGCACCGCAGTGCGCAGGCTTCATGGCCAATCAATAGTCGAGGTGCCGCCGAGGCGGGTTGCAAGCCGGGCCATGCAGTGGGCGCGGGAGAGCTTGGAAGTGTCCATCGGTGGTGAGGCATTCCAGGCCTTGCGCCCGCCTCAGATGCCCTGGATTGCCACGTCATCGATGGGGTATGTAAAGTCCATCGTTTCAAGTTTGATCGATTGCCTGGGCTTGAGGCGATGTCGGATTACGGCAGTGGCCGCGATCAACTCGAAGTGTCTCTCGCATGCCTCCAAAAGACTGTCAGGGCCGCCACGCGCCCCGAACAAATCCCGCAAGGCGTCCTCCGTGATCTCGCCGAGGATGCGCGGTCCATCCAGTCCGTCGGGATAGATGGCGAACCGGACCGTCGCCGTATCGAAGCAATGGACAGCTTCGCAGTTCATGGTTCGTCCTGGTCTTGTTCCGCAGCTTCCAGTTCTCGCGGGTCCGTGCCACCGTCGCCCGCGAATGCGGTGATGCCGAACGACTTGTCCAGCGCGTTCAAGGAATCCTTCACTGCTCGCAAGGCAATGGCTCGCTCGTCGGCTGTTGCTGCCGGTGCCCCATTGGGCGGCGCCAATGCGTTTCGCAGGCGCTCACACGAAATTTCCCAACGGAGCCTTGCATGCGATCGTGCAAGTCCCATCGTCTTCCATCCTTCTACGACCGACCCTCGCTCACCCGACGCAGGTGCCGCGAAAGGGCGGATAGAAAACTTAGCACTGCTGCCAAAATCTATCAATAGGGCGCGACCTCTTGACCCTGTCTTTATCGGAATCGCTTGGTGAATTCCCGGACGACACCGATCACCCGTGCTCCGTCGAGCGGCTTGATGGGATAGCGCGTATTGAGTGGCTTGAGATAGAAGTCGCCGCCGTCCTTCACGAGTTGCTTGAACGTCGTTTCGTTTGCTTCGTTGAGCGCAATGACATAGTCGCCCGGCTCGGGCGTCATCTCCGGCTCTACGACCAGGATGGAACCGGGTGGAAAGGAATCCCCGACCTCGCTGACCATGCTGTCGCCATGCACGCGCAATGCATAGGTATGGCGCTGGATCGGCACGCTGACCGGGACGGTCTCGAATTGCTTCTTCGGCTTGAAGTTGTCGATGACGGTGTAGTTGCCTGCCTCGACCTCGGAGACAAGCGGCACCTCACCGCGCATGTCGGCCCCGCGGCTGCCAGCGGAAACGCCCGACACCAGTTCCGCAATCGAGATGCCGAGGAGCCTGGCGACTCTCGCCTGATTGGTTCGCTTGGGCGCCGTGCCTCCAGGTTTTTCCCATTGCTGTACAGCGCCACGACTCACCCCCAGCGCGTCAGCAAACTGCTGCTCGCTCATGTTGAGACGTTTGCGTCCTTCGCGGATCAGGTTGTGCGTGCTCACAGCCCAAGGTTAGGCGCTGCTGCGGATAGAAATTGATTCCATGATAGCGATTCTGTCGGCGATTCCAAGCGTTTGGGCCGTGAGCCATCATGGCTTCCTGGGTAGTCGCCGCAGGACCTGTGGGGCGGTGTCGAAGGTATCGAATCACGGCGCTCGCCCTGGCAGAAGCGATGTTCAACGTGACAACAGCAAGTCTGACGCGACCGACAGATCCTCGAGCCAGTTCGCCCATGCGGCCTCACGCTGTTCGGGATCGCCTCGCAGCAGCGCCGAGGGATGCAGCGTGACCAGCACGCGCCGGCCGGCGACGTCCTCCTGCCAATGCCCCCGTTCGCGCATCACCGCCACCGGCCGCTGCAGCAGGGTGCGCGCAGCGGTCGCGCCGAGCGCGAGGAAGGCCTTTGGCTTTACTCGCGCGATCTCCTCTTCAAGCCAATGGTGACAGGCATCGATCTCGCGTTGCGCCGGAGTCTTGTGCATGCGGCGCTTGCCGCGCAATTCGAATTTGAAGTGCTTGACCGCGTTGGTGACATAGAGCCTTTCGCGGTTCCAGCCGAGCTCGGCAATGGCGCGATCGAATAGCCCGCCCGCCGGCCCCACGAAAGGCCGGCCCGTCAGATCCTCCTTGTCGCCCGGCTGCTCGCCCACCACCATCAGCACCGCGTTAAGCGGACCCTCGCCCATGACCGACTGCGTTGCATTGGCGCCCAGCGGGCATTCGCGACAGGCGTCTGTCGCTTTGCGCAGCGCTTCGATCGAACGCGGTCGGGTCGGCGGTGATTCAGGCTTCTTCATCGTGGAGCGCCGCGTGGCTCGAAGTTGGAATCGGCCCCCGAGGTCCTCGCGCATGTCGGCACGCGGCACCAGCAGGGGCGACCGGGGACACGGCGGCTGCCAAGGAATCGCCCCTCAGTAGATCCCGTCTCCCGGCTGCGAAGAGATCAGTACACCCGCTTCGGCCGACAGGTCGTAGCGCGTCGTCGCGCCGCCGACGCCGGTCCAGTTCTTGACGTGGAACGACCCCGCGCCCGACAGCCGCTCGACCAGCACGTTGCGAAAGGTCAGCGGCTGGCGCGGCGCGCACACCATCGGCGCGACAGACGGCCGCAGGAAGTACACCGATCCGCCGAGGTCGACGCCTTTCGCGTCGCGATCGGCCACCCGGGTTGCGACGCCCTTGTCGATCGCCACCGCGGTCGATGGATCGACCCCGATGGCGCGCGCTGAGTCGACGCTGATCCAGCCGTCGCCGGGGTTGGTGAGACGCGCCAGGAAAGCCAGCAGCCGACCCATGCGGTCGCGCTCGTCGAGATGCGAGTCGGTGATGACGCCGGTCATCGCGGCGGCAGTGAGGAAATCCCGGTCGAGCGTCATGCGGTGGTTGTAGGGGTTGGCCAATGCGGCGGCCGAGGTCACCGAGCCCTTCAGTGCGGCGAAGTCGAATTGCCCCAGCACCGCCAGCCCGGCACTGGTGCCGCCGATCGGCACGTTGCGGCGGACGAGGTCTCGGATCGCGTCGTCGAGCGCGGTGCCCTTCCAGAACTCGATGTAGTCGCTCTGGTCGCCACCCGCGATGAACAGGGCTTCGGCCTTGCGCACATGGTCGACGACGAAGGGGTCGTTGGCCGCCTCGACCGAAGGGATCACGAGCGACTCGACCGAATCGACGCCGCCCATCGCATAGACGTATTGGTTGTAGCCGTCGGCGCCGGTCGCGCGGATAACGACGAAGTCGCCGCCGCCGCCCTTGTCGATCATCCATCGAAACGCCGCGTCGATGTCGAGGCCACCACCCATCAGCAGCGTCGAGGGCGAGCGCGGTGGCTGCGACGATGCCGCATCGGCCGGGTTGCCGGTGAGGTAGTAGTCGTAAGACGTCTTGGGCTTGGGCCCAGACGACGCGACCAGCGCAGCGCCGAGCGCGGCGATGCCCAATGCCAGCCGCGCCAGCAGGCGCAGGACCGGCCGAGGGCCGCGTGCAGGGTTCTTTGCGTGCATCTTCAACTTCTCCTCGGCGCCGCCACAGGCGCCGGGGCATCTTGTTGGAGGGCCTGTGGGATGTCAATGGACAGCGTGACTGTCCCGCAGCGATAGCTGACGCCGGGCTGCCAAGGCGCCGCCATGCCATGGGGCGAACCCATTCGCTCTCCAAGCCGAACGCAGATTGGACATTTCGAACATGGTGATGTCATTGACGCTGGCCGCAGTCACGATGAACGACAACGGGATGCCACGACCCGTCCACCAACAGGTGACGCTTGCTTCCCTTTTTCCCCCAATATCGCGGCCGGGTTCCGCCCGACCGCTTTCCCGCGTCATTGGCGCTTTGAACAGGAAGAGAACTTTGGTCGTAGGCCATTCGCCGTCAGCAATATGCGCGGAAACTCTGATGCCAAGTTGGAAGATGCTCTCGACAATTTTCATGCGCCGCATTAGTCCAGAGCGCAGTTGTCGGGAGCCCACGATGTACCACGATTTCACCAAGACAGGATTGGACCGAAAACCGATCTCCCTGGAAATGCCGAACGAGGTTCGCACGTGGTGCAACACGTTCGGCACCACTGAAGCTGAATTGCGCTTCGCCGTCAGCAAGGTTGGCAACTCGGCAAGGAAAGTGCGCGAATACCTGAAGGCCTCGGGGTCGTCCAAGCGGTGAGGTGCGATCCAGGTGACCATTGGGAGTCCCGGCAGGGCGACGAGCGACACAACTGCAAGTGCGCCCGTTGGGGCACCTCGTTTGATCAAGAAAGCTCGTGAGGCCACACGAGCAGGCGAGGTGGAGCGGGTTCGGTCCGGGGCGATCACGCAGTAGCGCCAGACCGGCACGTTGTCCGCGTAGCTGATGCAGAGGCTGTGGCGCACCAGGCGGTAGCCAAGCGCCAACGCCACCTGGGCCAGTTGCTCCAGTTCCCGCGCGGCATCGCGCAAAAACGGCGGGTGAGGCAATTCTGGGGACTGATCGTCGCGGTGCTGATCTTCGGGCTTGGCGGCGGCGTGTCGTTCTACGAAGGCGTGCAGCACCTGCTGCATCCGGTCGAATGGATGGACGCGACGTGGAACTACATCGCGCTGGCAGCGGCGGCATTGATCGAGGGCACGAGCCTTGGGAACGCGCTGCGGCAGTTCCTCAAGCAAAAGGGCATCGCGTGACCCGCGACGCATGAAACCAGGACGAGCAGGCAAAGTCTGTTCGTGGGCCCCCGGACCCGGCTTCGCCGGGCCGCCGGGTGCGCCCCCTCGAGCCAGGACGAGCACGGCGAGGTCTGTTCGTGGGCACCCCCGGAACCGGCTTTGCCGGGCCGCCGGGAGCGCCCCCTTCGAGGGGGAGGCGCCGCAGGCGCTTCGGGGGTGTTTCAATTCAAGCGCGGCTGGTCGCGCCCAGATTGATCGGCAGACTGCCCCCGTGCTTGACTTCCCGCAGCACGATCGCCGAGCGCACGTGCGTGACGCCGGCCTGTTCGAACAGGGTGGTGTGCAGGAAGCGCTCGTAGTGCTTGATGTCCGGCACCAGCACCGTGAGGATGTAGTCGGCCGGACCGGTCGCCGACACGCAGCGCACGATCTGCGGGCTGGCCTCCACGGCCTTCTCGAAGTCGCGCACCTTCGATTCATGGTGGCGATCGAGATTGACCTCCGTCACCGCTGCGAGGTTGAGGCCGACCTTCTCGCGATCGACGACAACCGTGTAGCCACGGATCACGCCCGACGCCTCCATTTCCTTGATGCGGCGCCAGCACGGCGTCGACGACAGGCCGACCTTGTCGGCGATCTGCTGGACAGTTTGGCGAGCGTCTCGCTGCAATTCGAAGAGGATCTGCAACGAGTGATTGTCGAGAGGAACAGAATCGTCGTTCATAGCTTGGTTTGAGAAAAATATTCTCGAAAGCAGGGTAGATTTGGGTGCATTGGAGAGGATATTCCTCGCCACCGCGAAGAACAATCCCTGCATGAATGCTCCTGCAACTTCGCTCTCTCTGCAACGCGCCGACTACAAGCTATCGGACGGCCTCTGGGCCCATTCGGGCGCCATCTACCTGACGGGAACGCAAGCCCTGGTGCGCGTGCTCCTGATGCAACGCCAGCGCGACCGGGCCCGCGGACTGCACACCCAGGGCTTCGTCAGCGGCTATCGCGGTTCGCCACTCGGCATGGTCGACCAGGCCATCTGGAAGGCGGGCGCGCGCTTCAACGATGCGGGCATCCGCTTCGTCCCCGCGATCAACGAGGAACTCGCGGCCACGCAGGTGCTGGGTACGCAACGCGTGGAGTCCGATCCCGAGCGCACCGTCGAGGGCGTGTTCGCGATGTGGTACGGCAAGGGGCCGGGCGTCGACCGCGCCGGCGATGCACTCAAGCACGGCAATGCCTACGGTTCGTCGCCGCATGGCGGCGTGCTGGTGGTGGCCGGCGATGACCATGGTTGCGTTTCGTCCTCGATGCCGCACCAGAGCGACCATGCCTTCATGGCGTGGAGCATGCCGGTGCTGCAGCCCGCATGCGTGGCCGAGTACCTGGAGTTCGGCCTGTATGGCTATGAACTGTCGCGCTTCTGCGGCGCATGGGTCGGCATGGCCGCGCTGTCCGAGGTGGTGGAGAGCGCGGGCACCGTGGACCTGGACCGGGTCAACGCGCGCGTCGCGGCCTGGGCCGATGCCGAAACCGTTCGTGCCGACACCGGCCATCGCGCGCCGGCCGACGGCCTGCACTACCGCTGGCCCGACCTGCCGTCGCTGCAGATCGAATCGCGCCTCGTCGACAAGCTGCAGGCCGTGGCCGCCTTCGCGCGCATCAACAGCATCGACCGCCACGTCATCGAGAGCGCGCAGGCCACCGTCGGCATCGTGACCTGCGGCAAGGCGCACTTCGATTTGATGGAGGTGCTGCGCCGGCTGGAGGTGACACCCGAGAGCCTTGCGCGCGTGGGGGTGCGGCTCTACAAGGTGGGCCTGAGCTTTCCGATCGAGCAGACGCGCATGCGCGCGTTTGCGCAGGGGCTCGACGAGATCCTCGTCATCGAGGAGAAGGGCGCGATCGTCGAGACGCAGTTGCGCGACCTTTTCTACAACGCACCGCCGGATGCGCGGCCGGTGCTGGTCGGCAAGCACGATCGCGACGGCCGGCCGCTGGTGTCGGCGCTCGGCGAATTGCGGCCCTCGCGGCTGATCGAACTGGTGGCGCATTGGCTGTCGGTGCACTTCCCGGACAACGCCGATCTCGGCGACCACTTCCAGCACGTGCGCGATTTCACACCGCCAGAGTTGCTGAGCAATGGCGGCGACTCGGTCAAGCGACTGCCATATTTCTGCGCCGGTTGCCCGCACAACACCAGCACCAGGGTTCCGCAGGGGTCGACCGCACGCGCCGGCATCGGTTGCCACTTCATGGCCAACTGGATGGACCGCAGCACGGCCGGGCTGATCCAGATGGGCGGCGAGGGCGTCGACTGGGTCTCGCATTCGATGTTCACGCGCACGCCGCATGTGTTCCAGAACCTCGGCGACGGCACCTACTACCACTCGGGCTACCTCGCGATCCGCCAGGCCGTGGCGGCGAAGGCCACGCTCACCTACAAGATCCTGTTCAACGACGCCGTGGCCATGACCGGCGGGCAACCGGTGGACGGCGAGATCAGTGTCGATGCGATTGCGCGCCAGGTGGAATCCGAAGGCGTGAAGCAGGTGGTTGTCGTGAGCGATGCGATCGACAAGTACGACGCCATCAAGGGCAAGTTCCCGGCAGGCACAGAGTTCCATGACCGCAGCGAACTCGACGCCGTGCAGCGGCGCCTGCGCGAAGTGCCGGGCGTGACGGTGCTGATCTACGAGCAGACCTGCGCCGCCGAGAAGCGCCGCCGCCGCAAGAAGGGCGAGATGCCCGATCCGCCCAGGCGCCTGTTCATCAACGAGGCCGTCTGCGAAGGCTGCGGCGACTGCTCGGTGCAAAGCAATTGCGTCGCGGTGCTGCCGCATGAAACCGGGCTCGGCCGCAAGCGCAAGATCGACCAGACGAGTTGCAACAAGGACTACTCCTGCGCGAAGGGCTTCTGCCCCAGCTTTGTCGGCGTCACCGGCGGCACGCTGCGCAAGAAGAGCGGTGCGCTGGCCGCGGGTCGTGATGCGTTCCTGCAGCACGTGTCCGCATTGCCGTTGCCCGCTGCGCGCGCGTGGGATGCACCCTACGACCTGCTCGTCACCGGCGTCGGTGGCACCGGCGTCGTGACGGTCGGCGCGGTGATCGCGATGGCGGCGCACCTCGAGGGCATGTCGGCCAGCGTGCTGGACTTCATGGGCTTTGCGCAGAAGGGCGGCGCGGTGCTGAGCTTCGTGCGGCTCGCCGACCGGCCCGAACGGCTGAACCAGGTGCGCATCGACACGCAGCAGGCCGATGCAATCCTCGCCTGCGACGTCGTGGTCGGCGCCTCGCCCGATGCGTTGCAGACGGTACGCCACGGTCGCACGCGCATCCTGGCGAACACGCACGAGATTCCGGTTGCGGAATCGCTGCGCAACCCGGATGCCGACCTGAAGGTCGAACTGCTGCTCGAGAAGATGCGCTTTGTCGCAGGCAGCGAGCAGATCGAGACCTTCGATGCGCAGACGCTGGCCGAGGAATTCCTGGGAGACACGCAGGCATCGAACGTCCTGGCGATGGGCTTTGCATGGCAGCGTGGGCTCATCCCTCTCGGGCTCGAATCGCTCACACGTGCGGTCGAACTCAACGGCGTGGCTGTTGCGTCGAACCTGATGGCCTTCTCGCTGGGCCGGCTGGCTGCCGGCAATTCAAGCGCAATCGAGGCGCTGCGCAGCGCCGCCACGTCGGCGCCGCAGGACGAGTCACCCCGCGCGCTCATTGCGGATGCGGTGGCTCGCCTGACCGGCTACCAGAACGAGGCCTGGGCGCGCCGCTATGAAACGCGCCTTCGCCGCCTGCTCGAACGCGAGTCGGCATTGGCGGGCGGCGATGCGAGCCTGCCGGTCACCCGCAACGCGGCGCGCAGCCTGCTCAAGCTCATGAGCTACAAGGACGAGTACGAAGTGGCGCGCCTCTACACCGATGGCAGCTTTCGCGAGAAGCTGGCCGAGCAGTTCGAGGGCGACATCCGGCTTGAGTTCCACATGGCGCCGCCGTTCCTGTCGCGGCCGAAGAACGGGCAGCCCCCGGTCAAGATCCGCCTCGGCGCCTGGATGCTGCCGGCGATGAAATGGCTGGCCCGCGGCAAGGCCTTGCGCGGCACCGCCTTCGACCTGTTCGGCCACACGGAAGAACGCCGGCTGGAGCGCTCGCTGATCGTCCAGTTCGAAGCGCGTCTCGACGAGTTGATGGCGGAACTGTCACCGGTCAACCAGAAGCTCGCGGCACAGATTGCGGCCGTGCCGATGACGATCCGCGGATACGGGCACGTGAAGCTGGCCAACCTCGCGATGGCGCGTGGCCGCGAGGCCGAGCTGCTGCACCGCTTCTCGCCAGGGCGCTACCCGCGGCCTGTCGGCGAGGCAAAGGCGGGGCAGATACGTGGAATTGCCGTGGTGTCGGGCTGAGAGCGTTCGCGAAACACGGCGCGTCCCTGCATGATGCTGCATGTCGTTTTTCGCTTGCCTCATCCAGTTCTCGACTGTCAGACCCTCGACCCGGCCGAAGCCGACCGTGTCGAGTCATGCGTGGCTGCTCATCCATCTCGCAATCGGCATCTGGGCCAAATCGGCCTCGAGCTCATGCGTGCCCATAGGTCGAGGAATGGCGCCCGAATGTCCCGCCACCATCTACCAACCGGGAACCGGGCGTTCTGAAGTACGACGCGACGCGGCAGCACGCGAGATCACGGCACCTCACGTGTTGCCATCATTCATTTGCCAATCAACTTGAGCGCGTGTTGCCACATACGCAGCATGAAGCCCGCGCGTTCCACATCGACCTGCGCAAGCAGCGGCGCTTCTCCTACCGGCTTGCCGTTCGAGCTGGCGACCACCTTGCCGATCACCGCACCCTTGGCCACCGGCGCTTCCAGGTCAGGCTTGACCTGCACCGAGGTCTGCACTTGCTGGCCGCGCGGCACGGTCACCGTCCATGGCGAACCCAGAGCCACGGCAACAGTGTCGGCCTTGCCAAAGTTGACTTTGGCAGTCGTTACCACCGTGTTGGGCTGAATGGGGGTGGCCTTCTCGAAATTGCCGAAGCCCCACCCGAGTAGCACGCGCGTCTCGTCGGCACGCGCCTGCGCGCTGTTGGTGTTGAGGATCACGGTGATCAGGCGCATCCCGTTGCGCTTGGACGAAGTGACGAGACAGTAGCCCGCTTCCTGCGTGTGGCCGGTCTTCAGTCCGTCGACCGTCGGATCGGTGTAGAGCAGGGCATTGCGATTTCCCTGCTTGATGCCGTTGTATTTGAACTCGCGCTCGGCGTAGATCGGGTAGTAGTCGGCGCTGTCGCGGATGATTGCGCGCGCCAGGATCGCGAGGTCCCGCGCAGACGCCTTGTGCTCCGGGTCGGGCAGGCCCGTCGCGTTCACGAAATGCGTGTGCGTCATCCCGAGGCGCTTTGCTTCGGCATTCATGAGCTTGGCAAAGCCCTCTTCGGAGCCGGCCATATGCTCGGCGATCGCCTTGGACGCGTCATTGCCCGACTGGATGATGATGCCGCGCAGGATGTCGATCACCGTGGCCTGGCTGTTGAGCGGCAGGTACATGCACGACTCGGTGCTCGAGCCACGGCACCAGGCGTTCTGACTGACCGAAACAAGGTCGTCCTTCTTGAGCTTGCCCGAGCGAATTGCCTGTTCGACCAGGAAACTGGTCATCATCTTGGTCAGCGACGCGGGCGGCAGCGGTTCGTCGGGGTTGGCCGAGGCGAGCACCTCGCCAGAGTCGAAGTCCATCAACAGCCACGCCTTTGCGGGGAGAGTCGGCGCACCGCCGGCAACAGCGGTCTGTCCAGCAACTGGCGCCGAGGCAGGCGCGTCGGCCGTGGGCTTCTTTTGGGTTGCAGGCTTGGCGGCAGGGGAGGCCGCAAAGGACACCGAGTTGGGCACCATGGTGCCCGCGGCGAGTGCGAGGACGAGCGGGACGAGGGAGAAAGTTTTGAGTTGCATTGGAGTTCAGGAGGCAGAACTGAAATTGTGACGGATCAAGCGCCGATTTTCGGTCGTACGTAGCGGATCGAAGATTGCAAGGGCGAGTTCAGCCAACTATCCCAGATTCCTGGAAGCGGCCTGATCCGAGGAGGCCGGGGTTGGAGCAGATCGCGACCGACATCTGCTTCGACGGCCCGGCGTTCCGGCGGCGCCGTCCTGCCCACCACCTCGCGATCCTTCACAGCGCCGACGCTGCGACGCCCATCGGGGATCTATTGTCCACCCATCGCATTGTTTCGATTGCCCGCGCCGTACCCGCCAGCCGCACGTGGTCGCTCAGTCCCTGAACAAAGCATAAAAGGTCTCGCGCAGCCAGCGGTTGGCCGGATCGTCATGAAAGCGCTCGTGCCAGTACTGCTTGATGTCGTAGACCGGCATCTTCAATGGTGACGGCAGTATCCGTATGTTGTTGATCGGCAGATAGGACTCGGCCAGCATGGCCGGGATGGTCACCACCAGGTCGGAGTTGGCAATGATCAGCGGGATCGCCAGAAAATGCGTCACCTGCAGCGCCACACGACGCGTGTAGCCCTTTTCGATCAGCACGCGCTCCACCACATCGTGTCCCGTCCCGGGCGCCAACACGATCGCGTGCGAGGCCGCCAGGAACTGCTTGAGGCTCAGCGTATCGCCGATATGCGGATGGTCGGCGCGCGCCACGCAAACATAGGATCGCTTGAAGAGCAACTGCTGGTAGTAGCCTGCCGCCAGGTCGGGAATAAAGCCGACCGCCAGGTCCATTTCGCTCGATTCGAGCGCCTCCCGCATTTCCTTCACCGGCAGTTGGACTGTCCGCAGGTTCACGCCCGGCGCTACTTCGCTCAGGCGCTTCAGCAGCGCAGGCAGGAAGACTCGTTCGCCGATGTCCGTCATGATGATCCGGAAGGTGCGCGTCGACGTCGCCGCATCGAAATGCTTGTCGCGGTTCAGGGTCTGGCGTATCAGGTGCAGCGCATGGCGGATCGGGTCCACGAGATCCGTCGCGAAGGGCGTGGGCTCCATGCCGCGCGAGGTCCGCACGAAAAGCGGATCGTTCAACACCTTGCGCAGCTTGCCGAGGCAGGTGCTCATCGCGGGCTGGCTCAGCCCGATGCTCTGAGCGGCCGCAGTGACGTTGCGCTGCAATAGCACGGCCTCGAACGCGACGAGCAGTTTCAGATCCAGATCGAGAATATCTGTTTTCTTGAATACCATGCATCGATTCCTTGCGATTTACGTATGGTATGCCGGCTACTACATTTTGGCCAAGGACAGCCCGAAGCACGCTGTCCGACCGAATGAAATAGGTACTGCCGCCTGGAGAATCGCATGGAGTCCATCGTCATCGTCGGTAGCGGACTCGCCGGTTATTCGGTCGCTCGTGAAGTGCGCAAGCGCGACCGGGCGGCTCGACTGGTGGTGGTGACGGCGGACGACGGCCACTTCTATTCGAAGCCCACACTGTCCGAGGCTTTCCGGCTCGGCGCCCCCGTTTCCGAACTGAGTTCACGCACCGCCGAGGGCATGGCCGTGCAGTTCAAAGGCGAGGTGCTGACCGGCGCACGCGCGGAGTGTCTCGATCTCGCGTCCCGCACTCTTGACACCTCGAAAGGCGAGTTGGTCTACGACAAACTGGTGCTGGCATTGGGCGCGGAGCCGGTGCGCATGCCACTGGACGCAGCTTCGCTCGCACATGTGTTCACGGTCAATGACCTCTGCGACTACCGGCGCTTTCGCGAAGCAGCCAACGGCAAGAAGGTGGTCGCCATTCTCGGTGCGGGCCTCATCGGCTGCGAATTCGCCAACGATCTGGTGGATGCCGGTTTCCACGTCAAGGTCATCGACATCGCCGACGCGCCGCTCAGTCGCCTGCTGCCAAGCCCGAACGGCGTGTACATGCACGCCGCGCTGCAGCTGGCCGGTGTCGAGTGGCATCTCGGCACCGGGGTGCAGGCCATCGAAGGCCGTGATGAAGGGGTGCAAATCCGCTGCACCGATGGGGAGTCCTTCGATGCCGATATCGTCCTGTCCGCGATCGGCCTGCGGCCACGCACCCTGCTGGCACGCGAAGCCGGTCTGGCGGTGGCGCACGGCATCAGCGTGGATGCCGCCTTGCGCACCAGCGACCCGCACGTCTACGCGCTGGGCGACTGCGCCGAGGTGCACGGGCTGTGGCTGCCGTACATCGCACCCATCGGACCGGCCGCCAAGGTAGTGGCCGCCAATCTCACGGGCGACGCCTCGGTCGTGCGCTATGCGGCGATGCCGGTCATCGTGAAGACCCCGGCATGTCCATCCATCGTGTGCCCGCCGCCGATCGGCGTGCACGGCGCCTGGGACACCGAGTCCGACGACGCGGGCGTGCAATCGCTGTTTCACGACACCGCCGGCCTGTTGCGCGGCTTCGCGCTGAACGGCGCGCACACCGAACGCGCGATCGTGCTGGCGCAGGCGATGCCGATGCTCTTGGCCTGATCCAGTTTTGTCCCCCATCCCGCCGACCAGACGCCGGCATGTGCCGAAGCACTGAAAGGATCACACGATGAGCGAAACCCGCCCGATTTCGTTTCTGCGCCGGTGGCGCGAGCCCGGCTCGTCCCGGATGCCGTTCTGGCTCTACACCGACGAGGAGATCTACCGGCGCGAACAGGAGCGGATCTTCAATGGACCGCACTGGAGCTACGTTGCCTTGACGGCCGAGATACCCGGCACCGGCGACTACAAGCGCAGTTGGATCGGGGAGCGGTCCGTGATCGTGGTGCGCGACGAGGATGGCAGCATCAACGTGGTCGAAAACCGCTGCGCCCACCGCGGCGCACAGTTCTGCCAGACGCATTCCGGCAACCGCAAGGACTTCGTGTGCCCGTACCACCAGTGGAGCTATGACCTCAAGGGCAACCTGCAGGGTGTGCCCTTCTTGCGCGGAATCAAGGGCAAGGGCGGCATGCCGCTCGACTTCAAGCGCGAGAACCACGGCTTGACCAAGCTGCACGTCGCGGTGCACAACGGCGTGATCTTCGCCAGCTTTCACCCGGAGGTGCCGGACTTCAAGGAGTTCCTCGGTCCGACCATGCTCAAGTATTTCGAGCGTGTGTTCAACGGCCGCGAATTGAAGGTCCTCGGCTACAACCGTCAGCGCGTGCCGGGCAACTGGAAGCTGATCCACGAGAACCTCAAGGACTGCTACCACCCGGGCCTGCTGCACACCTGGTTCGTCAACTACGGCCTGTGGCGAGCCGACAATGAATCGGCGAACGTCATGGACGCCGAGCATCGTCATTCGGCCATGGTCACCAAGCGGAACCAGGGCGGCAAGGGCGAGGCGACTTCCGGCATCGGCAGCTACCGCGAGAACATGGAGCTCAACGACGGCCGCTTTCTCGACGTCGAAGAAGAAGCCTGGTGGGACGGTCCGACAGCTGTCATCCAGAGCATCTTTCCGAGCGTGATCATGCAGCAGCAGATCAACTCGGTCGCGGTGCGCCAGGTCATCCCGCGCGGCCCGCGCAACTTCGACTACATCTGGACCCATCTCGGTTTTGCCGACGATTCGGCGGAGATGAACCAGCGCCGCCTGCGCCAGGCCAATCTCTTCGGTCCGGCCGGATTCGTGTCGGTGGACGACAGCGAGATCATCGGCCTGGTGGAAGAAGGAATGACCCAGAACCTGGAAGCCGAGTCCCTGTGCGAACTGGGCGGTCGTGAGATTGCGGACACCGACACCCATATCTCGGAGACCCTGATCCGCGGCATGTACGAGTACTACCGAAAGGTCATGGAGATCTGACGATGGATGCAACGATTCGCTTCGCCGTTCAAGACCTGTACACCGACTATGTCCGGTGCGTGGACGACACCAGGTACGAAGAATGGCCCGACTTCTTTACTGACGAGTGCATGTACCGCGTCGTGTCGCGCGAGAACTTCGACGCCGGCATGCAGATGTCCGCGCTGGCGCTCGAGAGCAAGGCCATGCTGAAGGACCGCGTGTACGGCATGAACGAGACGATCTACCACGCGCCCTACCTGCAGCGCCACGTGGTGGGTATTCCGAAGATCCTTGGTGCCGAAAACGGAGCAATCCGCGCACAAGCCAATTATGTCGTGCTGCGCACCAAGCTCGACGCCTTCTCCGAGGTGTTCAACACGGGACGCTACATCGACACCATCGTCACCGAGAACGGCCGCATGAAGTTCAAGGAGCGCATCTGCGTCTTCGACGGGGAGCTGGTCCCGAATTCGATCGTCTATCCGATCTGAGGTCAGGCATGGAACATGAAGTACTGGATTCGCATTGGGAGCGTGCTGCCGGTGTGGATGACGTGGCGGAGGGCGAGGTCACCGGCGTCCGCGCCGGCGGCCGCCCCATTGCGCTCTACCGGGTCGAAGGCGAGGTGTACGCCACCCACGACATCTGCTCGCACGAGCATGCGCATCTCTCCGAGGGCTACCTGGAGGGCTGCGAGATCGAATGCCCGCTGCATCAGGCGCGCTTCGACATACGCACGGGCCTTGCCACTTGCCGGCCGGCCACCCAGGCGGTCGCGGTGTATCCGGTCAGGATCGTCGGCAAGGACATTCTTGTGAAAGTGCAGGCTACACCCTGAGAGGCCCCCGCGTTGCCTGGATCGATAGCTTGAATGCGCCCGTATCCCAGCGGACGAATCAACCCACCCCAAGGAGACAAAGATGAAGGAAAGCTGGCTCAAACTCAATCTGCTCGTCGCGGCCGCATGTTTTTCCGTTGCCGCCGCGGCTCAGTCCAACGTCATCAAGATCGGCGTCAACCAGCCGCTCACCGGCGTTGTGGCCGCGTCCGGAAACTTCGTCACCGACGGTGCAAGGATCGCTGCCGACGAGATCAATGCGAAGGGCGGAATCAATGGCGCCAAGGTTCAGCTGGTCATCGAAGACAGCAAGAGCAACCCTACCGAAGCGGCCAACGCCACCGAGAAGCTGATCGTGCGCGACAAGGTTCCTGTGATCCTCGGCGCCTGGAGTTCGACCTATACGCTGGCCGCCATGCCCAAGCTGATGGAATACAAGGTGCCGATGGTTGTCGAAACTTCGGGGGCCGACAAGATCACCACGTCCGGCAATCCCTATGTGTTCCGCATCTGCCCGACCAACGACATGGAGGCCAAGAGCTTCGCCCGCCATGTCGGTCCGCTGAACATCAGGAAGGCGGACCTGCTGGTCGTGAACAACGACTGGGGGCGCGGCTCGGCCGAGTCCTTTCAACGCATGCTGGAGGGCAAGGGCGTGAAGGTCGGCCGCGTGGTGACGATGGACGCCACGGCGCAGGACATGACTTCGCAGCTGTCGCAACTCAAAGGCACCGATGCCGACACGTTGTTCGTGACGACCGCCGTCGAGCAACTCACCTTGGTGCTCAAGCAGATTCAATCGCTGGGCCTGAAGCGCCAGATCATCACGTTGGGCGGCTCGCAAAGCCCGGACCAGTTGATCGAGCACGCAGGCTCGGCCGCCGCCGGCACCATGCACAACATGATGTTCGCGCCGTGGGTGCCCGACGCGTCCGCCGATCCGGCAACGGCCAGGGCCTTCGTCGCGGAGTGGAGCAAGCGCAACTACGACAAGGCGGGCCTGACCGAGGGCTTCCGCGGCTACGACGGTATCCGCACGATCGCCGCGGCGATCGCCAAGGCCGGCGCAGCCGACCCAGAGAAGATTCGCGCCGCGCTGTGGGACATCGACATAGCCGGCCTGACGGGCAGGATCAAGTTCGAGAAGGTCGGGCCGCAAGGGCGCGAAAGCGGGCAAAGTACGCCGAACACCTACCTTGTGAAGATTGAAAACGACAAGGTCGGAATCGTGAACTAGGCCGGGCTGAACCGCACCGAACTGCAGTACCGCGCCCTGACCCCTGGCTTGAAGAACTGACGCGGGTCCGTCTGAGAAGCGCGGCGCGTCACAATGGGTGGCTGACTGAAACCAGACGGACGCCAATCCATGATAGATGCTGCGAAGTTGCGCGACTTGAGTTCGCAGAAGATCAAGTCCGAAGCCCTGCAATGCAGTTGCAAGGTGCTGCAGTCGGGATCTTGGGAAAGCATCACGGACGAGCGCTGGCCTGCCGGGGTGCGGCAGGTCGGCACGCTGCGCCCCCCGGACATCGATGAACCCACTTTCGAGGAATTTCACCCTGATGGCACCCGGTACGAGTCGGCCGGCGCGCCGATAGCCGTCTCGTGGTTCCCCTTCAACCGGAGCGACGTGTACGCGTGCAGCACATGCCGCAGCGTGTTCTTGCGCTACACGGAGTACGGGGGCTACTACGTGGATCACCGCGTCCGAATGGTCGACCCCGCCTTGGTTGTTTGAGTTCTGGAACGCCGATGCAACATCTACTCAGAGGCCCGCCCTGTTCAAAGTCGCCGAGTCCAACGCTTGCACGCCATTCGTACCCCTGAACGGCCAGGCAGAGCCCCTGAGTCCTTTGCTCCTTCGCATTCCTGTCAACCGGGCCCGGACGCCGCGATCCGTCGGAATCGGAGGCGCTGCGCCGTCGTTGGGGTCTGCGCTGTGCGCTCAACGTCCTGTAGTCCAGCGAGACAGGACGACTCGAACGCTCAACTTCTTGCGTGCGATGCCAGCATTCGATGCCAGGGAACAAGTGCCCATCGAGGCCGCTTTGGCACATCCTGCCTTCCGCGAATGACTTGCGTCGTGGGATCGACGCACAGGAGCCGGCCCAGTGGCTCAGCGATCGAAATGCGGCCATCGCGCTGCAGGATGTCCAGGATTTTGCGGTCGGTTCGGTCGAGGTCAGGCGTTTTGCTTCGCACCCGGCGTGTAGCCTGAGCGCGCCGCAATAATGCAGGCACGCTGCAGCTATTCCGCACGCAGGCCCAGCTCGATGCGGTACAGCGCGACGTCGCAGTGCTCAAGGAGCCAACGGCTCGGCCGGGTTGGCGATGAGGTCGTAGTCGCAAGACGTCTTGGGCTTGGGCCCAGACGGCGCGACCAGCGCAGCGCCGAGCGCGGCGATGCCCAATGCCAGCCGTGCCAGCAGGCGCAGGAACGGCCGAGGGCGCGTGCAGGGTTGGTTGCGTGCATCTTCAACTGCGCATCGGCCCGGCCGCCACGCGAAGGCCAAGTGAGGTCCGCGCATCGCCTTGCCCGCCCGATGAGGAATCCGCAAAGTATTCGGCGTGCCGGCGTCGAAGTGCAAACAGTTCGCCGGCCTCGGCCAGCTTCACGATCGCGTAGGCGCGCATGCTCTGAAGCAGGCGCAAGCATGGTCGCTCGCCTTCGTCGGCTACCACGAGCGACCTGTCGACGAGTCGTCCCAGCGTCTCGAGCACGACCCATTCATCGAGGTGCTCATCGCTGGCCATGTGTATCGCGGCCTCTATCGTGCAAGCGCCGCTGAACATGCCGAGTCGCCGAAACACGATCCGCTCCTCGTGGGACAGCAGGCCATGGCTCCACTCGAGCGCGGCGCGCAGCGTGCGATGGCGCTCGGGGCGACAGCACAGGCCCGACGTGAGGATCTGGAAGCGATGTGCGAGGCGAGCCTGCACGCCTTGCACACCGAGCAGTGGTATGCGTGCCGCCGCCAGTTCTATCGCCAACGGCAATCCATCGAGCTGGCGACAGATCTCGACCATCGCGGCGATGTTGTGCGCATCGAGCGTGAAGTGCCTGTCCAGCGCGGTCACGCGCTCGCTGAGCAGCCGCACAGCGCCGAAGTCGAGTGCCCGCGCGGCGTCCAGCGACGGCGGCAGCGCTAGCGGCGCCAGTCGCAGCAGCCATTCGGCCGGCAGGCCGAGCGGCGACTGGCTGGTCACCAGCAGTCGCGCGCCCGGCGCGCGATCGAGCAGCGCTTGTGACAGTGCCGCGACACCGGCGGCCAGATACTCACAGTTGTCGAGGACCAGCAGCATGTGCCGAGGTTCAAGCGCCGCGACGAGTTCGTCGAATGGCTCGCGCATACCGCTGAGCGTGATACCCAACGCGAGCGCCACACGGCTCGGCAGCAAGGCGCCATCCGCCAACGGGGCCAGTTCGACCAGCCAAACCCCGTCGCGAAAACGTTGGCGCAAGGAATGGGCCGCTGCTTGGGCCAGGCGTGTCTTGCCGATACCGCAGGGGCCGACGATCGTGACCAGCCTGTGGGCATCGATGAACGCGCGCATCGCGCCCAGGTCGTCGTCGCGTCCGTACAGCGGCGGTAACTCGGCGGCGAGGTTGCCGGGGAAATGCGCGAAGGACGCATCCGTCATGTCGCCTGCCAGGGTTGGCGCTTCATCATCCGCTGTCCGATCGACGACCGGCGCCACGAAACGGTAGCCGCGACCCGGAATGGTGGCGATGGCGGTCGCACCCAGCAACTTCCGAAGCGACGACACCTGTGTCGCGAGATTGTTCTCCTCGACGATCAAGCCGGGCCATGCACGATCGAACAGTTCGAGCTTGGTCACGACGCGGTCGCGCTGCTCGATCAGCACGGCGAGCACATCGAAGGCGCGCGCGCCAATCACCATCGGCAGGCCGTTCTTGAGCAACAGTCGTTGCGCAGGACGGACTTCGAACGGGCCGAATCGGTGACCGAGTAACAAAGGTTCCCCTCCGAGGGCCCACGCTGCGGTGATGCAGCCGCCGGGCTGTGCTTGTTCGAGGCAACTCGTGGCCGGCGTTGGGGTGCGTGATCCTATAGAAGATTTGAGAAGTTTTGAAGACCGCAAATGGCGTGGGGGAGCAGAGTGAGTCATGGGAGGCGAGATGCGGCTTGCAACGCGCACCGCGCGAGTGCATCGCGCTGTGACGAAGTCTGTGCAGCGCCCCGTGGAGGGTCGCTCGGCCTCAACCCCAACGCAAAGGAGTTCAGCATGAACAACGGAGTCCGACGTGCATTGCAAGTCCTCGCGGCCGCATCGATGGTGATGGCGCCGGCCATCGGCATCGCCAATGGCAACGACGACGATGACGATCCACCAATTCGGGAGTTGACTGCGCAGTGGTGGCAGTGGGCGCTCTCCATACCGACAGGCGTCAATCCGCTAAAGGATCTCTCAGGCGCCAATTGCATGGTTGGACAACGAGGGTCCATCTGGTTTCTCGCCGGCCCGACACTATTTGATTTCACTGCCGTCACGCGCCATTGCTCCGTGCCGGAAGGTGTCACTCTCTTTTTCCCGATCGTGAACAGCGTGCAAGTGAATACGCCAAATGCCTGCGGGCAAACCGGGCCGTACTCAGTTGCGTTCATGCGAGTCAACAACGCAGGTTTCATCGATAAGGTTACGAAGACGACCTTGACGCTCGACAGCATCGCGCTGCGCGGAACGCGCAGAGTGACTTCGGTCCCGTTCGTGAGCGCCTTGCCCGCGGACAACATCTTTGTCGAGCCGTGCAACGATCCCCAGCTGCCTCTCCCCCACGGCCAACCACCGGGCGTCTTTTCGCCATCCGTCGACGACGGCTACTACGCAAAAATCGAAGGGCTGAAGGCAGGAAAGCACCTGTTGCACTTCACGGCGGCAATTCCCGACTTCAACATCAATGTGAACGTCACTTACGACCTTGACGTCGTGCCGGTGTCGTCGCGATAGTGCACCCCATTCGAAAGTCAGGGCATGAGACACGGCGTGCTGATCCCGCTGGCCCTCGCGGCATTCACCGCAATGGTGCAACCTGCCAGGGCCGCTTCCTTTCCCATGACGACGCGAGCCGTCAACGATGAGCGTGCCCGCGGCGCCTTGGTCGTCGATAGCGGGTCGAAGGAGTCCTTGGCGACGCCTCGCGCCGAGGGCGAAGGTAGCGCTGGTGGCGCGCTCTACAGCCCGTTCGCCCGGGCCACGGCCGAGCCGGTGCGCCAGGACATTCAAACGAGCCGGTTCAAAGACATGGGTGGGATCGACTTTCTCAGCACGTTGGTGACGTTGGCTGGCGTCGGAGCGCTCATCCACCTGTTTCGCCGGGCCCGGGCTTGATGTTGATCAATAGGGTCCGCGAAATGACCGACCGACCTCGTCGCCCAGGCGGTGCCGCATGACCACCTGCGAAACCTGCGCCCTTTCGGCGATGCAATGGCCGGGTAGATACGTGGAATTTCCGCGGTGTCGGACCAGGGCAGCGACGCTCAAGGCTGCACCGTACGCCAGTCGGGCGCCAGGGCGCGCAAGGCTGCGAGGCGCTTGCGCGTGCCGGGGTGCGTCGCGGTGTCGTTGCGCCAGCCCAGATCCATGAAGGCCGCGACGACATGCTGATCCGGCAGGCCCAAGGCGCGCAGCGTGCTCAGGGCAAAGGCGTCGGCTTCGAATTCCTGACGATGGGCCAGTGCCGATGCGTCACGGCCCAGGCGGTCCGCAATGGCGTCAGTGTGCTGCTGCACGACGGGGCCCGGCACCCATTTCGCGTAAAGCAGGCCCATCTGCGACCAGTGGTCAAGCATCACGTGTCCCAGTTCGTGCGCCAGAATGAAGACCCGCTCGCCTTCCGGCAGATCTGCCAAGCCGACATTGGCCACCACGATGCGGCCTTGCAGCGTCTCGCTCAGGATATCGTCGCGCACGACGCGTAGCTCGACCTGGGAGAGGACGGGATTGTGAAGGCTGCGCAAAAGCTTTTCGAATGACTCGCGCACCTTCACGGCCCGCGCGCTCGTGGCATCGGCCGGCGTCAGGGCGTCGAGTTGCTTCTGTTGCGAGATCTGCAACACACCAACGATATCCGGCGTCGGGCGTTCCTCATCGCTGCGAGCCGCGCCACAGGCTAGGACCATCCACATCATCAGCAACCATCGCATGGGCACACTCCGGGGCGCTCCAGTCGCAGAGGCCCTTTGTGTTGCGCTGCAACAAACATGCCAGCCACTGGCTGGCCACTGGACGCCGGACTGCGATCACACCGGCCCCACAATGGCTGCGCGTGGTGGGCGGCTTCGACGAACACCAGTTTGCCGAGAAGCGCCTGCCCACGCCGGCAGAGCTGTCCCACGCCGACGCCGATCTTTCATTCGTACAGCCAATGCGCGGCCAGCCGGGTGACGCGCGGCATGAGGACGTAGGTCATCAGCCCCACGATGATCGCCGCGATCACCAGGTGCTCCAGGATGGTGTTGCCGAGCCAGGGCTGCTGCCGCACCAGCCATTGAACGGGAACGGGAACCAGCATGGTGAGGGGAAAGATCACCGAGAGTGTCAGCAGGAACTGCTTGAAGCGCTTGGCCGGCTTCTGCCCGGGCTCCGGGTGGAACCAGAACTCCAGCCCCGTCACCGTCTGGCGTTGCTCGTCGCTTGCGAGGAACGGCATCACCTCATTGACCAGACTCTGCCGCGCGGCCGACTGAAACCAGTCCTCCGCATGTTGCAGCGTGTCGAACCGAACCGTCACCGTGTAGAGCGTCGAGCCCGGCACAGGATGGATGACGTGCACTCCGCGATGTCCCGGGAACCGTTGCGCGATGGGCACTATGCGCTTGAGCCATTGCTCATAGTCCGCAACGGCCTGCGCGCGCACGTGGTGCTTGATGACCACTGTCACACTCTCGGGCCGGGGAAGGCTGCGGGCCGACACCTCGGCGAGCGAGGCGCTTCGAAGCGATGAGTCGCGCTGGTCGAACGACACGGTGGGTTTCTCGGATTCCACGGGAAGAACTCCTCGGCGCGATCAGATGGAGGGCGGGATGGACCATTCTGCCGCGTCGTGTCGCCGCCGCTCGGATCGACGACGTCTTTGGTCGCACGGCGTCGGCTCGCGATCCTTGCCGCCAACGACCTCATCGCCTTCTGCGCGCTGGACACCCTGCGCACGGCTGGCATCGACGTGCCGCGCGAGATGTCACTGGTCGGGCACAACGACATGCCTTTCGCGGACCTGGTGTCGCCGCCGCTTACGATCGTGAAAGTCGCGGTCGAGCAGATGGGTCGGCATGCGGCGCAACTGTTCGTCGAGAGCCTTCGCAGTCCCGATGTCCTGCCATCCACCCGGCTGCTGATGCCCACCCTCGTTGTCCGGAGCTCGACCAGCCATACGGTGCCGCATGGACGCGCGGCTGCGCGCGCGGCCGGCGGTCCATCCTCGCGAGAATCGGGTTCATGCCCGCGAGCACGGGCGCGACAGATTGAACAGAATCCTGGTAGATCTCGCTGGAGCGCGCCGGCGACTACTTCTTCATCTCGTCCTTCGCCATGCCGTCCTTGGCCATGCCGTCCTTCGACATCGAATCCTTCTTCATTCCGTCCTTGGACATGCCGTCCTTCGCCATTGAATCCTTCTTCATGCCGTCCTTGGCCATGGCGCCACCCTTGCCCATGGCATCTTTCGACATGGAGTCCTTGCTCATGTCGTCGGCGGCGAATGTCGATGCGGAGCCGACCGCCATGAAGGCGGCGAGGAGCGTTGCGGTGAGCTTGTTCATTTCAGTGTCCTTGTGAGTGGAAGTTTCGATGGCACGGTTCGAGAGAACACGGCCGCGCGTTTTCAACAGCGCCGAGTCGAGACTGACTCAACTGCCGCCGAACCAGTTGTAGCCCTGGTCTTCCCAGTAACCGCCAGGGTACGTGTTGGTGACGAAAATCGCCCGGATGTGCTTCGGGTTCTTGTAGCCCAGCTTGGTGGGCATGCGCAGCTTCATCGGAAATCCGTACTTCGGAGGAAGCGGCTGGCCGTCGTAAGTGAGCGTGAGAAGGGTCTGCGGGTGCAGTGCCGTCGGCATGTCGATGCTGGTGTAGTAGTCGTCGGCGCACTTGAAGCCGACGTACCTGGCACTCGTGTCGGCGCCGATCCTGCGCAGGAAATCGGCGAAAGGAACGCCGCCCCATTTGCCGATCGCACTCCATCCTTCAACGCAGATATGGCGCGTGACCTGGTCTTGCTGCGGCATCGCGCGCAGATCCGCCAGTGTCCAGCTTCGCTTGTCGGCGACGAGGCCGGTGACTTCGAGCCGGTAGCCGGCCTCCGCCACTTCGCGGACTTCATCCTCGCCGTAGAACGCATTGAACGGAAACGGCCGTGTGATCATCGCGTCCGGATAGGTCGGCGCAAGCCTGGTCGGGTCGAAGATCCAGGCCTGGGCGGCATCGTTGAAGCGCGAGATGCGCATGAGGGCTGCCTCGACCGTCGCGTTGTCGCTGATGCTGCAGCCGCTCAGCAGGGAAAGACCGCCCAGCGTCAGCGAGCGCTGAAGGAAGGCGCGACGCGCAGGTTGCTCGATGCGGCGTCCGATCAGCTTGCGTGCCTCGGCCAGGGCCGCGTCAGTGTCCACGTCGGCCAGAGTTGCCATGGAGGGGCGCTTGAAGATTTTCACGTTGCTTCCTTGCCGTGACTGCTCAGCATCGTGAGCAACGTGCGGGGGACCAGCGCCACCATCACGAGGTGGACGGCCACGAAGGCGACGAGCGCGGCCATCGCGCAAAAATGGATGCGGCGAGCGAACTCGTAGCCGCCGAGCAGTTCGCGCAGGCCCGCAAACTGGACCGACTTCCAGAGCACCAGGCCCGAGAGAACGAGCACCGCGATGTCAACCATCACGAACAGGTACGCCAGGCGCTGCACGTGGTTGTAGCGCCGCGGGTCATCGTGCGACAGCTTGCCGCGCAGAGCCGCAAGCGCATCGCGCCAGATGCCGGCGAGTGACAGCGGGAAGAACTTGCGCCAGAGCCGTCCGCTCGCCACATTGAGCGCGAGGTAGATCAGGCCGTTGATCGCCAGCAGCCACATCGCGGCGAAGTGCCATTGCAGCGCACCTCCCAGCCAACCACCCAGTGTGATGGAGGCGGGAAATTCGAAGTCGAAAAGCGGCGAAGCGTCGTAGATTCGCCAGCCGCTGGTGACCAGCACCAGCACCGCGAGGGCGTTGAGCCAATGGGTGATGCGCATCCACAGCGGGTGGATGGGAGGGTTGCCGGGTGTCGGGGATTCGCGTTGCATGGGGCAGATTCTTGGGCTCACCCCATGGCCGATTCATCACGAAGAGTTCAATTAATTGTGATAAATGCGCGGCTCATATCGCCGCACAATCCGCTTTCATGGACCCCGCCAAACGCGTTCTGATCGTCGAAGACGACACCCACATCGCCGAGCTGATGGGCATGCACCTTCAGGACGAGGGCTACGCCATCACGCACGCGGCCGATGGCGATGCAGGCATGCGCGAACTCGAGCGCGGCAGCTGGGACGCGTTGATCCTGGACCTGATGCTGCCGGGTGTCGATGGCCTGGAAATCTGCCGCCGGGCCCGGGCCATGACGCGCTACACGCCGATCATCATCACCAGTGCCCGGTCGAGCGAGGTGCATCGCATCCTGGGGCTCGAGCTCGGCGCCGACGACTACCTGGCCAAGCCGTTCTCGGTGCTGGAACTGGTGGCGCGGGTCAGGGCGTTGCTGCGGCGCAGCGATGCGCTGGCGCGCAATGCGCGGATGGAGGCGGGACGCCTGGACATCGGCAAGCTCGGCATCGATCCGGTCGCCCGCGAGGTGCAGGTGGACGGCAAGCCGGTCGAGCTCACGCCTCGGGAGTTCGATCTGCTGCATTTCTTCGCCCGCCATCCGGGCAAGGTGTTCTCGCGTCTCGACCTGCTCAACCATGTCTGGGGTTACCAGCACGACGGCTACGAGCACACGGTCAACACGCACATCAATCGCCTGCGCATGAAGATCGAGGCCGACCCGTCGCAGCCACGCTGCATCCTCACGGTGTGGGGGCGGGGCTACAAGCTGGTGGCGCAGGAGGGTGTTTCATGACCTTTCGCGCGAGCTTGTCGCGGCGCATCTCCGTCGTCTTCGCCGTGCTGCTGCTGGCCTGCTGCGGTGCCTCGATCTGGCTGCAGATGCACGCCAACGTCCGCTACGAGCAGGAGGTGACGCAGCGCCTTTCTCGCGGCCTTGCGGCGCACATCGCGGAAAACTCGACCTTGATGGAACGCGACGGGCTCAATCCGGCGGCCGTGAGCGACCTGTTCGACAAGCTGATGGCCGTCAACCCCAGCGTCGAGGTCTACCTGCTCGGCCTCGATGGCCGCATCCAGGGACAGGCCGCGCCGCCCGGGCATCTGAAGCGCGACCGGGTCGATCTCGATCCGATCCGGCGGTTGCTCGACGGCGCGCCCTTGCCAATCGTCGGTGACGATCCGCGCGGCAGCGGTACTCGCAAGGTGTTCAGTGCGGCGCCGCTGCGCGTCGACGGCCGGGAGGTCGGCTACGTCTACGTGGTGCTGTCGGGCGAACAGCGCGATGCGCTGGTGGCCGATGCCGTGGCCGGCAATGTGCTGAGCACGACGCTGTGGTCGGTGGCGCTGGTGGCCCTTCTGGGTCTGATCGCCGGGCTGGCGGCATTTCGCTTGATCACGCGTCCGCTGCGCGAACTGACCGGCGCGGTGCGCAGGTTCGAGAACGACGGAGTGGCAGCGCTGCAGGACGTCGCGCCGGCCTTCGAGCGCGTCGGCCGGGGCCGCGACGAAATCGCCACGCTCGCCCAGGCCTTCGCGCAGATGACACGGCGCATCGCCGAGCAATGGCGCGAGCTCACACGGCAGGACCAGCAGCGGCGCGAACTGTTTGCCAACATCTCGCACGACCTGCGCACGCCGCTGACGTCGCTGCACGGCTACCTCGAGACGCTCCTGATCAAGGCGGACACGCTCGACATCGCGGAGCGGCGCCGCTACCTCGAGATCGCGCTGGCCCAGAGCCGGAAGGTCGCGCGGCTGTCGCAGGAGCTGTTCGAGTTGGCGCGGCTGGAATACGGTGTCGTCAAGCTCGAGAAAGAGCACTTCGCGCTGGCCGATCTGGTGCAGGACGTCTTCCAGAAGTTCGAGTTGGCCGCCGAAGCACGGCATCAGCGATTGGTGGCCGACATCGCGCCGGACCTGCCGGGCGTCACCGCCGACCTCGGCATGATCGAGCGCGTGCTGACCAACCTGCTGGACAACGCGATCCGTCACACGCCCGCGGGCGGCCAGATCATGGTTCAGCTGCGGCAGGACAAGGCCGGCGTCCGGGTCGAGATCAGCGACACCGGGCCGGGCATCCCGAGCGAACTGCGCACCGCGATCTTCACGCGGCCGATGTTCTCCTCGACAGGCGGCCGCAGTGGCGGCCTGGGCCTGGTGATCGTGAAGCGCATCCTCCAGCTGCACGACAGCGACATCCACCTGCAGCCGCGGCCCGGCAAGGGCGCGGTGTTTTGTTTCCGCCTGACATAGACCTCCGACTGCGACAACTCGAAATGGAGATGGACCCCACGACGATGCATGCCCCATCGCAAGATGCTTGCAGTTCGTCGGGCTTGTCGAAGATCGCGTCAGGGTCAAAGGCGCAAGACAACGCGATGGTCTGCGCGGATGCGGAGGCAGGATGGCGGCGCCTTGCAATGACACAGCATGCATTCGACTATCTTGTTCTGGACGGTAACCGCGATATCTCAAGGCCCGAACTACTACGGGGGGCCGGCGCAAGCAGCCGCTCCCAATTTCGCTGTGGGTTGGATTGTGTGAATGGAACCGGTGGGCCCAGTCCAGGGTGCGAAGCTGGCCACGCGGACCGGCATGTTTCAAGTCGTGATCAATAGGAGTGACGCCATGCAGATCGACGAAGACAAGCTCAATGCCCTGCTCGCCAGGATGGTGGCCGAGTTCGGCGCATTGGCCAGCGCGCCGCTGGTGATCCTTGGTGACCGGCTCGGGTTGTACAAGGCGATGGCAGGCGCCGGCCCGATGACGGTGGACCAATTCAGCGGACGCACGCGCCTGCGTCTGCGCTACGCGCAGGAATGGCTCAACGCGCAGGTCGCAAGCGCTTTCGTCGACTACGACGCGAGCGCGCAGACCTATACGCTCTCGCCCGAGGCTGCACTGGTGCTGGCGGACGAAAGCAGCCCCGCCTTCATGGGTGGTGGATTCGAATGCCTCATGTCGATGTTTTTCGACATCGACAAGGTGCAAAAGGCCTTTCGCGATGGCACCGGCCTTGCCTGGCACGAACATCATCCGAGCCTGTTTTCCGGCACGGAACGCTTCTTTCGCGCCGGCTACAACGCGAATCTGGAGCCGAGCTGGATTCCAGCATTGGATGGCATGAGCAAGCGCCTGCATGCCGGTGCTCGCGTGGCCGATGTGGGCTGCGGTTTCGGCGCTTCGACGATCGTGATGGCGCAGGCCTACCCGGCGTCGACATTCGTCGGCTACGACTATCACGAGCCTTCGATCGCAGCTGCTCGCGAGCGCGCCACCGCAGCGGGCGTCGCCGATCGCGTGAGCTTCGAGGTGGCCGGCGCGAAGACGTATCCGGGCCGCGATTTCGACTTGGTCGCCTTTTTCGATTGCCTGCACGATATGGGCGATCCGGTAGGAGCGGCCAGGCACGTGCGCGAGACGCTTTCGGCGGACGGCATGTGGATGATCGTCGAGCCGTTCGCCAACGATCGCCTGGAAGACAACCTCAATCCGGTCGGGCGCATCTTCTACTCTGCCTCCACGATGGTCTGTACGCCCTGCTCGCTGTCGCAGGAAGTGGGGCTCGGACTGGGCGCGCAAGCCGGCGAGCAGCGCATTCGCAGCGTCGTCCACGAAGGGGGATTCCGCCGCTTTCGGCGCGCTACACAAACGCCGTTCAACCTTGTTTTCGAAGCCCGTCCGTAGGCTTTCCCCGGGCTAGACCGACTGTCCGGCGCAAAAGGCCGTTTTTAAACGACGGCCGTAACCGGCAGGAACGCGAGAAGGGCCGCCTCTCGACGAGGTGGCTGCCCATGTTCGATGGGTACACCGGACGAGCGGTGCTTCAGCGCGCGTCACTTCGGGTGCGGAAGATTCATATTGGCGACTCTTCACGACACGCGACGTTCACGAGGTCGAGCCGCAAAGCGTTGCCAACTTCCTCTTCGCGCTCTGCATGAGGCCGGCCCGCTCGACGGGCAATTGCGCCCTGGTTTCTCCGTACGCGATGATCTCGTGCGTCGAATCTGCCGCAAGCTTTGCCGCAAGCGGGTCGCGCGGCGTCAGTCTGCTGAACTTGGCGTTCGATATGACGTGCACTTTCAGATGGCGACGGAGAATCCTCGAAAGCTTTTCGCAGGCGATTGTCATGGCTGCCTCATCGGGCACCAGGTGGCCATGGACGATCAACAACTCAACGTTGGCGTCCTCGTCCTCTCCCAGCACAAAAGCGCGCAACACCGACTCCCTGAATCTGGAACGCAGCATGGCCCGAATAGGTTCTGCCGCGGCGAACGACTTCAGCGCGATGCTCCGCAGCTCGTTGTAAAAGACGAACGAACGGTCGGCCTCGACGGTCTCGGGCAAGTCCGCCTTCGGCTTTTTCCTTGTCAGGATGCCGCTCTTGACGAGATGCTCCAAGGTACGCGATACATCCTCGGTGTCGAGCTTGGAAAGCTGGGCGAGTTCGCTCGTCGCGAACTGCTGGTCGGGTGCCGCGTAGACGACCTTCAAGAGCTTTTGCACTTCCGGAGCAAAGAGAAAATCTGCGGCACTCATTCTTGCGTGGCTTGGAACATGGGCATCGCATTATGGTTTGCTGCTGCGCGCTTGCCCGGTGCGCCTGGGTTCCAATTCGCCTTGACACGGCTTGAGCCGACGGACGCCCTCGGCGGCGCGCATGCCGCGGCGACCGTTGTGCAGGCGCACTGCTCTCCTTGGGACGGGAGACGGGCCTTCCTTCGCCTATGAAGCGGCCATCATGTCCAGCCTTGCAGACAGCAGCCGGTCATAACCGGGCGAAAATCGGCGCAAGCGTTCTCTCCTGCTCCATCCGATTCCCGAAGCTCTCGTGACTTCCACCGAACTCAAGGGTTTCATCCTCACCCGCCGCTGGCGGGATGCCCCGGCTGGCACAGAAATCGAGTACTGGCTGGCAACAGACGCGGGGCCCATGAAAGTGGTCCTGACCTCCCAGACCTGCGTCGCATTTGTCGAAATCCGGCATCGGGCGTCGCTGGAATCGCACCTCGTGGCCAAGCCAGGGATGCAGGTACGTGAGCTTGCGCTGAAGACCTTCCATCACGAGCCCGTCATCGGTGTCTATGCGAAGCACTTTCGCCAGCTCGGTCAATTGGCACGAGCCCTCCAGACACAGAGCATTGCCGTGCTCGAAGCCGACGTGCGTCCGCACGACCGCCACCTGATGGAGCGGTTCATCACCGCCGGCGTGCTGGTGGAAGGGGGGAGGACAGACGGCCACACGATCGTCGACTGCACGCTCAAACCTGCGCCCGAATTCCGGCCGGCGCTGAGGGTGGTGTCGCTGGACATCGAGACGAGCCAGCACGAGGAGCTCTATTCCATTGCGCTGGACGGCATGCGGGACCGTGTCGTCTTCATGTTGGGCGAGCCGCCATCCGGTCCGCAATTGGCGCCCGATGAAACTGCGGACTTCGCGCTCGTCTATTGCCCGACCCGCAAGGCCATGATCGAACAGCTCAACGACTGGTTCGAACGGAACGACCCCGACGTCGTCATTGGCTGGAACGTCATTCAGTTCGACTTGCGGGTGCTTCAGAAGACGGCCGACGACTGTGGGGCGCAGTTCCTTCCGGGGCGGGAGCGTCGACCCATTGATTGGCGAACCCATCCGCGCAAGCAGGGCTACCTGTTCGCGCCCACGCCCGGCCGGCTGGTCATCGACGGCATCGACGCACTCAAGGCTGCTGTCTGGAGCTTTCCTTCCTTCAGCCTCGAGACCGTCTCGCAAACCTTGCTGGGCGAGGGCAAGGCCATCGGCGACGAGTACGACAAGATGGCGGAGATCGAGCGGCGCTACCAGCACGACAAGCCCGCGCTCGCGCTCTACAACATTCGAGACTGCGAGCTGGTCCTGCGCATCTTCGACAAGGCGAAGCTGCTGCAGTTCGTGCTGGAGCGGGCACAGGTCACAGGCCTGCAGGCCGATCACTTCGGTGGCTCCATTGCCGCGTTCAGCCACCACTACCTGCCGCGGATGCATCGCCTGGGCTACGTGGCGCCGAACGTGGGCGAGATTCCGAGCAAGGCCTTCCCCGGTGGGTACGTGATGGACTCGAAACCGGGGTTCTACGATTCTGTCGTGGTGCTGGATTACAAGAGCCTCTACCCCTCGATCATCCGGACTTTCCTGGTTGATCCAGTGGGTTTGGTGGAGGGTTCGAACATCGACGACCCTGCGATGCTCGTCAAGGGGCCGCAAGGGACCACCTTCTCGCGCACGCAGCATTGCCTGCCGGAAATCGTGACCACGCTCTCGCGGGCGCGGGATGAAGCCAAGCGCCAGCGCAACGAGCCGCTTTCCCAGGCGCTGAAGCTGCTCATGAACTCGTTCGCGGGCGTGCTCGGTGCGGCCGAATGCCGTTTCTTCAATCCCAAGCTGGTGTCCGCCGTGACCCTTCGTGGGCACGAAATGATGAAGCTCACGCGCGACTTCGTGGAGCGGCGGGGATACCAGGCCATCTACGGCGATACCGATTCCATTTTCATATGGCTGGGGCGAACCCACGCCAACCAGGAAGCCCATGCCGTCGCGGCAAGCCTGGTCAAAGACATCAACGACTGGTGGACGCGCACGTTGCGCGACGAGCACAACCTGGAGAACTTCCTGGAGATCGAGTTCGACACCCACTACAGCAAGTTCTTCATGCCCACCATTCGCGGCTCGGACGTCGGCAGCAAGAAGCGCTACGCGGGCCTGAGCACGGATGCCGCGGGCAAGGAAGAAATGGTCTATCGCGGCCTGGAGATGGCCCGCAGCGACTGGACCCCGTTGGCGCGCCAGTTCCAGGAGGGTCTGCTTTCGCGAATCTTTCAGGGCGAGCCCTACCGGGATTTCGTGGCCGACTATGCGCAGTCGACTTTGGCTGGCAGGAAGGATGACCTGCTCATCTACAGGAAGCGCCTGCGCCATCGCCTGGACGCCTACCTGGTCAACGTGCCGCCACAGGTCCGCGCCGCTCGCATCGCCGACGAGTACAACGCTCGGGTCAATCGACCCAGGCAGTACCAGAATGGCGGGTGGATTCGATATGTCATGACGCAAAACGGGCCGGAGCCGCTGGAGACGCGTCATTCCCGCATCGACTACGAACACTACCTGACCAAGCAGCTCCAGCCGATTGCCAACGCGATCCTTCAGCCCATGGGAGAAAGCTTCACGGCCCTGACGACTTCACAGAAAGTTCTTTTCTAGCGCGTTGCGATTGGGGTTTATTGCATGGGGCACGGTATTTCGGGCGCCGGCTGGATCGACTTGCGATTTCGACCACACGTCGTTTGTTGCCATGCTGTGCAAATGGGCGGGGGTAGATCCGGGTTCGGCAAGATTGGGAGCACGTGCCGCAATGGCCGCGACCATCGCATGCCGGCACCCGCATGAACATCGTGCGCGGCGTGAAGTCGAGACCCAATCAGTCGGTTACGGAGGGAATCTTGAAGGTCTGGTTTTGAACGGCCTGCTGCGCGCGTGCTGGATCGAATTCCCAGTGCCATGGCTCGCCACTTACAGTGCGCACAAAGCCTAGTGCGGGTGCGTTCCGTTTCAGCCAGTCATACACCTCGTTGCCGTCCGCGCCCGCGACAGCGATATCGAAGGCGATCCCGTTCTGATGGTTTGATGAGCCAGGCTTCGCAGCCTTGTTGAACCCTGGAAGCCCCCTGTCGAAGCCATCCCACAGGAACTTCTGCTCCGGATAGGACCGAAATCCGCTGTTGATGGCGACAACAACACTCGACAAGCTCGCCTCACCAACCATCTTCAGGTATGGCGCGACAGTTCCAGCGGCTATGCGTTCTATCTCCGTCTTCGCGTCGACGATCTCGACGAGGTCGATCTGGCCAATGTAGGTACCGCGCGACCAGGCAGCGTTGGGACCGAATTTGCCGCTCCCCGCAGACGGCTTGAGCAGTTCGAGAGTCTCATTGACGAACTTGCCTTGGAGATTGTTTGTTGAGGTCCAGCCAAGCGGAGTCCCATCCTGCTGGACGGCATGCGCGAACAGTGCGACCTTGTTTGCTCCAGCCTGCAAGCGCTGGACAGCGTCAACGCGTATGACGGTTGCCTGCGGTATTTTCTGTATCGTGCCACTCGACGTTTCGAAAGTCATGAGATCGCCTGCCCGCCGCAGGCGCGCGTCCGGATCAGAAACTGTGAAGCTCTTGGCAAGATAGCTACGGTCAAACATTGGCACCTCCTGTGCAGCTCAAACAGCCGCATCGATCCGACTCGGGTCGATAAACCCCCCAACGGAATCAGCTCGCCCCAGATTTGCCCGGGCCTGGAATCTCCGGCGGAAACGTGGGTTCGAATGGGTCCTCGCCTGTGAGCGCGTTCAAGCAGGCTGCAACTCAAAGCCCGGCGCCGCGGTGCCAGGCCACAACTCATACAGCACCTCGGCCCTTTCGGTGCCACCGTTGCGCGGGCTGCTCGGCATGCCGAGTGCACGGGCCGCGGCGATGCTGAGCTCGCCGATGCGCTGCGCAGGCCCACGGTCGGCGACAACGCAAGCCACGGTCTTGCCGTGCCAGGTCACCTGGGCCTTGCAGCCGCGCACCACGCCCGACGTCTTTTGAACGATGAGTGGCGGCACCACGATATAGGGAACCGTCTCGGCATCCACATAGGCCGCCGGATCGGAGGCGAGCTTGTCTCGGTGACGATACCAAGTCATCGAGGCGATCACTCCGCCCGGAAATATCTTGGGCTCGTTGTCTGTGTCCAGGAGCACGACATCCCGGGCCCAATCGTGGGCGCACACGACCTTGCCACCGCCACTGATTTTCATGCCGCCATTGGCAAGCGCTTCCGAGCCACTGTTGTCCGCCTTGTAGGCGGGCTGATGACCGCTTTGCCCATTGGCGCCATCGGCATCGATGTCAGCGTCCGCCATAAAGTGCACCCGGCCATCTTCGTCCTGCACAATTGTGCAGGTGAATCCCTCCGCCGTGATGATGCCCAATGTCTGACCGGTCATTGGAACTCCTTCAAAGCTGTGCCTGGAATGGATGATTGCATGCCGCCAGGAGCGCTGCGCATGAAATCCGCGCGCAGCACAGCATACGTTGCAACGTGGCTGGTGGCGTCCCCTGTTGGCGGGATGTCGAGGCAGTCGACCGGCGCTATCAAGCCGGCCAACCAGTGCCAAGGAACAGCCGCCCGACACAGTGCGCAAGGCAATTGCCTGCTGGCGACTGGTGTGCAAGCATCGCTCGACTTGAAAGGTGCGTCCAGCGGTCCATGCCCCCGACTTGAGCGATCTTTCGCTTTCGCGGTCAGTACGTGTCGTAGTCCTTGTGGGTCCAGGCGGCGCTGTCGAGCCCGGTCTCCATCAGCATCGTGCTCATGTACTTCACGTCGTGGAAGAAGGGCGCGGGGATGATCTGGGCCAGCGTCTTGCGCTCGACCCAGTCGCCGATACCGCAGAGCTCAAAACCTGCACGTAGGTCCATAACTCGTCCAGCGACATCGCCGAAATCTTCGACGCCGCGAGCGGCAACCGGTTGGAGTTGGCTCTGAGCGCCCGTGATTCGCCGGCGCCTGCATCCCCGAATAGCGGTTTGCGTTGGTGCCGGCGGGAATCGGGATCTGCAAGTCGGGGGTGCGCCACGCCGCGAGTGCCTTGCAAGCGCCGGCGATTCGCGGGAGTTGGATCTTCACCAGCATTGCTGTAATCTCTGCAGCATCAAGCCGCTCGCGGTTGCTGAGCGACCCAAACCGCCGATCGAGAAGCCGCCTTCGCCGGGAAGAACCATGCGAGCAAAACCAGCGCGCGTGCGTCGGGCGCGCCATGAGATCCATGGGTGCCTTTGCCGAGTGCACCTGGCTGATGCGATGGCTGTGGCTGCCCAAACAGGTTGCCAGTAGTTGGGCAATGCCGGCTTTGTCGTCGCGGGCGGCCAAATGGGTCGAAATGGTCACGCGCGGCTTGCGTCATATCAAAACGCGCGACGGCGTTCGCAGGAAGCTCAATCCTCACCCACAGGAGATCACCATGCCCCATGACGACAAGCTCGCATTCCCCGTGCAGGATGGCCTGTTGCACCTGGCTCTCGAGTGGCAGAACGCTTTCGCAGCCCAATTGCTGCAAGCGCAGCAGAATCAGTTCCAGCTCCTGGCCGCCTGGCAGAAGGCAATGGAAGACTCGCAGCGCGACTTGTGGGATCAGTGGATCTGCCGCTTCGGTGGCGGGGTACCGCTCGACGGCTGAGCCTCGCGTACCCGCCGGATCCGTCGCGGCCCATCAGGATCCTGACGTGGGCAGCGACGCTGCGGGCGATCGGCGCCTGCGCGTAGCCGCCCTCCGGGCACGAGACGCCCGGCCACCGGAGTGCCGGTGCGCAATGTCCATGATCCGCCGCGTCACCCAGGCATAGTCACTCTCGACCAATCCGAGGTCGCCCATGTACCTCCGAGTTCGATACGCTCGGCAAAGCCGGGGAACGCGTTGTCGCGATCAGGCTTGGCAACATGGTCGTCGCGGTGGCCGTCGAAGCCTGCGAGGAGATGGCTTGATGCGCATCAAGGCGCAGCGACGTCGCGTGGAAGAACATGGGCGCACCTGAATCAACAGGCGAGACCATGACCTATCCAACCATCCTCGTGCATCTGGATCGCACCGGCGCGTTCTGCCAGCGCGCGGACCTTGCGGCAGGGTGGGCGCAGGCCCATGGGAGCCACCTCGTGGGGCTCATCTCGACCGGTCTCATCGACGGCATCATCCCGGCCGAAGAGATCCTGTCCGGTGCGACCGACTACATCGCGGAGTGCGCGGAGTACCTGCGCCATCGCGCGGAAGCCATCAGCCTTGAATTCCGGGAACTGTTGTCGGCACACGGACCACTGTCGTACGAAGTCCGCCTCATCGACTCCACGACGGTCGACGCGGTCGTCCGGCACGGACGCACGAGCGACCTTGTGGTGCTCGGCCAGCGCGACGACGACGAGGTCAAGGACATCACGACGCGCGACCTGCCGCAACGCGTGGTGATGGAAGTGGGCCGGCCGGTGCTGCTGGTGCCGTACGCAGGCCATTTCGAAGGCGTGCCGAAGAACGTGGCCGTCGCCTGGGATGGTTCGCGCGAGTCGGCGGTCGCGCTGCGGGCCGCGGTGCCGGCGATGCGGCAGGCGTCGAAGGTCACGCTGGTTTCCTGCCGTGCGGTCCATGACGACAGCTCGGAAGAGCGCTTGCTGGTGCCGGACATGCTTGCATTCCTGACGCGGCATGGCGTCCATGCGACGGCCGAAAGCGACGTCACCGAGATCGGCGTCGGGGATGCGCTGCTGTCGCGCCTGTCCGACCTCGGTGCCGACCTGCTGGTGATGGGTGGCTACGGGCATTCGCGCTTCCGCGAACTGATGCTGGGCGGCGTCACGCGGCAGATCCTGGCGCAGATGACGGTGCCGGTGCTGATGACCCACTGACGGCCATGCGAGTCCTGATCATCCAGGGGCACCCGGACGGCTGCGCGCAGCACTTCTGCCATGCGCTCGCCGATGCCTATGCCGAAGGCGCGCGCAGTGCCGGGCACGAGGTCGAACGGGTCGACATCGGGATGCTGGATTTCGCCTTCCTGCGCAGCCAGGAGGAATGGAAGCATGCCGCCTTGCCGCCCGCATTGGCCGATGCGCAAGCGGCCATCGCCCGGGCGGAGCACCTGGTCATCGTTTATCCGCTGTGGCTGGGTGGGATGCCCGCGGCCCTCAAGGGCTTCCTCGAGCAGGTGATGCGTCCGGGGTTCGCGGTTCCGGCGGACGGGCCGAACCTCCGGGCGAAGCTGCTCGCCGGGCGCAGCGCGCGCGTGGTCGTCACCATGGGAATGCCGGCCCTGGTCTACCGCTGGTACTTCCTGGCCCACGGCCTGCGTCTGCTCAAGCGCAACATCCTCGGCCTCATCGGCATCGCGCCGGTGCGCGACGCGATCGTCGGCTCGGTGGAGAACCTCACGCGCAAGCAGAGGATCGTCTGGCTGCGGCGCTTGCGGACATGGGGGCGGGCGGCCGTCTGAAACGACTCCTGCACCGGGGCGCGATCCTCACCGTTGCGCTTCGCGGGCCGCATCGCCGGTCAAGCGGTCCACCAAGGCTCTGGCACGCGCAGCATCCCGCAGCAGCGGCGGCACCGACAGGCCGAGCAGCAGGGCCGCCAGCGGCACCACGAACACGAAGCCCACATGCTTGAACCCCAGCGCGCCGGTGATGCCGCCCAGCACGAACATCGCGACGAGTCCACCGGCGATGCCCATGCGCTGGCGGTTGCGCCGGACCTGCAGCCGTGACGGAGCATGGTTGCTGCGGGCCCAGTAGAGCCACTTGCCCAGTTCCATGCCCAGGTCGGTGATGTTGCCCGTCATGTGCGTGGTGCGCACGCTGCCGCCCGAGGTCTTGGACGCGACGGCATTTTGCAGGCCCATGACCAGCAGCAAGGGCAGGGCGTAGACGCTGTGCAGGCGGTGCCTGCGGCTCCAGTTCACGAGCACTGCGCAACTGCCGGCGCCGACCATGAACGCGAGGATGGCGCCAAACGCATTGAGCACCAGCGTCGTGCTTCCCAGCACCAGCCCTCCGCGACCTGGGAGGCGAAGCCTGTCATGTGCGAGGTGTACATGTGCAGTACGAGAAAGCCGCCCGCGTTGTTGGCGCCCGCGTTGAACGCGAGCAGAAGACCCAGGCCGGCGTTGGTCGAAGGCGCGCGATGGCGGTTCGTGAGCAGGAACAGTCTGCGCATCGGGTCCGGTCAGGACTCGGCCGCGGCCACCGGGGCGTCGCGCACCAGCAGCACCGGTACCGGCGCACCGCGGAGCACGGCCTCGGCGCCGCTGCCGAACAGCAGCCGCCCGACGCCGTGGCGCCCGTGCGTGCCCAGCACGATGATGTCCGCCGGCCATTTGCTCGCCTGCGCCGCGACCAGCTCAGCCATCTTGCCGGTGAAGCCGCTGTGCAAGACCGACTCGGATTCGACGCCCGCGGCGCGGGCGCGTTACCGCCACGAGTCCGGAGCGACAGCCGTGCGCAGCCTTGATCGGCGTCAAGCGCGGACGGCGGCGTACCTTGCAAAATGGTTGCACGCGGAAATTCAAGCGCGCCAGCGTCGCGCACAACCTGAAAGGTGATTGCATGCACGACCTGCGACCTACCCTTGTTCACCAAAGCTCCTTGACGGGAGCGGTGCGACCATGAAGATACTTGTCGGCACCGATGGCTCGAAGCACGCGCTGCGTGCGGTCAAGTACGCGGCCGGGCTCGCGCGCGACGTGCGCTCGTCCCCGAACAGGATCACGCTCATCAGCGTCCATGACGACACCGGCCTGCGCCACGCCAAAGCGTTCGTGGGCGCCGCCGAAGTCAGCGACTATCTGCGCGAACTCAGCGAGAAGGAACTCAGGCCGGCCGTGCGGTGGCTGAAATCGACGGGCATCGATTACGACATCGAGATCCGCACCGGGCACGTGGCCGGCGCGATCGTCGACTGCGCCAAAGCAGGGAAGTTCGACCTGATCGTGCTGGGGTCGAAGGGCCGCAGCGCAGTGGCCGACCTGCTGCTGGGTTCGGTCGTGCAGCGCGTGCTGGCGACCTCGCCGCAGCCTGTGATGGTCGTCAAGTAGAGCGGTGGGCGGCCGTCCTGCCGGCCCGCTGTCTCACTTCAATGTCACCATCGTCAGCTCCGACGCCAATGCCGCGCTCGAACAGGTCCATTGAACGACAACTACCTGCGTACCTTGGCTATCTCGGCCATCAGTTCCTTCACGGTCGCTTCGCCGATCGACGCGGTGTACTTGTCGATCACAGGCTTCACCTTCTCGCGCAGCTTGGCGACCTCGGTCGGTGGCAGTTCGGTCACGGTCATGCCCGCCTGCTTGAGCGCTTCGAGCGCGCTGTCGGCCGCGCCGCGCGAAGCCTGGCGCTGGAAGGTGGTCGCTTCCGAGGCCGAGTCGGAGATGATTTTCTTCTCCTGGTCGCTCATCGTGTCCCAGGTCTTCTTGCTGACGATCAGGGCTTGCGGGTTGTAGATGTGGCGTGTCTGCGTCACGTACTTCTGCACTTCCGCGAACTTGGACGACAGGATCACCGTGTTCGGATTTTCCTGGCCGTCGACTGCCTTCTGGTCAAGCGCCGAATAGAGCTCGGGGAAAGGCAGCGGCGTCGCATTGGCGCCGAGGGTGTTGAACAGGTCGACGTAAATGGGCGACTGGATTACGCGGATCTTCAAGCCCGCGATGTCATCGGCCTTGGCAATCGGGCGTTTGCTGTTGGTGACGTTGCGAAAGCCGAGGTCCCAGTAGCCGAGGCCGTGCAGCCCTTTGTCTTCCAGCGTGCCGAACAGTTTCTGGCCGAACGGGCCATCGGTCACGGCATCGGCCTCCTGCCCATTGTTGAACAGGAACGGAAAGTCGTAGACCGCGAATTCCTTGACCTGCGCGCTGAGGATGCCAGCGTTCAGCACCGTGATCTCGACCGTGCCGCCCTGCAGGGCCGACACCGTTTGGAGGTCGCCGCCGAGCGCGCCGCCGGGGAACAGCTTGACCGTGATCTTGCCGTCCGACTTCGCAGATACGAGGTCGGCGAACTTCTGCGCGCCCTGCGCCTGCGGATGGCCGGTCTGGTTCTGGAACGCGAACTTCAGGGTGCGTTCCTTCACCTGCGCCCCTGCGCCAGCCATGGCCAGTACTGCGGCGGCGGCGACGAGGGTCTTCCAGATGCGACTTTTCATGATGTGTTTCCTATCGTCTTGAGTGAAGCGAACGCGGGCCTTCTCAGCCGCTGAAAAATCTGGCCGGCCCTGTGACCAGCCAAGGGAACAGCACCATCACGAACATGATCAGGAACTCCGCGATCATGAAAGGCACCACGCCTTTGGTGACGTCGTCCATCGAGATGCGGCCCACGCCGGCCACCACGTTGAGCACGGTGCCCACGGGCGGCGTGACCAGGCCGATGGAGTTGTTGATGATGAACAGCACGCCGAAGTAGACGGGGTCGATGCCGGCCGCCTTCACGATCGGCATCAGCACCGGCGTGAGGATCAGGATGGTGGGCGTCATGTCCATCGCCGTACCCACGATCATCACCAGCACCATGATCGCGAACATCAGCAGGATCTTGTTGCCCATGAAAGGCTGCAGGAGGCCGACCACTTTCGACGGCAGGTCGGCCACGGTGATCAACCATGCGCTCACCATCGCAGCGGCGATGAGGAACATCACGATCGCACTGGTCTTCGCCGCACTGACGAAGATGCCGTACAGGTCCTTCCAGGTGAGCTCTCGATAGATCACGATCGACACGAAAAGCGCATACACGGCCGCGACCACCGCCGCTTCGGTCGGCGTGAAGACACCCATGCGCAAGCCCACCAGGATGATCACCGGCAGGAACAGCGCCCACAGCGCGTGGCGGAACGCGCGCATGATTTCGACGCCCGACTTGCGTGGCGGCGGGATGATCTTTTCGCGACGCACCAGCCAGGCCCACGTCACCCACAGCGCGGCGCCGATCAGCAGGCCGGGCGCGATGGCCGCAAGGAACAGCTTCGAGATCGAGACGTTGGCCGCGACGCCAAAGATCACCAGGCCGATGCTCGGCGGAATGACCGGGCCGATCACACCGGTGGCCGCGATGAGACCACCGGCGCGTGCCTTGTCGTGCCCTGCACTGACCATCATCGGCAGCAACAGCGCCGTCAGCGCCGCAGCATCTGCAACGGCCGAACCCGAGAGCGCCGAGAGCAGGCAGCCGGCCAGGATGGTCACATAGCCGAGACCGCCCTTCACATGGCCCACCAGCGCCATCGCGAAATTGACGATGCGCTTCGACAACCCTCCGACGTTCATGATCTCGCCGGCCAGCATGAAGAAGGGAACCGCCAGCAACGGAAAGCTGTCGGCGCCGCCGATGACGTTCTGCGCAAGAATCTGCGCGTCGAACAGGTCGAGGTGCCACATCAGCGCCACCCCACTCGCGAGCAGCGAGAACGCGATCGGGATGCCCATGGCCATTGCCAGGAGCAGCGAACCCACGAAGACGAAGACGGTCATTTCCTGGCCCCGGGTTCATGCGCCGAGCCGAGGATCTGCTGAAGCTGCACCGCTTCCTCGGATTCCTGGATCATGACGAGGTCTTCATCGGCGACCTGGCCGGTGAGGATGCGAATCAGGTCGAGCGCCAGCAGCCCGGCAGCGAGCACCGCGAACACGATGCCAACGCCGTAGACGATGGCCATCGATGCGCCCGTGACCGGCGCGGTCACATCCCAGTTGATGCGCGTTTGCGCCAGGCTGCCCCGGAACAGCAACCACACGATGTAGAGCATCACCACGTGGCCGGCCACCGCGCAAGCCTTCTTGCCGATCGGCGGCAGCATTTGCACGACCATGTCCATGCCGAGGTGACCATGCTCTTTCAGCGCGACCAGTGCGCCAAGGAACGTGACCCAGATGAACAACCAGCGCGAGACTTCCTCCGACACGGTGATGCCCGAGTTGAAGCCGTAGCGCAGCACCACGTTGCCGAACACCAGCACCACCATCAGCGCGAGGAACAGGGCGATGACAGCCTCGACGACCTTGCAGCCTCGGTCGATCCAGCGGCTCATGCTGCGGCTTCGCTTTCACGCAGCATCTCGACCAGCCCGCGCAATGCGGCAAGGTACGACACCGGCCCGAGTCCCTGCACCGTGCCTTTGACGGCCGGAGAGATGATCGAATGCGCGCGCCATGCCTCGCGCGCCGCGATGTTGGACATGTGCACCTCCAGCATCGGGAAGGGCATGGCCTTGATCGCGTCGTGCAGCGGCACGCCATGCTGCGTGAGGCCGGCCGGGTTGACCAGCGCGCCTTGCGCTTCGTCGATGTTCCTGTGCAGGAAGTCGATCAGGTCGCCTTCGTGGTTCGACTGGATGACGTCGAGCGTCACGCCGAGTTCGGCGGCCAGCTTGTCGAGCCGCGCGTTGATCTCGGCCAGCGTCGTATGGCCGTAGATGTGCGGCTCGCGACGCCCGAAAAGATTGAGGTTCGGTCCGTGCAGAACGAGGATCTTCATGGGATGCCTTGTCGGATGTGAACTCACTTGCGGATGCGTGCAAGTTCGTCGTAATAAAGCTTCACCATTGCGGGGTCATAGCTGGCGGCGAACTTGTCGATCACCGGCTTGGCAATCTGGCGCATGCGGGCCTGCTCGGTGGAACTCACGTCGTTGAACTGCATGCCCTTGGCCTGCAGTTCGCCCACCGACTTCTGCGCGGCGGCGCGGCTCACCTGGCGCTGGTAGCCGCGTGTCTCGTTGGCGGCTTCGTTCATCCATTTCTGCTCGGTGGGCGAGAGCGTGTCCCAGAACTTCCTGCTGACCAGCACGATGTTGGCCGCGTAGACGTGGTTGGTGGCGCTCAGGAACTTCTGCACCTCGAACATCTTGTTCGACAGGATCACCGAGTACGGGTTCTCCTGGCCGTCGACCGCCTTCGATTCGAGCGCGCCGTACAACTCGGCGAACGGCATCGGAACCGGATTGGCCCTGAATGCCTTGAAGGTGTCGAGGAACACCGGATTCGGGATCACGCGGATCTTCAAGCCATCGAGGTCTTCGGCCTTGGTGATGGGGCGCTTGCTGTTGGTCACGTTGCGGAAGCCCAGGTCCCAGTAGCCCAACGCGACCAGACCTTTTTCCGGCAGCTTGGCAATCAGCGCCTGGCCCAGCGGGCCATCCAGCAGCGCATCGGCCTGCGTGAAGGTGCTCACCGCAAACGGAAAGTCGATCAGGCCGAACTCCTTGACGATGCCCGCAAGCGAGGTCGTGGCCGGCGCCGACATCTGTTGCACGCCGCCCTGCAGCGCGGACTGCTGCTGCAGTTCGTTGCCCAGTTGCGAGGCCGGGTACTCCTGTACCTTCATCTTGCCGCCGCTCTTGGCGGCCAGCAGTTCCGCAAAGCGCTTCACGCCGAAGCTCACTGGATGGTCGGCATTGTTGAGGTGGCCGAAGCGGATCACACGATCCTGCGCATCCTGCGCGAAGGCCGAGGCGGCCATGGCAATGGCGATGCCGGCGACGGCCAGCGAACGAAGAAAAAGAGCGCTCAACACAGACTCCAGTCGGGTATGAAATCGGAGGGCAAGGCGCGTTGTTGGCAACGGCCGGATGCCCAATGCGGCGCGATGTTATGAAAATCTGGAAAAGGTTTCCATAAGTGAAAACACTTTACCGAGTGCAGGTACAGTGGCACTTCAGTACGATGATGAGGCCCGTGGACCGGGCGCCTTCGGGGCCATGACAATGAGCGCAATACTTGAACGCAGCTTCAAAATAATGGAGCACCTTGCCGAGCATCCGGAAGGTCGGCAACTGTCTGCATTGGCGACCGATCTCGGCATGCCGCTGAGTGCGACGCACCGCCTGCTGGCCGAGTTGATTCGTTGCGGCTATGTGCGCCAAGACCAGAACCACGGTGACTACAGGCTCACCATCAAGCTCGTCTCGTTGGGCCTCAGCTTCCTCAGCAACAGCGGCATCGTCGATGTTGCACAGCCGCTGCTCGATCGCCTCGCCGCCGAGTCTGGTGAACTGGTGCGGCTGGCGGTGGTCGATGGCGATGACCTGACATTCGTGGCCAAGGCACAGGGTGCAAGGCGCGGGCTTCGCTACGACCCGGACATGGGCCTTTCGGTCAACCTCTCATGCAGTTCGGCTGGTCATGCATGGCTGTCGACGATGACCGACGAAGAAGTGTTGCAACTGGTCGCGCGGCAAGGCCTCGGCAAGCCGGGCGAGTTCGGCCCCAAGGCGCCGACCACCGTCAGGGCCGTTCTCACCTATGTGCGCAACGCCCGCAAGCGTGGCTTCAGCATGATCAACGAGGTTTTCGCCCCGGCCATGACGGCCATGGCAGCGCCGATCCGAATTGGCAATGGCGCGGCAATCGGGGTGGTCACGATTGCAGGCCCGCTGGTCAGGCTCACGGAGGAACGGATGCTGGCGCTCGGCCCGGCTCTGCTTGCCACTGCCGAGGATGTTGCGCACGCGAGCGGCGCATCGGCCATGTTCAAGAAGCGGGCCTGACGCACGAAAACCGCTATTGGTGCGCCTCGTATTCGGTGCAGTCTTCGCGTGGCATCCCGTAGTCAGACGTCTCGTTTTCGAGGCCTTGCGGCGACGCATCCGTGGTCGGCTGTGGTGCAGCGTCGAGTGCTGATGGTCATATCGTTAAACGTTAGATCGACGGCCGTTCGGGCTCGCTTGTTCAACAATTGAATGGCGCGAGCACGACGAAAAGCTCACGGTGAAATCGAAGCGCTGGAAACCGTGCGGGCGAGCCATTGATCATGAGGTCCGGCAGCGTGACTGACACATCGCGAGCGCCTTCCGTGTCAAGTCGCGCAGCCATCCAGTAGTGGTTGTTCCACACCCGCCGGCCGATGACCGAGCGGCCGCCGACCAGCTGCGTACGCACGGGCACCATGTATTTCGCCAAGGCCGGTGACCCGCTGAAGCTGTTGATGCCGGGTGCGTCCACCAGGCTGATGTTCGGGTAGCGAGCTTCCAACGGCGATCGTCCGTTTCCGCGAAAAATCGTGACGGTTGCATCGTCGAGCTGCACTGTCATGCCTTGCGGGACATCGAGCCGGACTTCAAGGTACCCGTTCGAGAACGCCTGGACCAGCTTGACCTGTGCGTGCAAGCCCTGCAGATCCACTTCGATGCCTTCCGGAACGCTCTTGTTGATCGAACAGGATGAATAAATGGTTTTGCCTTGCGTCGCGTCGGCCACGTAGAGCGAAACCGGAACTGGCGCACATCCGATGCAAAGGAAGCCTGGAACCAGCAAGGCGCCGAGGCCAAGTCTTCGCAGGTTCATCAGTCGATCCCGAAGTTGCGACGTGTGCAGACTGTCGCTTGGGACGCTGTCTTTCCAGCGTTTTGCCTCGCGGCATCGCATCGTGATCGGGTCGGTATGACGACGCAGTACCGGCTCTCCCGTGATGGCCCCTCTGGTGGAGGCAGGGCGCTTTTCGACAGCCCGCGCTCGGCATCGTCGCACGCCGACTTTGCGATGACCGCGGAGTTCGGTAGATCATCGCGAAAGCTCTGCCAGCGCCCACAGGGATGCGTGCTTGCCGGCGACGCCGCCGCAAGTCGCCCGCATCGAAGTCGGTATGGCGAGCCGTTCTCGCTCGGCTCGCCTATCGCCAGACTGGGTTGCCTTCGGGGTCTTGTTGTGGCGGCGTCTGATCTGCACGGGCGCGCGTGGTTGAATTCGACGACGCAAATCCCTGGAGCGAACCGTGGCGACAACAAATCCCGACGACGTGCTTTTCTTCATTCCGGACATCAGCGGATTCACGAAGTTCGTGACCGAGACCGAGGTGAGCCATAGCCAGCACATCATCCAGGAGTTGCTGGAGTTGATCGTGGACGCCAACCAGCTCGGGCTGGAGGTTTCCGAGTTTGAAGGCGATGCGGTGCTGTTCGTTCGTCCTGGCGCGCCGCCGTCGCTGGAAGAGCTTCTGGCGCAGGCACGGAAGATGTTCGTGGACTTCCATTCGCACATCAAGCGGATCGAGATCATGCGCACCTGCGCATGCGGCGCCTGCTCCAGCGTCCATTGCCTGTCGCTCAAGTTCGTCGCGCATTTCGGGCCGGCCAGGACCATGCAGGTCAAGGGACATTCGAAATTCATCGGCAAGAGCATCATCGTCGCGCACCGGCTGTTGAAGAACCAGGTGCCCGAGTCCGAGTACCTGCTGGTGAGCGAGGAGACGCTGAACCAGCTGGCCGACGGCACCAAGACGGCCTCGTCGTTCGAGTGCGGCAACTGCAGCTACGACGAGATCGGGGAGGTCGCGTATCGGCACCATTCGATGGCGCCGTATCTGGCCGAGGCGAAGGCTGCGGTCACCGGACCCCATGCATGAAAGGTGCATCGCCACGCGTGTGGCCGGGAGTGGCCTCGAGCGACGCTTCACTCGTAGCTCGTGATCGTATTTCACGAGGTCAGCCAACCCGCCTTGGAGAATAGGACCCACCGAAACCGATGGGAGCAATGTTTTTTTCAGCGGTGCCGGCTCTCACTTGAACCTGTACGCCCACGTACATCTCTGATTGTTTCGATCATGCGAACGGCATGGTTCGGTTGCGCCAGGTATTCCACGCGATTTTTCGATGCAAACTTCATCTCACAGAGCAGCCATTCACTGTTCCGCATGCGACCGTCTGCCTGCGATGAAGCCATCTCAATCTTCCTTCACGAGGTATTTCCAGATGACGTTCGAATTCTCCGAAACCGCACGCCTGCAACCCCGGGCAGGCGCTGCGAATGGCTGTCGACAATCGTTGTCATCAACTCGAAGATCCTCGACGATGTCGGCGAGGAGGTGGATCACTTGGTGCTCCTCATGAAGCAACCCCCTGTCGAGCCTGGCGCACCATTAGATCGTTCAGGCCGCGGTACACCGCATTGCCGCTCCAGCGCGGCTGGGTATCGACCAGACTCAGCTGCGGGAAGCGATGCAGCAGGCGTCTGAAAACGATCTCGGCTTCCATCAGCGTCAAGTTCGCGCCAATGCACACATGCGGGCCGGCGCCGAAGGACAACAGGCCACCTGGGCGACGCGTGATGTCCAGCCGCTCGGCCTGCTCGTAGCGCATCGGGTCGCGGTTGGCGGAGCCGATGAGCGCGACCACCAGTTCGCCACGGCACAGCTTCCGGCCATGCAGCGTCAGATCGGCCGCGACGCGGCGGCCGGTGTACTGCACCGGGCTGTCGAAGCGAAGCAGTTCACGCACCGCGCCCGGCAGCCGGGCAGGCTCGTGGCGCAGGCGCTGCCATGCGACGGGATCGGCCAGCAGCGCCCGCAGTCCGTTGCCCAACAGGTTTCGCGTGGTCTCGTGCCCGGCGAACAGCAGCATTGCACACTGGGCGAGCAACTCGGCACCGGGCTGGATGTCGCCGGCCGCCTCAGCCCGCAGCAACCGGCTCACGAGGTCGTCGCCCGGAGCGTGTCGGCGCTGCGGCACGAGCTGTTCGAAGTAGGAGCTCATCGCCAGCAGGCTGGTGCGCGCGCGCCGTGCCTGCTCGAGGGAGGGCATGGGCGCACCGATGAAGGTTGCCAGATCGTCGGACCAGGCGATGAAGTCGCCGCGATCGGCCACGGGGATGTCCATCAGCATCGCCATCACCTCGGCCGGCAGCGGCCGCGCCAGTGCCTGCATGAAGTCGAAGCCTTCGTCGGCATCCACGGCATCGAGCAAGGCGTCGACGCGCCGCTCGATGGCCGGCACGAACTGTTGCAGGACGTCGCTGCGAAAGCCAGCGTTGAGGACCCCGCGGATACGCGTGTGATCAGGCGCGTCGACGAACAGCATCGCCCGTGCGAAGAGCTGCTGGAAATCCCTCAGCTCGCTGCGCGCGGCGGCGCTTTGCATCACCCAGCCGCCGGTGCGCTGCGCCGAGAACCGCATGGCATCGCGAAGCACCGCCTCGACATCGACATGGCGGGTCAGCAGCCACGCACCGCCGAAGAACTCCTCGCTCCAGTGGATCGGGCCGGCCTCGCGCAGCGCGGCGTAGCTCGGATAGGGGTCTGCGCGAAACGCTGCGTCGATGATCGGGCGGCGGAGCGGGCTCGGCACCGCGGCCGGCATCGGCAGCGCACTCATTGCGCTGGCGCGCCCGCCGCGCTTGGCCGTTCACCCTGCGCCTTCAAACCCAGCCGCTCGAACAGCGCGCGGTCGCGCGCGATCTGGGGATTGCTCGTGGTCAACAGCTTGTCGCCATAGAAGATCGAATTGGCGCCGACGGCAAAACACAGCGACTGCAGTGCCTCGTCCATCTGCTCGCGCCCGGCCGACAGGCGCACCATCGTCGTCGGCATCGTGATGCGCGCGACCGCGATGGTCCGCACGAACTCGAAGGGGTCGAGCGGCTCGGTACCGGCCAGCGGCGTGCCCTTGACCTGCACCAGGTTGTTGATCGGCACCGACTCGGGATAGGGCTCGAGGTTGGCCAGTTGCGCGATCAGCCCGGCGCGCTGGGTGCGGCTCTCGCCCATGCCGACGATGCCGCCGCAGCAGACATGGATGCCGGCGTCGCGCACATGGGCCAGCGTATCGAGCCGGTCCTGGTAGGTGCGGGTGCTGATGATGCTGCCGTAGAACTCGGGGGCGCTGTCCAGGTTGTGGTTGTAGTAGTCCAGCCCCGCATCCTTCAGGGCCTGGGCCTGCTCGGCTTCGAGCATGCCCAGCGTCATGCAGGTCTCCAGGCCCAGCGCGCGAACCTCGCGCACCATGTCGGTCACGCGCTCCATGTCGCGCGCCTTGGGGCTGCGCCATGCGGCCCCCATGCAGAAGCGCGTGGCGCCCTGGGCCTTCGCGGCCTGCGCCGCTTCGACGACTTCCTGCAGCGGCATCAGCTTGCTGGCCTCGACGCCGGTGTCGAAGTGCGCGGACTGCGGGCAGTAGCCGCAATCTTCCGCGCAGCCGCCGGTCTTGATCGACAGCAGCGTCGACAGCTGCACCTCATTGGCATCGAAGTGCTCGCGATGAACCTGCTGCGCGCGAAACAGCAGGTCCATGAAGGGCATTGCGTACAGCGCCTCGACGTCCGCGACGCGCCAGCGCACATCAGATTGCGTCGGAGCGCGAGAAGCCGAGTTGCGCAGCGCGGAGAGAGAAATGGTGTTCGTCGTCATGTTGATTCCCGATCGTGAGTTGTGTTTCGCGTAAAGAAAGAGCCTGGTTCAGGCCACGCCGAACAGCGTGCGCAACGCTGCATCGTCGAGGTGGGCCGAAACTGCCGCAGGGTCAGGGCTGGCCAGCCGGGGAACCATGCCAAGGCAGGGCGCGTGGTGGCGCCGTCGCAGTTCACCGCGAAGGGTGGCGAAGTTGTCGTCGAGATGCAGCATTCCTTGATCGACGGTGTTCGCGACCCAGCCTGCCAGCCGCAAGCCGCGTGCACGGATGGCTGCGGCCGTGAGCAGCGCATGGTTGATGCAGCCCAAGCGCAGCCCGACCACCAGCACCACCGGCAAGCCCAGGTCCGTCGCGAAGTCGGCGCTGTCGAAGCCCCGTCCGAGCGGCACACAGAAGCCGCCAACGCCTTCGACGATCAGGCACTCGGCGTGCGTTGCAAGCGCGAGGGCACCTTGCAGCAAGACGGCGCGCTCGATGGTGCGGCCTTCAAGGGCTGCGGCGATGTGCGGTGCGCAGGCAGCCTCGAACTGGAAGGGGCCGACGTCGGCATCGGTCAACGCCACCGAGCTCGCGTCGCGCAGCGCGCGCACATCTTCGTTGACGTCTTCGCCACCGATTACTTCCGTGCCGGCCGCCACCGGCTTGTAGCCGGCACAGCGCTGCCCCCGCTCGCCGAGCCAGTGCAGCAACGCGGCGCTGATGCGCGTCTTGCCGACCTCGGTGTCGGTGCCGGTGACGAAGCAGCCTCGCAATGTCTCCACATTCATCGCAGGGCCCGCGCCGCTCGCGCCAGGCCATCGACCAGCGTTTGCACGTCCTGCGGCGTGTGCGCTGCACTCAGCGTGATGCGCAGCCGTGCGGTGCCCGCGGGCACCGTCGGCGGACGGATCGCCGGCACCCACAGGCCCTGCGCGTCGAGCCCCGCGGCGAGGGCCAGCGCCGCGGCGTTGTCGCCGACGATCAACGGCTGGATCGCCGTGGCGGAATCGGCCAGCCGCCAGCCGAGACTGCGGTGTTCCTGCACCCATGTCGTGAGGCCGTCGCGCAGCATGCCGATCGATTGCGCCAATCGGGCGCGCCGCGCGTCGCCCTCGTCGCCGGCGATCAATTGCAGGCTGGCGAGCACGGCATGCGCAATCGCCGGTGGCGCCGCCGTGGTGTAGATGTAGCTGCGCGCCGACTGCACCAGCCAGTCGATCACGATCGGGTGGGCGGCCACGAAGGCCCCGCCCAGGCCCGCGGCCTTGCCGAGCGTGCCCATGTAGATCAGGCGCTCGCTGCGCAGGCCGAAGTGCGACAGGCTGCCGCTGCCGTGCCGGCCCAGCACCCCGAAGCCATGGGCGTCGTCGATGACCAGCCAGGCGTCATGCGCCTCGGCCATCGTCAGAAGGGCCGGCAGGTCGGCCAGGTCGCCATCCATGCTGAAGACGGCATCGGTCACGATCAGCTTGACCGGCGTGCTGCAAAGCCTGAGCTGGTTGGCGAGCAGGTCGAGCCGGCCGTGGGGGTAGCGCTGCAGCGGCGCCTTGGCCAGCAGCGCGCCGTCGACCAGCGACGCGTGGTTGAGCTTGTCGGCGAAGATCGTCGCGCTGGCGTCGCCCAAGGCGGTGAGAAGCGCCAGGTTGGCCATGTAGCCGGTGCAGAAGGTGAGTGCCCTCGCCTCCGGGATGCAGGGCGACAGCCAGCGGGCGAGCGCGTCCTCGAGCAGCACATGTGCACACGAATGCCCGCTGATCAGGTGCGACGCGCCACTGCCCGCGCCATGGCGGCGCGCGCCTTCGGCCAACGCCTCGATCAGCGCCGGATGGTTCGCCAGCCCCAGGTAGTCGTTGCTGCAGAAAGACAGCATCTCGCGCCCGGACACCCGCTGGTGCGGAGCGCAGGGCGACTCGGCCGTGCGCCTGTGCCGGCGCAGCGCCTGGGCCTCGTGCTCACGCAGTCGACGGTTCAGATGTTCGATCAGCATGGGCGTTCTCTGTGTCGGCTACCGCGTCCAGCGTGGCCGTGACGCGCTGCGCGAGCCACACGGCCAGCTCATCGTCAAGCACATAGGGCGGCATCAGGTAGACGGTACGGCCGATGGGGCGGATCAGCAGTTCGCGGGCACGGCCGGCGAGGTGGAAGCGTTCGGCAAAGCGCTCACCGACGAAGGGCTCCCGCACATCAAAGGCCCAGATCATCCCGCGCTGGCGGAAGTGCTCGACGCGCGGATCGTGCTGCAAGGGCGCGAGCGCCAAGCTCAGCGCCGCGGCGCGCTGCCGGTTGCGCTGCAGGACGTCGTCCTGCTCGAAGCGGTCGAGCACCGCCAGCGCGGCCCGGCAGGCCAGTGCGTTGCCGGTGTAGGAATGCGAGTGCAGGAAGCCGCGCGCGACGTCGTCATCGAGAAAGACCTCGTAGATCTCGTCGCGCGTCATCACCAGCGACAGCGGCAGCGTGCCGCCGCTGATCCCCTTGGACAGGCAGACGAAGTCCGGCCAGATCCCGGCCTGCTCGCAGGCGAAGAAGGTACCGGTGCGCCCGCAGCCCACCGCGATCTCGTCGGCGATCAGGCTCACCTGGTAACGGTCGCACAACGCTCTCACCGTGCGCAGGTAGGCCGCGTCATGCATCGCCATGCCGGCAGCGCCTTGCACCAGCGGTTCGATGATGAGCGCGGCGATATGTTCGTGGCGGGACTCGAACAACGCCTGCAACTCGGCCGCGGCCCGCGCGGCTACGTCCACCGCGGTCTCGCCCGGTCCGGCCTGACGCGTGTCGGGCGACATCACCTGGTGCGCCCGCATGAGCAACGGATCGTAGGCATCGCGGAACACCGCCACATCGGTGACCGCCAAGGCGCCGAGCGTCTCGCCGTGGTAGCCCTGGCGCAGGCAGACGAACTCCCGTTTGTCCGAACGCCCGCGGTTGCGCCAATGGTGGAAGCTCATCTTCAATGCGATCTCGACCGCCGAGGCGCCGTCACTGGCAAAGAAGCAGTGGCCGAGCACGCCATCGGTCAGCGCAGACAGGCGTTCGGCCAGTTCCACCGCCGGCGCGTGGGTGCAGCCGGCCAACATCACGTGCGGCAGGCGGTCGAGTTGGTCCTTCAGCGCCGCGTTGATGCGTGCGTCGGCATGGCCGAACAGGTTGACCCACCACGAACTGGTGGCGTCGAAGTAGCGCTGTCCTTCGTGGTCGATGAGCCACGGGCCTTCGCCGCGCGCGATAGGCAGTGGCGGCACCGCCGCGGCGCGCTGCATCTGCGTGCAGGGGTGCCAGATGCTGCGCAGGCTGCGCTGTTGCCAAGAGCTGTTTGCGCCGACGGGTGTATGCATGCGATGAATGTGAACAGTGCTGCGAATGGCGTCTCGACTTGTGTCTGGAGACGTAAATGCCCGACGGGAGCCGGACCGATCGATCAGAGCGCTGCGAACCAGAGCGGAAACGCCCAGCGCTCGCCCAGCGCTCAGGCCGCAACGGCTTCGGTCGACGCCGCCTGTACCGGAATGTGGGCGCGCTCTTCCTTGATGCGGTTGGCGTCGTCCACGAACACCAGCTTCGGCCGGTAGCCGGCCACCTGGTCCTCGGGTACCAGGTCGAAGGCGGCAATGATGACCAGGTCTCCCACCGATGCGCGTCGTGCTGCCGAACCATTGACCGAAATGATGCCGCTACCGCGCTGGCCACGGATCGCATAAGTCACGAAGCGTTCGCCGTTGTTGATATTCCAGATGTGCACCTGCTCGTTCTCGGCCAGGTTGGCAGCGTCGAGCAGGTCTTCGTCGATGGCGCAAGAGCCTTCGTAGTGAAGTTCGCAATCCGTGACGGCGACGCGGTGAATCTTGGATTTGAGCAGAGTGCGAAACATTGGGATGAGACGATACAGGTGGGCAAAAGAGGGCGGGCGGTGGGCCTCGCTGGCAGTTTCTGTTCAGGACCAACGCGCCAAAGCGGCGAATGCTAGTGGAGAAGCATCAATTGAAAAATTCCGGGTAGGTACTTTGTGCCTCGGCTGCGCGACGTCGGTTGTTCGCGCTCCAGGCAGGCCATCGACTCTGCGCGCGCGCCGTTTGCAAGCGCCATGCACTTGCGCCCCCGTCTCATTTCGAATTCCGAAAGAAGGCGCCTCATCGGCTGTTTCTTCATTGAAATAGACTTGGGCGGGCGGGCGTCGCCGTGGCTGCGCGACACGCCGACATACCGGCGATGCTGGTAGCCAGGGCGAAAATCGATCTGGACGGCGCAAATCGGGCCGTGTCGTCTCCCTTCAATCTGCGCTTCGAGCGTGAGCAACCCGCGACGGCTCTTCCTATAGACCACTTGCAACAATGAGAGCAGGCAATGGCAGTAGAAAAGCTCGAAGACGGAACATACAGAGTTGGCCGCAGAACATTCGGCACTTCGGATGAGGCTTTTGCCTATGACGCCGCGTCGAGGGACACCGGTGAGCTGCCGGTACAGCCCGGGGCGCGCACACGGCCTGAGCGCAGCGCGGTGACCACGGCCACTGCGGGTCCATCGGCAAGATCACGAGCCCCGGCGCTGCTTGCGGCAGTGATTGTCTCGGTGGTTGTCGCTGTGCTGTACTTCGGTCCGCACTGGACGATCTACCGGATGAAATCTGCGATCGACGCCAAGGACGCAACTGCGTTTTCCAGCTACGTCGACTTTCCCGCATTGAAGGAAAACGTCAAGGCCCAGCTGATGCTGAAGATGAACGACATGATGAAGTCGGACGGGATGAAGGACATCCCTTTCGCAGGCCTGGGCCAGATGATCGGGATGGGTGTGATCAACCAGATGGTCGAAACCCTGGTATCACCGGCCGGCGTCATGTTGATGATGGAGCAGGGGAAGGCGGCACCCCTGAAGTCTTCAGCACCCCAGCCCGAAACCGAAGCGAAACCCAAGCCCGACTTCGCGATCAACTACATCAACTTCTCAACCGCCGAAGTTCGATCGAAGGACGGCTCGCCGGTGCGCTTCGTATTGCACCGCGACGGCTTGTTCACGTGGAAGCTTTCCGAGATGCAGATACCCCTATGAGCCCCGGCTGCAAGAACGCCAAGGAGATCAGCAGATTCCCTGGAGTCACGGGCGTGGCTGGTTGACGTGCCGGGTCTCGGCGCACTCGGCGCAGTCGGGACTGTGCGACCACGGATCCGTTTAGATCGTGACGAACCGTCAAGTACTGCTCGACCGGCCCGAGGCATGCGCGCCTGCACGTGGAACCGAACTGCTGTTCGTGGTCGAGAGCTTCGACGCGTACTTGTCCCATGCGAGGCGGTGCGCCCTCTCCAGCTTTTCCAGGCGGTCCACTTCCTGCTGGGTCGGCCCTCCGACGCCCGTGCAGATCTGTTCACCTGCCATTTCGATCAGGCGTGCTCTCTCTGCGGCGGCAATCGCCATGCGCTTCAACCAAGCCGACCGTAGGCGGGCGAGCATTGCTCTCTCCAGCGATTCCATGGCGCCCTATCTCATGTGAACCCCAACGTATTACTTTGTGAGTATTTTGTCTATAGGCCTGCTGGCCGCAGGAGAACGCCGTTCTATAAGCAAGGCACTTCGTGACCTCGAGGCCCAGCGGGCCGTCAAGCAAGACTTTGGGCATGCATTTGTGGGAGCCACGCCCCTGTACTGACCATCGAACGCGATGAGCGCGTGAAAGCAGTCCGGTTCTGAAGCGTGGAGGCATCGCAAAATGGCGGCAGGAAATAACGATGTCCTCTCCATCCCACTCCCTCTGGTCTCCGTTGCGGCTGCCCAGCTTCCGAGGCCTCTGGGCCGGCAGCGCGATCTATTTCACTGGCAACGCCATGCAGGTCATGGCGGCTTCGTGGCTGATGGTGGAACTGACCGGCTCGTCCTTCCTGGCGGCCTTGGTGCAGACGGCCGTATTCTTTCCGATGTTCTTGCTGGCCCTGCCGGCGGGCGTGCTGGCCGACACCATGGATCGCAGGCGGCTGATTCTCAACTCGCTGCGCACCCAGGTTGGTGTCCTCGTAATCCTGTCATTGCTGGCGATGCTGGGGTGGGCGGGATCGACGACCCTTCTGGTGTTCACCTTCGCCGCTGGCTGCTGCACGGCCCTGCTGTCACCTGCCTGGAACACGAGTTTGGCGGACACGGTGCCGCGCGCCGAAATGCCGCAAGCCATCACGGCGATCTCGATTGCATGGAACAGCGCGCGGGCGCTGGGGCCGTCGATTGCGGGTTTCGTGTTCGCCTGGTTGGGTGCAGGCTGGGTATTCGCGATGGCAGTGATCAGCGCAGTGTTGATGATGGGTGCGGTCCAGCGCTGGCCGCCCGCCCCGCATGCAAAGTCGCCGCTTCCGGCAGAGCGTCTGTGGAGTGGCACGCTCGCGGGCCTGCGCTATGCGCGCCACTCACCGATGATCCTGGCGCAGCTGCTGCGTACCGTCGCCTACAGCGGAACGGGGTCAGCGCTGTGGGCGCTGTTGCCGGCCATCGCGGCGCAGCAGCTGCAGTTGGGTGCCGCAGGTTTCGGAATCCTCATGGGCTGCCTGGGGACGGGTGCAGTCGCGGCCGGCCTGGTGCTCGGCAAGTTGCGCTCGCGCCTGGGCCTGGAGCGGCTGGTGGCGACGGGCTGCGTCGTCTTTGCGGCGGTCATGCTCATCGCCGCGCTGGTTCGCATCCCGATGATGGTTTTCGTGGCATTGGCCATCGGAGGCGCCGCCTGGATGGCGGTGATGGCCACCTTCAACACAGCGACGCAATCCAGCGCGCCGCCATGGGTTCGATCCCGCGCCGTCGCACTGCACACGATCAGCGCGCTGGGCTCGTTCGCAATTGGCTCGGCATTCTGGGGCGCAGTTTCCGGCGTCGCCGGGCTGCAGATCGCCTTGGGCGTCGCAGCCGTGGCGATGACAGCCGGCATTGCCCTGGCCCGCTGGTTTCCACTTCGCATGGGCGAAGCACTCGAGGTGACGCCGGTCGCGTTGTGGGACGACAAGTTGGTCAAGGAGCATCCCCTTCCGGATGACGGACCGGTCTCGGTGGAAGTGAGCTATCGCATTCGCACGGGCGAAGCAGATGAGTTCCTGCATGTCGTGAGTGAACTGCGCGCGTCGCGAAGACGCGACGGCGCCACGCTGTGGCGGGTGTACCGTGACTTGGGTGATCCGTCGCGCTACGTGGAGCGCTTCATCGTCGCCTCCTGGGCCGACTATTTGCACCAGCGCGCGCGGGCCACGCTGGCAGACCAGGAAGTCGAGGCACGAGTTCGCGAGTACCTCGCAGAGAGCGAAGTCGTGACGACCCAACACTACATCGCCGTACGGTAAGCGGGAGGCGGGGCCGCCGCGCGAAGCAAAGTCGTGCTCGGCCAATCGCCGGCGCAGGCCGACGAAGGAGCCTCCAGCGGCAATCGGGCATCGAACCGTCACCCAGACTCATAGGGTTAACACTAACTCCTCCGTCCGGTCCACCGGACAGACGGCCGGCCATTTTCTCTGACGCTCGGCGGCGACCGCAATGGCTGTTTCGAAAAACCTAATCCAGTCAACCACTTAGGCGGCGTGCCAGCACTGTTTTTCTGTGGCATGTCGATTGCTCAGGTCATTCGCCGCTCGCATCGCCCGATGCGAAGCCAGGCCATGACACAGGAGACAAATCGATGAGCACCACGGGTGATGCGGACCCCACGGAAACCAGCGATCGGATCGACGCGCTTCGCGCGATCCAAAAGCCTCGCGGCCTCGACCACACGCACGTCAACCTGAGTGAGTCAGACGAGGAAGTGCTGGACGTCTTGCGCGACCTGCGCCGCCATGGCGTCGACATGCCGACCGTCGGCCAATACCTCCCGCCGCGCGCCGGCAACCTGCCGGTCGAGCGCTACGTCGCGCCGGCGCAGTTCGACGCGCTGGCGCGGCACGCGCAGGCCATGGGCTTTGCCCACACCGCCTGTGGGCCACTGGCGCGATAGAGCAATCACGCTGACCGGCAAGCCCACGCCGCAGGCATCTGAAATTTTCCAGGAGACCCTCATGAACCACCCACCCGCATCAAAGCCACTCTACAAGTCCCTGTACTTCCAGGTCATCACCGCGATCGTCATCGGTGTGCTACTCGGTCACTTTTGGCCCGAGACCGGCGCGGCCATGAAGCCGCTCGGCGACGGCTTCATCAAGCTCATCAAGATGATCATTGCGCCGATCATCTTCTGCACGGTGGTGGTGGGCATCGCCGGCATGGAGGACATGAAGAAGGTCGGCAAGACCGGCGGCCTGGCGCTGCTGTACTTCGAGATCGTGAGCAGCGTCGCGCTGCTCGTGGGCTTGGTCATCATCAACCTCGTGAGACCCGGATCGGGGATGAACATCGACGTGAGCCAGCTCGACACGAAGGGCATCGCGGCGTTCACGGGCCCGGGCAAGATGCAGAGCACCACCGACTTCCTGCTCAACGTGATCCCGAACACCGTGGTCGATGCCTTTGCCAAAGGCGAGATCCTTCAGGTGCTGTTGATCGCCGTGATGTTCGGTTTCGCGCTGCACAAGTTCGGCGGCCGCGGCACGCTGATCTTCGACGTGATCGAGAAGGGTTCGCATGTGCTCTTCAGCATTGTTGGCTACATCATGAAGGTGGCGCCTATCGGTGCCTTCGGCGCAATGGCCTTCACCATCGGCAAGTACGGCGTGGGCTCGCTGCTGCAACTCGGCCAGCTGATGGCGACTTTCTATGCCACCTGCGTGCTGTTCATCTTCATCGTGCTCGGGAGCATCGCCAGGTTCCACGGCTTCTCGATCTGGAAGTTCATCCGCTACATCAAGGAAGAACTACTCATCGTGCTGGGCACCTCGTCGAGCGAATCGGTGCTGCCGCGCATGATGGCCAAGATGGAAAACCTCGGCGCGAAGAAGTCAGTGGTAGGGCTGGTGATTCCCACCGGCTATTCGTTCAACCTTGATGGCACGTCGATCTACCTGACGATGGCGGCCGTGTTCATCGCCCAGGCCACCAACACCGACATGACCTGGGTCCAGCAACTGACGTTGCTCGGGGTGCTGCTGCTGACCTCCAAGGGCGCTGCGGGCGTGACCGGCAGCGGCTTCATCGTGCTGGCCGCCACGTTGTCGGCCGTGGGCCATGTCCCGGTGGCGGGCCTGGCGCTGATCCTGGGCATCGATCGCTTCATGTCGGAGGCGCGGGCGCTGACCAATCTGATCGGCAACGGCGTGGCCACGCTTGTTGTCGCGAAGTGGACCGGAGATCTCGACATGCAGCGAATGACGCAGCAACTCAACCAGGATTCGCCGGCCGAGGCGGACGAGCCGGAGATGGTGCTCGATTCATCAGAGGCGCACATGCCCGCGCACTTGCCCGCGCACGTGCCCGCACACTTGCCCGCGCACGTGACGCGTTGACCAGGCAAGCTCACCAACGCACGAAGCATCATCATGCCCACCCCCCAGTTGAAGCACCGCATTGTTATCGTGGGCGGTGGTGCCGGCGGCCTCGAACTGGCCACGCGCCTTGGCGATGCGCGGGGTTTGCGCGATCGTGCGGATATCACGCTGATCGACAAGAATCGCACGCACGTCTGGAAGCCCAAGCTCCACGAGATCGCCTCCGGCAGCATGGACATGAGCGCGCATGAGGTGGATTACCTGGCGCAGGCGCATTGGCACCACTTCCGCTTCCGCCTCGGTGAGTTGACCGGCATCGACCGCGAGCGGCGCGAGGTGCACGTCGCGCCTTACCTCGACGACGAAGGGCGGCTCGTTACGCCAGCGCGCAGCTTTGGTTACGACACGCTGGTGGTTGCCATTGGAAGCCTGAGCAACGACTTCGGTACGCCCGGCGTGCGCGAGCATGCGATGCGGCTCGAGTCGAAGTCGGATGCGCAGCGCTTCCACCAGCGCATGGTCAATGCGTGCATCCGCGCCCATGCGCAGACGACGCCGCTGCGGCCCGAGCAGTTGCATGTCGCGATCATCGGCGCCGGGGCGACCGGTGTGGAACTGGCCGCCGAACTCCATCGCACGACGCGCGAGGTCATCGCCTACGGGCTCGACCGTGTGGATGCCGAGCGGGACATCCACGTCAGCGTGATCGAGGCCGCCGATCGCGTGCTCCCGGCGTTGCCGGCGCGCATCTCGACAGCGACGCAAGGGCTGCTGCAGAAGCTGGGGGTCGATGTTCACATCTCCGCCAAAGTCGCCGAGGTGCTGCCGGACGGCGTTCGACTGGCCGACGGCCGGGTCTTGCCAGCCGAACTGGTGGTGTGGGCTGCGGGCGTGAAGGCTCCGGATTTCATGAAGGACATTGCGGGCCTGGAGACAAATCGAAGCAACCAGCTCGTGGTGCTCCCGACGCTGCAGACCACGCGTGACCCCGATATCCTTGCGATGGGCGACTGCGCCGCATGCCCCTGGCCCGAGGCCAACGGCGGCAAGGGCGGCTTCGTGCCGCCGCGCGCGCAGGCGGCACATCAACAGGCCTCGCATGTGGCTGCGCAGATCAAGCGCCGCCTGCACGGCCAGCCGCTCAAGCCCTATCGCTACCGCGACTTCGGCTCGCTCGTCTCGCTTGGCGAGTTCAGCACCGTGGGCAACATGATGGGCGGCCTGGTCGGCGGCAGCCTGATGATCGAAGGCCGATTCGCGCGGCTGATGTATGTGTCGCTCTACAAGATGCACGAGCTGGCCCTGCATGGCGTCGCCAAGGTCTCCCTGGACACGCTGGCCCGACTCATCACCCGGCGCACCGAGCCGCACGTCAAGCTGCATTGAGCGCCCCTTCAAGCCCGCATTTTTTTCGCTGCACCGCCTGCGCTGCCGGCAAGGGAAGTGCTCGACAGCAAGATCCTGCCGCATATCCCGGTGGGCAGGCTCGGCAAGCCCGAGGAGGTGGCGGGCTTGATCATCTTCCTGGCCTCGGAGGAGGCGGCCTTCGTGACGGGTGCCGACATCGCCATCAATGGCGGCCAGCACTTGCTATGAGCGCAGTGCCGGGCCGCCCCAAACAAGCTCGCACCGCAGTGCGGAGCACGGAGGTTATCCAATGCGCAGTGCCGGGCCGCCCCAAACAAACTCGCACCGCAGTGCGAAGCACGGAGGTCATCCAATGACCCGCGCCACCCTGCGCGTCGTGCCCTTGCGGGCTGCCACCGATGCGGACATGCCGGGCTTGTGCAATAACGACCCCATGACCCCGAGGGAGCCGGTCCGGCAATTCGATCTCACTTCCAGCAAATCCCGGCGGCGCCGAGGACTGTGGCGCTGGTTCGGCGCGCTCGCACTGGTGGCGGTCGCCGCCTTCGCCGGCCACCAGGTCGCGATGCAGGCGGGCCTGGCGCGCCTGCGCGAAGCTGCCAACCATCGGCTCGATATGCTCGCGACCGCGCTGGATGCCGACCTCGCCCGCTTCGACTACCTGCCGGCGCTGTTGGAGATGACCCCGATCGTGCCCGCGCTGCTCGGCACGCCGTCCGACGCCGGGCTGCGCGACGCTGTCAACCGCTATCTGGACGGCGTCAATGCCACCGCGGGCGCGGAGATGCTCTATGTACTCGACAGCAGAGGCACCTCGCTGGCGGCATCGGACTGGAACAAGCCGGGAACGACCATCGGCCAGGACCTGTCGTTCCGACCGTACGTGATCGATGCGCTGGGGCAGGGCAGGGGCCGGTTCTACGGAGTCGGCATCACCAGCAAGCGGCCGGGGTATTACCTGTCCTACGCGCTGCGCCGTGACCCGTCTTCGCGCGGGGTCGTGACCGTCAAGGTCAACCTCGAGGAGGCCGAGCGCGGCTGGCGCAAGCTGCCGGGCGACGTGGCATTGATCGACCAGCGCGGGGTCATCATCCTCGCGACGCGTGACGACCTGAAGTTCAAGCCATTGCGGCCGCTGGACGACCGGCAGCGCGCCGACGTGCTGCGTTCACGCCCCTACGGCGAGGCGAGCCTCGACCCGCTGAAGTGGTCGGTGAAGGAGGTCCTGGCGCCGGATGTGCAGGCGATCGCGCTCAATGGCGTAGACCTGCTCGCGTCTGGGCGCGCTCTCACCAATGCGCCCTGGCGGCTCGTGGTGATCGACGACATGGGCTCGCTGCGCGTAGCGGCGCGCAACGCGGCCATCACTGCAAGCCTTGCGATGGCGGTGCTTCTGCTCGTCGCAGTGGCCCTGTGGCAGCGCCGTCGCGCGGAGCGGCACAAGCTGGCGAACCAGGCCGCACTGCAGGCCGCGCACGACACCCTCGAATCCACGGTGGTCGCGCGCACCGCGCAGTTGCGCGCCGCTCAGGACGAGCTGGTGCATACGGGCAAGATGGCGGCGCTCGGGCAGATGTCGGCAGGATTGGCGCATGAGCTGAACCAGCCTCTGACGGCCATGCGTGCCCTGTCGGAAAGCGCGGCAATCCTGCTCGAGAAAAACCGCCTCGCAGACGTGGCGGGCAACCTTCACCGAATCCGCAGCATGGTCGATCGTCTCGCACGCCTGACGTCCCAGTTGAAGACCTTCGCGCACAAGGGCGAGCTTCCGCTCGCACCGGTCGCTCTCGCGCAAAGCATCGCCGACGCGCAGGGCATCGTGGCCGACGCGATCAACCGCGAAGGCATTGCCTTCGAGGTCGACGTCCAGCCCCGAGCGCTGAGCGCCATGGCCGAGGAGGCGGCGCTGGGCAGCGTGCTCGTCAACTTGATGCGCAACGCCATCGACGCGATGCACGACTCGCCGCAGCGCAAGCTGCGGCTCGAGGCCAGGGCACTCGACGGGCGCGTGCGCATCGAGGTCCGTGACACCGGCCCGGGCATCCGTGCCGACATCCTGTCGCACTTGTTCGAGCCGTTCGTCACGAGCAAGACGGCCGGGACGGGGTTGGGCCTGGGGCTGGTGATCTCGGCACAATTGATCCGGGCCATGGACGGCACGCTGCGCGCTGCCAATCTGCAGGAAGGCGGTGCGAGCTTTGCCATCGACCTGCCCGGGTGCATGCCCGGAATTCCGTCAACACCAATCCACGGGAGCGATTCACAGTGAGCGATGTACCTGCCATCCGGGTGCTGCTGGTCGAAGACGACGAAGACGTCCGCATCAGCACGACACAAGTCCTGACACTCGCAGGCATGGAGGTCGAGTCGTTTGCCAGCGTCGAACGCGCGCGCGGGCAGATCAGGCTCGACGTGCCGGCCATCGTGGTGTGCGACGTGCGCCTGCCGGGCATGAATGGCACCGAATGGCTGCACGAATTGCATAAGGCCGACGCCGAATTGCCGGTCATCCTCATCACTGGCCACGGACATGTCGCGATGGCCGTGGACGCGATGCGGGATGGCGCCTACGACTTCATCGAGAAACCATTCACGACCGAGCGATTGGTGGCGATCACGCGCCATGCGATGGAGCGTCGACAACTGACGCTGCAGGTTCGTGCGCTGCGTGATGCCCTGGAGAACTGGAATGGCATCCAGTCGGTGCTGATCGGGCGTTCTGCGCAGATGCAGCAGGTGCGCCGCACCGTCATGACGCTGGCCGAAACGTCGGCCGACGTGCTGATTTATGGCGAGACTGGCACGGGCAAGGAGTTGATTGCGCGATGCCTGCACGACTACAGCAGGCGCCGTCGGCAGCACTTCGTGCCGGTCAACTGCGGTGGGCTGCCCGAGGCGCTGGCGGAGAGTGAACTTTTCGGCCACGAGCCCGGCGCCTTTACCAGTGCCAATCGCGTGAGGGTCGGCAAGTTCGAGCATGCCCACGGCGGCACACTGTTCCTGGACGAAATAGAGAGCATGCCGATGGCGGTGCAGATCAAGCTGCTACGGGCGCTGCAGGAACGCTCCGTCGAGCGCATCGGCTCGAACAAGCCGATTCCGTTCGACTGCCGCGTGGTGGCCGCGAGCAAGGACGATCTCAAGGAACTCAGCGACAAGCAAAAGTTCAGGGCCGATCTGTATTACCGCATCGGCGTCGCGTTCATCGAGTTGCCACCGTTGCGCGAGCGCCGGGAAGACATTCCGCTGCTGTTCGAGCACTTCACGTTGCTCGCGGCGAGCCGCTACGAGCGTGTCGCGCCAATGTTGAGCAGTGACCAGGTGGCAGACCTGATGGCCTATGCATGGCCCGGCAACGTCCGTGAACTGCGTAACGTGGCAGACCGATTTGTCCTCGGACTACTGGAAGGAGGGCGCCTCACGCAGCAGCATCGTGGCGACGCGGCCTTGCCGCAAGGATTGCCGCAGCAGGTCGAATCCTTCGAGCGCGCTGTCATCGTCGAGGCATTGCGCAAGCACCATGGCGACCAGTCGGCGACCGCTTCCGCGCTTTCCTTGCCACGCCAGACGCTGTTCGACAAGCTGCGCAAGCTTGGTGTCGCGGCGGATCAATTCAAGTGACTCGGTCACGCCAAATCGTGTGCGATCGCGTTTCGGGCGCGGTGGCCATGCGTTTGATCAGCAACTGTCGTGATGGAAGGTCGAGCGCAATGCGCAGCCCGTGGGAGGTTTCGCTTCGAAAGAAACTGTAGGGCTTCATGGTGTCCGCCCCGGATCGGCCGGGCGCAAATTCACCTGCCGAGAGTTTCCCCGTGAAGCTGGATGACCAGGGAACGCAGCCACACATTCGCGGGATCCTTGTTGTAGCGCGCGTGCCAGAACAAGTTGATCGCGATCTCGGGAAGCTTTGCGGGATGTGGCACGTACGCCAGCCGGAACGGATCCACCAATGCTTGCGCGAGGCGTTCCGGTACTGTCGCTACCAGGTCGGAATCATGCAGGATGTGTCCCACCGCGACGTAGTGGGGCACTGTCAGGACGACCTTGCGAGCAACCTCCTGGCGCCGGAGAAGTTCATCCGCCTGACCATGGCCGGTCCCCTCCGAAATCACCACGACGTGCTCGGCCGCAGAAAACTCGCTCAAGGACACTTTGCGTTTGTCGAGCGGGTGCCCGAGCCGGAACATGCAAACGTAGCGCTGCTTGAATAGCCGGCGCTGGAAGTAGCCTGCCTTCAATTGCGGCAGCAGGCCGATCGCCAGGTTGACGTGGCCCGCTTCCATCTCATCCTGCAAATTGACCGCGGTGTTGCGCACCGTGCTGAGCGAAACACCCGGCGCAATGCGTGCAAGTTCCTTCATCAGCTTGGGCAGGAAGTAGATCTCCCCGACGTCCGCCATTCCCACTGTGAATGCGCGCTTCGACGTTCCCGGGTCGAACGACGCACGCTGATTGATCGCTGCGTGAATGACCTGAAGGGCGTGCGCCATCGGCTCGGCAAGTTGCTCGGCAAAGGGTGTCGGCTCCATGCCCTTTGGCGTTCGCAGGAACAAGGGGTCATCCGTGAGCTTGCGCAGGCGCGCCAACGCGTTGCTCACGCCGGGCTGTGAAAGTCCGAGGCTGGTTGCCACCCTCGAGACCCGCCGATCGATGAGCAGTTGTCGGAAGACAACCAGCAGGTTGAGGTCGATTTCATTGAGTTCCATCGCGTCCTCACATTCGCCAAATCAATTCAATCTATTGCCCATATTCTATTGAGCGATGGCGCTGTAGCGAGGATCATTCGTGCACCCCACAACACCGGTCGTGAGAGAACACGACACAGGAGACAAAACATGGATGACACAACAACTGTCTTTCCCCAGCAAATTCATTGGGAAGACAAGGGTACGAGTCGCATACCCTTCATGGCCTACACCGAGGCCGACCAGCATCGACGTGAACTCGAGCGCCTGTTCTACAAAGGCCATTGGTGCTACGTCGGACTGGAAGCCGAGATTCCTGAAGCCGGCGACTTCAAGCGCACCGTCGTCGGTGAACGCTCGGTGATCATGATCCGCGATGCCGAAGGCGCGATCAACGTCGTCGAGAACGTGTGCGCCCATCGCGGCATGCAGTTCTGCCGCGAGCGGCACGGCAACAAGAAGGCTGGCGGCTTTACATGCCCCTATCACCAGTGGAACTATTCGCTGAGCGGCGACCTGCAAGGCGTGCCGTTCCGCCGCGGCGTCAAGCAGGACGGCAAGATCAACGGCGGAATGCCCGCCGACTTCAAGCCCGCAGAACATGGCCTCAACAAGCTCAAGGTAGCAGTGCGCGGGGGCGTCGTCTTCGCGTCCTTCGATCCGGACATCGAATCGCTCGAAGACTTCATGGGCCCGACGATCCTGGGCTATTTCGATCGTCTCTTCAACGGCCGCAAGCTCAAGATCCTCGGCTACAACCGCCAACGCATCCCGGGCAACTGGAAGCTGATGCAGGAAAACATTAAGGACCCGTATCACCCTGGCCTGCTGCACACCTGGTTCGTCACGTTCGGCCTCTGGCGTGCGGACAACAAGTCGCAGTTGAAGATGGACGACCACCATCGGCACGCCGCGATGATCTCGACCCGCGGCACCAGCGGGAAGGCCGACCAGGTGACCCAGGTATCGAGCTTCAAGGAGAGCATGCAGCTCAACGATGACCGCTTCCTGGACATCGTGCCCGAGCCCTGGTGGGGCGGCCCGACGGCGGTGATGATGACGCTGTTTCCGAGCGTGATCTTCCAGCAGCAAGTCAACAGTGTCTCGACGCGGCATATCCAGCCGAGCGGCCCCGGCGCCTTCGATTTCGTCTGGACCCATTTCGGATTCGAGGACGACGACGAGGCCATGACGCAGCGGCGCCTGCGCCAGTCCAATCTGTTCGGACCCGCAGGCTTCGTGTCGGCGGACGACGGCGAGGTGATCGAGTTGTCTCAAAAAGGGTTCGAGCAGAAGCCATTCCACCGCACGCTAGCCGAACTGGGCGGCCGCGAGGTTGGAGACACCGACCACATGGTGACCGAAACCCTGATACGCGGTATGTACGAATACTGGCGCAAGGTCATGGAGGCTTGAATCATGGACTTCCAGGACCACTTCGAACTGGGGCAACTCTATGCAAACTACGCCAGCGCCTTGAGCGCCGGTGATTGGGATGCATGGCCGGAGTTCTTCACTGACGAATGCAGCTACCGCCTGCAGCCGCGCGAGAATTTCGAGCGCGGATTTCCGTTGGCCACGCTCTCGTTCGAAAGCAAGGGCATGCTCAAGGACCGCGTCTACGGCATTCGTGAAACCCTGTTCCACGACCCGTACTACCAGCGGCACGTCGTCGGCGCACCGGTGGTGAAGAAGGCCGAGGCCGATCGCTTCGAATGCGAAGCCAACTACGCGGTGTTTCGCACCAAGCTCTCGGAGCTGTCGTCGGTGTTCAACGTCGGCCGCTATATCGATGTCGTCGTGCGTACCGAAGCCGGCCTCAAGTTCTCTTCGCGTCAAGTCATCTATGACAGCGAAATGATCCCCAACTCCATCATCTATCCGCTTTGAGGCCCGCCATGACCGTATTGAATTGGACTGACGCCGCACCCGTCGATGATGTGCCAACCGACGACGTCATCGGCATGGTCATCGACGGGAAAGATCTTGCCCTTTACAGCGTGGAAGGGGAGATCTTCGCCACCGACAACATCTGCACGCACGGCCATGCGCGCCTGTGCGAGGGCTTTCTCGATGGACATGAAATCGAGTGCCCTTTGCACCAGGGAAAGTTCGATGTACGCAACGGCAAGCCCACTTGCGCGCCGGTGACCGAAGCGATTCGGTCCTACCCGGTCCGGATCGAAGGCGGCCGCGTCTTCCTCGCGCTGGACTGATCCGCTCTCGCCAATGCCACGCCCCTCGGCCGAGCCGGGGTGCCGCCGCCGCATGCCCGACAGGCTGCGTTCGGGCATAGAAATTCAACCATCCAGGAGACAAGAAATGCGGCAGATAGACGTTCATGCGCTAGCCGACAAGGCGCGCTTCAATCGCTTCCACGGCCTCGTGCTGCTCTGGTGTGCGCTCATCATCGTTTTCGACGGCTACGACCTCGCCGTCGTCGGCATTGCCTTGCCCTCGATCATGCAGAGCATGAACGTCGGCCCCGCGAATGCGGGCCTGATGGTGAGTTCGGCGTTGTTCGGCATGATGTTCGGCAACATCATCCTCGGGACCATCGCCGACCGGATCGGGCGCCGGTGGGCCGTCGCGATCTGCGTTGCCATGTTCAGCATCTTCACCGCTGCCGCCGGCCTCACGAATGACCCGGTGATGTTCAGCATCTTCCGCTTCATCGCCGGCGTCGGCATCGGCGGGGTCATGCCCAACGTCGTTGCGCAGATGACCGAATACTCGCCGCTGCGCATCCGAAGCATGATGGTCACAGTCATGTTCAGCGGCTATTCCGTCGGCGGGATGCTCGCGGCGCTGGTTGGCAAGGGGATGATCGAGCACTACGGCTGGCCATCGGTCTTCCTCGTGGCCGGCTTGCCCGTCGTCCTGGTACCGTTCATCTTCCGGTCGTTTCCCGAGTCGATGCCCTTTCTCGTCCGAAAGGGGCGATTCGACGAATTGCGCAACACCGCGGCGAGGCTCGATCCGAGTTACAAACCCCAAGCCAGCGACCGCTTCGAGCTCCCGCAAGAAGACAGGGCGGACAGTGCGCCCATCAAGCACCTGTTCCAGGACGGCCGCGGGTTCAGCACCGTCATGTTCTGGATGTCGTTCCTGATGTGCCTGTTCATGGTGTACGCCCTCAGTTCATGGCTCACGAAGCTGATGGCGAGTGCAGGCTACAGCCTGGGGTCGGCATTGACGTTCGTGCTGGTGTTGAACTTCGGCGCCATGGTCGGTGCGATTGGTGGCGGATGGCTGGCAGACCGGTTCCATATCAAGCATGTGCTGGTGACCATGTATCTGCTGGCGGCCGTCTCGATCACGTTGCTGGGGTATCCGCTTTCCACGCCTGTCTTGTTCCTGATGGTAGGACTTGCCGGCGCGTCGACCATCGGCACCCAGATCGTCAACCTGGCCTACGTCGGACAGTTCTATCCGATGGCCGTGCGCAGTACGGGCATCGGTTGGGCGCTCGGCGTCGGAAGAATCGGCGCGCTGGCGGCGCCGATCGTGATCGGTACGCTGGTCGGCATGGCGCTTCCCTTGCAGCAGAATTTCATGGCGATCTCGATCCCTGCAGTGCTGGCGGCTGTTGCGACCTTGCTCATCCACCACGGTCGTTCGGCCTCCTCGCGCCACGAGGACGTCAGCGCAACGATCCCTGACGCGGTGCCAGCCAGATGAACGCCGAAACCATCGTCATCGTCGGTGCCGGCCAGGCCGGTGGGTGGGCGGCGCAGACGCTGCGCAGCGAGGGCTTCAGGGGCAGCATCATCCTGGTTGGCAGCGAGCCGCATCGCCCCTACGAGCGCCCGCCGTTGTCCAAGGCCGTGTTGTCGGGAGACGCCCATGCGGACACCACGTCGCTCGTGAAGCCCGAGGCCTTCGACCTCCTGAATATCGACTGGCGCCCGAACGTGAGTGCAACAGCCATCGATAGATCGGCGAAGCAGCTCCTTCTGATGCACGGCGCACCCGTCCACTACGACAAGCTGATCCTTTGCAGCGGAGGCCGCGCGAGACGGCTGAACATCCCAGGTGCCGATCTGCCGGGCGTTCACACGCTGCGCAGCATCGAGGATGCGGCGGCGCTTGGCGCGGCATTGCGCCCCGGAAGGCGCTTGCTGGTCGTGGGTGGCGGCTGGATCGGACTCGAGGTGGCAGCCACCGCGAGAAAGAAGGGGATGGACGTGACCGTCGTGGAAGCGATGGGGCGCCTGTGCGAGCGCACCGTACCGCCCGGCATGTCCGACTATTTGCTTGACCTGCATACCTCGCACGGTGTCGACGTCGTGCTCGGTGCGGGCGTCAACCAGTTGGCGCGCAACGCGCAGGATGGGCTGACGGCAACGCTCGGCGATGGACGCGAAATCGATTGCGATGCAGTCCTCGTCGGTGTCGGCCTTGTCGCCAACGATGAGCTTGCGCGCGAAGCGGGGCTGGAATGCGATGGTGGCGTGCTGGTCGACGCGCAGTGCCGCTCATCGGATCCCGACATTCTTGCGGCGGGCGACGTCGCTGCATGGCACTGCGAATGGGCCGGTCGTCGCATGCGTCTCGAGTCGTGGCAAAACGCGCAGGAGCAAGGTATCGCTGCCGCCAGGACTGCGCTCGGCATCGCGGTGAACCATCAGCCATTGCCGTGGTTCTGGTCGGATCAATACGACGTCAATCTCCAGATCTTCGGCATGCCGGCGCTCTCGCACCAGATGGTGGTGCGCGGCGACAGGAATTCCAAGAGCTTCGTGATGTTCTTCCTCGATGAGGGCAAGGTGGTCGCGGCGTTGGGGCCCAACGCTGCCAAAGACCTGCGATTCGCGCGGCGGCTGATCGAGCGGCGCACCAGCGTCGATCCGGACCGATTGGCGGATACCGCCGTACCGCTTGCCAAGTTCTGATTTTCTCAACCAACAAACCTTCACTCAAGGAACACCATGACCACGACCCAATATCTCTGGGCTCCACCTCCCGTTCAGTCGCTTCCAGTGCGCGGCAAGTCTGAGCGCCTGCCGATCAATCGCCTGTTCTTCGTGGGGCGCAACTACCATGCGCATGCGGTCGAGATGGGCAAGCCCGTCGACAAGAATATCGAGCGCCCGTTCTACTTCACGAAGGCGCCGCAGACACTGGTCGAGTCGGGTGCGACCGTCGCGTATCCGCCCGAGACCAAGAACTATCACCATGAGATGGAACTCGTGCTGGTGATCGGCGAAGCAGGATTTCGCGTACCGCAGGAGGAGGCACACAAGCTGATCTACGGCTATGCCTGCGGCCTCGACATGACGCGCCGTGACCTGCAACTCGTAGCGCGTGACAAGGGACGCCCGTGGGACTTGGGCAAGGACGTGGAGGAGTCATCGGTGATCTCGGAAGTCGTGCCCATGCAAGGCCAGGTGCTCGAGAAGGGCGATCTCGTCATGACGGTGAATGGGCAGCCGCGCCAGAAGTCCGACCTCGACAAGCTCATCTGGAACATTCGCGAGATCATTGCGGATCTCTCGCTTTTCTATCATCTGCAACCTGGCGACCTGATTTTTACCGGCACGCCGGAAGGGGTTGGCCCGCTGCAACCGGGCGACCTCATCGAAGGCAGTGTCGCGGGCGTGGGCGAGATCACGCTCGAGATCGGTCCTGCCGAGTAAAGCACAGGAGAACACCATGACCGTCGATACCGTGCCTTCCCCCGTGCGCCTGAAGGCGGTTGCCGCCAAGGGGCAGCCCGACCCCAGCCCTGCGCTGGAACAGCTCTATCGTGGTTTCGAGCGCGAGCTGCTGGTCCCGCTCTGGACCGAGATCGGCGACTTGATGCCGCAGAGCCCGCGCAGCAAGGCAATGCCCCACCTTTGGCGGTGGGACCGGCTCGTGGAACTGGCGGGCGAGGCGGGCCGAATCGTGCCCGTGGGCCGCGGCGGCGAGCGGCGAGCCATCGCCCTGGCCAATCCCGGGCTGGGTGGCAAGCCCTTCGCGACGCCCACGCTGTGGGCGGCCATCCAGTACCTCATGCCAGGCGAGAACGCGCCGGAGCATCGACACACCCAGCACGCCTTCCGCTTTGTGGTCGAAGGCGAGGGCGTGTGGACCGTGGTGAATGGCGATCCGGTGCGCATGTCGCGCGGCGATTTCCTGCCGCAAGCCGGCTGGAACTGGCATGCCCATCACAACGCGGCCAGCGCACCGATGGCATGGATCGATGGACTGGACATCCCGTTCTCGTATTACACGGAGTCGCAGTTCTTCGAGTTCGGACGCGAGCGCATTGGCACAACCGAGATGACCACGCCGGAGATCTCGCGCTCCGAGCGCCTGTGGGGCCACCCTGGCTTGCGTCCGCTGTCGCAACCTGACGCGCCGTCAGCCACGCCGTTGCTGGCCTATCGCTGGGTCGATACCGACCGGGCGCTCGCCGACCAGTTGGCACTGGAAGAGGAGGGCCATGCCGCGACGCTGAGTCCGGGACATGCGGCCGTGCGATTCACGAACCCCAGCAACGGGCGCGACGTGCTGCCGACCATCCGCACCGAGATGCACCGGATCCGGCGCGGCGCCAGCACGGTGACGCAACGCGAGGTCGGTTCATCGGTCTACCAGGTGTTCGAAGGGACCGGCAGCGTGACCGTGGGCGACAAGCAATGGGCGGTCCGGCGCGGCGACATGTTTGTCGTACCCTCGTGGACGCCATTCACGGCACAGTGCGATGCAACCGGCGATGCAACGCTCGACCTTTTCCGATTCAGCGATGCGCCCATCTTCGAAGCGTTGCATGCGCATCGTGCGCACTCGGGTGATTTGGCGTAGGACGCCTGCCATGGCCGCTTCTGCAGTGCAGATGTCGAGAGCCGGGACATTGCCGCTGTGACCGCGGCAGGTCCGCCGGCTCCACGTTAGCGCGCTGGCTCGATGTGCGTCACGGTCGGCTTGCCCTTGACTATCTCGGCATTGAACCGGCCCTTGCCCCCTTGTTTGAACTCGTCAACCATTGCCTGGTCGGGGACGCTGAACGCCATGGTCATCGCTGGCATGCCGATGTTCGGCAAGTCTCCATGCTTGAGCACGAACTCACCGCGCTCCCTGTCGACCTTCATCACTTCGGCTTCCGTCAGGGGCATGGAAGCGGCAGCGGACGCTGCAGGTTTTATCGGCATAGGCAAGGAGCCAGTGGACGTCTGGGCGTGCGCAACGCCGAACGTCAGCAGAGGTGCGGCCACGACTACATACAGAAAGTTCATTGGGAGTTCCTCCTTCCGGGGTTATTTTGGATAGCTGGCGAAGACCGTTTCCTGGCCTTTGCGGTCGACAAGGAGCACCTTGTACGGGTCCTTTCGGTCTCCGTACTCCATGCCCGGCGAACCCACTGGCATGCCGGGTACGGCAAGTCCAACGGCCCGCGGATTGGCGGCCAACAAGCGCTTGACCCCGCAGCGGGCACGTGGCCTTCAAGTACATAGCCGTCGACCACACCGGTGTGGCAACCTGCCAGCCGCTCCGGCATGCCGTAGCGCTTTCGCACGGACGCGGTGTCTTCCGTCTCCGTCACGTCGACGCCGAATCCTGCTGCCTTCAAATGCTCAACCCACGCCGTACAACATCCGCAACTGGGATTCTTGTAGACGTGGACCTTTGAGGCTGCGGATCGCGCAGGGAGCGCTTGCAGCAGCGGAAATGCTGCGATAGCACTGAAGATTGACCGTCTGTTCATGCGTGTTGCCTTTCAGGGGTTTGATGTTGGCTTGAGCGGGCGATGCGGAACAGCAGCTCTCGCCGGAGCAACGGGGCTCTCAGGACTCGGGTTGCACCGGCGCCGATGCACCAGGTACCAGGCCGCTGGAATGACGAGCATGCTCAGCAAGGGAGCCGTCACCATGCCACCCACCATGGGAGCAGCTATGCGGGTCATGACTTCCGAGCCGGTTCCGCTACCCCACATGATGGGAAGCAAGCCTGCCATGACAACGGCAACTGTCATCGCCTTGGGCCGAACACGCTGAACCGCACCCTCCCGAATGGCGGCGAGAAGCGTCTCTTCGTTCATGGGTTCGCCCGCATCCACTCGCCGCGCAAGAGAGTTCTTCAGGTAGACCAGCATCACCACGCCAAACTCGGCAGCCACACCGGCCAGCGCGATAAAACCGACGGCCGTGGCCACCGAGATGGAATGCCCGAGCATCCAGACGAGCCAAAAGCCGCCGATGAGCGAAAACGGAACTGCGGCCATCACCAGTGCTGCGTCACCGATCGACCTGAACAGGAGGTACAGCAGGATGAAGATGATGGCCAGCGTGACAGGTATGACGAGCTTCAAGCGCTCAGCCGCGCGCTCCATGTACTCGAACTGCCCGGACCAGGACACGGCGTAGCCGGCAGGCATGGGTACTGCCTTGGCCACCTCCCTCTGCATGTCGTCCACGACAGATCGAATGTCGCGACCGCGAACGTCCACGTAGACCCAGCCCGAGAGCCGCGCGTTCTCGCTGCGGAGCATGGGAGGGCCTTCTTCGATGCTGACCTTGGCCACATCCTGAAGGAGCAGTTGCGCCCCCTTGTCTGTCACGAATGGCAGCTCGCGCAGGCGCTGCAGCGAGTCACGGATCTCACGCGGGTAGCGCACGTTGATGGGATAGCGCTCCCGGCCCTGAATGACCTCTCCGACGTTGTCACCACCGATGGCTGTAGACACGATGGCCTGGACGTCGGCCACCGAAAGGCCATATCGAGCTGCCGTGAGCCTGTCCACGTCGACGTCGATGTATCGGCCGCCAGTCAGCCGCTCTGCGAGCGCCGATGGGACGCCGGGAACCTTCCTGACTACGCCCTCGATCTGCGTTGTCAGCTTGTCGATGGTCGCCAGATCCGCGCCTGCGACCTTGATGCCGACGGGAGTCTTGATGCCTGTGGCCAGCATGTCGATGCGATTGCGGATAGGGGGCACCCAAACATTGGTCAACCCCGGTACCTTCACCGTGCGGTCGAGTTCTTCGATGAGCCTGTCAGGCGTCATGCCAACGCGCCATTTCTCGCGCGGCTTGAACTGAATGGTCGTCTCGAACATCTCCAGTGGCGCGGGATCTGTCGCTGTATCGGCACGTCCGGCCTTTCCGAAAACAGTGGCGACCTCAGGTACTGTCTTGATGAGGCGGTCCGTCTGTTGCAAGAGCTCCGATGCCTTGGACACGGAGAGCCCCGGGAGCGCCGACGGCATGTACAGAAGGTCCCCTTCGTCAAGCGCAGGCATGAACTCCCCGCCCAGGCGCAGTACGGGGATAGTCGTGAGCGCGAGGAGCGTCGCCGCGACGACCAGCGTGGTCTTCGGGAACCTGAGTACGGCTTCCAATGCGGGCCGGTACGCTGCCATCAGGAAACGGTTCACCGGGTTCGCAGCTTCATGAGCGATGCGACCGCGGACGAGGTAGCCCGTCAACACCGGCACAAGCGTCACCGACAGGCCTGCCGCTGCGGCCATCGCATAGGTCTTGGTAAAAGCAAGGGGCGAGAAGAGTCGCCCCTCCTGCGCCTCGAGCGCGAACACCGGCACGAACGACAGCGCGATGACGACCAGGGAGAAGAAGAGAGCCGGACCGACCTCGATGGATGCGCTGCTGACCAATTGCCACCGCTGCGCAGGTGAGGGAGGTCGGCCGTGCTTCGCCTCGAACGCCTCAAGATGCTTGTGGACGTTCTCGACCATCACGATGGCGCCGTCCACCATGGCGCCGACGCTGATGGCGATTCCGCCGAGCGACATGATGTTGGCATTCACCCCCTGCCAATGCATGACGATGAAGGCGACAAGAATTCCAATCGGAAGCGCCACCACCGCTACGAGGGCGGAACGCAGGTGGAAAAGGAAGATGGCGCAGACCAGCGCCACCACCGCGAACTCCTCAAAGAGTTTGTATTGGAGGTGCTCGACCGCACGGTTGATGAGCAGCGAACGGTCATAGGTCGGCACGATCTCGACGCCAGCCGGCAAACCCGGTTTGAGTGCTTCGAGCTTGGCCTTGACGGCCTCTATGGTGGTGCGCGCGTTCTTGCCGGAGCGCATGACCACGACTCCGCCGGTTACTTCTCCTTCGCCGTCCAACTCAGCAAGGCCACGGCGCATTTCGGGGCCGATCTGCACCGTCGCCACGTCACGCAGCAGCACCGGCGTACCGCCGAAGACCGCGAGCGGAATCGTGCGGAAGTCATCCAGGGATTTGAGATAGCCGCGTGAGCGCACCATGTACTCGGCCTCCGCGAGCTCGACGACCGAGCCGCCGGATGCCTGGTTCGCTTTCCGCAGGGCCACCACAACAGTCGCTTGGGCAATGCCCAGGGCGCGCATTCGGCCCGGGTCGAGCACCACCTGGTATTGACGCACCATGCCGCCGATGCTGGCGACCTCGGCAACGTCGGGAATCGTCTTCAACTCGAACTTCAGGAACCAGTCGTTGAGGGCACGCAATTGCCCGATATCCTGCTTGCCGGTTCGGTCGATCAGCGCGTATTCATAGATCCAGCCGACACCGGTTGCATCGGGGCCCAGCGACGCGTTGGCGCCCGCAGGCAGCTTGCTCTGAACCTGATTGAGGTATTCGACCACGCGCGAGCGCGCCCAATAGGGGTCGGTCGTGTCGTCAAAAAGCACGTAGACAAACGAATCCCCGAAGAACGAGTAGCCGCGAACCGTCTTGGCGCCAGGGACGCTTAGCATCGTTGTTGTCAGCGGGTAGGTAACCAGGTCTTCGACGACCTGTGGAGCCTTGCCGGGGAAGGGCGTTCGAATGATCACCTGCACGTCCGACAGGTCCGGCAAGGCGTCCAGGCTGGTCTTCGACACCGACCACAGGCCTGCCGCGACGAGGAGGACGGTCGTCAGAAGCACGAGGAATCGGTTTCCAACCGACCAGCGAATCAGCGCCGCAATCATTGCTTCGTTCCAGACGGCAGGCGCTGCACCGAGAGCAGTTGGTAGCCCAAGGGGCCCCCTTCCTTGAATTCGAAGCGAACCGTGTCGCCGACTTTGATGTCGGGAAAAGCCCTTGCCTCTGCTTTCCCGAAGCCCATGGTCATCTGGGGCCAATTCAGCGAAGCAATCGGTCCATGGGAGATGGTGATTCCGTCCGTCTCGACGCTCTCCACCTTGCCTTCGCCAACGTACGTCATGGTCGCCCGGCCGGCCGGCGAGGCGGGTACAACCGCAGGCGCAGCGGCGGATGCGGGCGTTCCCCCCAATGCGGAGCGCAGCCGGGCCTCCGAATCGATGAGGAACTGCCCACTCGCGACGACCTGTTCGCCTTCCTTCAGTCCCTGGACGACCTCTATGTCGTCGCCGAGGTCCAGGCCGAGCGAGACGTCGCGCGGCTCGAACGCGCCGGTGTCATTGCGGACGATGGCCACCGCGCGCCTGCCGGTGCGAATCACTGCCTCGGCGGGTATGACAAGCCGGGTGCTTGTCGGTCCTGTCACTTGCAGGCGCAACAGCATCCCGGGCGTGAGATTGCCTTCCTTGTTGTCGACCTCGAAGCGTGCCTTGAGCGTGCGTGTGTTCGAGCTCACCTCTGGCAGTATTTCCTTGAGTTCGCCCTCAAAGGTCTGGGAGGCATCGGCCTGCAGCACCGCCTTGACCTTTTGGCCGCGAGTCAAACGCACGGCTTGGGCTTCAGGAACCTCAGCGACAGCCCAGACTTTTTCAAGCCCCGCGATGCGAAACAAGGTCATGCCGGGCGTGACCGCAACGCCCTCGCGCACGCCGAGTTCAGCGACCACCCCGCTGGCCGGTGCGCTCAGCGTGAAGCGCGCCTGCGCAGTGGCGGTCTCCTCGCTCAGACGAATGAGCTCGGCCGGAATCGACATGGCGCGCATGCGCTCGCGCGCTGCTGTCACGAGGTCCGTCGCGACCCCGGCTCGCTTGAGCGCAAGGAATTCGTTCTGAGGCCCGAGCCAGTCCGGCGCGAAGATGGTCGCCAAAGCCTGGCCCTTGCGCACACGTTCCATCGGCGCGCGGACGGCCAACCGCTCGACGTAGCCGGCGACCCGACTCTGCACGGCCACGTTCAATCTCTCGTCGAACTGGACTGCACCGATGGCATCGAACGAGGTGGACGCTTCCGCACGGCGCGCCGTCGCGTAGCGGATGCCCAAGTTCTGCTGCACCGTGGGGCTCACCTTGACACCGGACGAGCCTGGGTCGCTGTCGGCGTAGACCGGCACAAGCTGCATATCCATGAAAGGCGACTTGCCCGGCTTGTCGAAGCGTGGGCCCGGGACCATGGGGTCGTGCCAGTAGAGGACCTTGCGCCCTTCGGGCGACGATGTACCACTACCCGCGCTTGTTTGGGTCGTCATGCCGTCGTCGCCGGTGTGGCGTCCCGCCAGGAAGCTGCCGCCAGCGAGAACAGCGCTGCCGACAACGAGAAGCGCGGTGAGATGAGTGCGTTTCATTGGCCATCTCCTTGCGCAGAAGGTTTGAACGCAAGCTGTACTCGAGCCTTTGAGAGGTCACGCTGAAGTGTGAGCAGCTTTCGTTGCGCATCCACCTCGGCGTGCCTCGCCTCGAAGACGGACAACAGCGTGCCCTGATTCGAGCGATACGCCGCGGTCGCCGCGACAGTTCGCTGCACCGCGGGAGTGACGACGCTCGCGCGATACCGCTCGATTCGTTCGAGCAACCGTTGTGCGTCGCTGCCAAGCGTTCGGTATTCGGCGATTGCTGCGCGCGTAGCCTCGGCAAGCTCCGCCTCGGATTTGTCGGCCAAGGCGAGCCTTGCGGCGGTTTCTCGGTCTTGGCGCTCGGACGGTGCCACCTGGAGCGGGATGCTCACGCCGAAAGTCGCCATGTCCGAATAGTTGACGCGTTGCCCGTACGAAATCTCCCAGGTCCAGTTCGGCTTGCGCTCGGATGCTGCGACAGCGGCCGCTCGTGTGGCCACATCCACATCGGACTGTTTTGCCAGCACAGTTGGATGGGCTGCGACGTAGGCCTGCTCCGTTGGCAGAGGAATCGCGGCGACAGGCGCCAATTCATCGGCAGCGGTGCCCACCCATCGCTCGAGCGTCACCTGGGCCGCACTTTGCAGTTGACGCAATTCGGCCGACTCGTCTTCCGCCAAACCACGCGCGCCTGTGAGGGCAAGCGCCTCCTGGCTGCTACCCATGGACGAAGCCACGCGTCCGCGCGCCGCCTCGTATTCTTCATGCGCGTGATGCTCCATGAGCGTCGCAAGCTTGAGTGCCTCGCCGACGTAGTACGCGTCGAGGTAGGCAAGCGCTGTGTTCAGGCGGATTTCGGCGAGCGAACTGCGGGCCTGGATGCCCTCGCGCTCGACCACGGCCTCGGCCGACGCGCGGCGAGCGGCTCGCTTCTCGCTCGACAGCCATTCCTGGCTGATGCCGATGCGTTTCATCGTCATCGCATCGCGCGTGGTGCTGTAGCGGTCGGGTCCCGTCACGGGCAAGTTGTCTACGCCGGCCCGCAGCATTGGGTCGGGTAGCTGGCCCGCCGCGCGGGCGAGCTCGGACGCGCTCGTCACGCCAGCGCGAGCGGCGCGAGCGGACTCGGAGCGCTTGACGGCAAGGTCCAGCGCCGTCTCAAGGGTAAGGGGGGCCGCGTCCACCAGGTGGGGGAGCAGTGCGATTGCCAAGGTGGCAACACGCAGGTAGTGGGATTGCATGAAAACTCCGAAGACAAACGGGACGTCAGCTGGCGAGCGGACGAGCCGCGCCAGCGCCATTCAGTCGACGGAGATTTCAGACTCGCAGTCTGAGCGTGGAGAGGAAAACGGGGTCGGGGGGAGGTCGAAGCTCCGGCGCTGCGGCGACCGGGAACGCGACGGCAAGCTGTGCCTCAAGGAGAAGCGGCACGACGAGTATTTGCACGATGGCCGGGAACGAGGGAGTCACCACTTTCACCGGCTCGAACGACAGCGACATGTCGGCGGCGAATTGGTGGCAGAGCACGGGTTGCGCTGCATCCATCCCTTCGCAGGGCTGCCCTGCGGCCATCATCTCCGCCATTGCCGCCACGTCGCTTGCACCCGGGCAGACGTAGCTTGCCAACGCCAGCTGCGAAAACAGCAGCGAGATGACCACGGCGAACGAGGTCATGAAGCGATGGACATGGTGGTGGAGCATGACTTTCGAGAGTGTAGCGGCGTGGACACGCTCGCAGCAGGCCTCCCCAAAGGTCCTGACTGCCCTCTTGATCGGAGTGTTCGCCAGCGCGACCGAATGGCTGCACCTGCATGCGGTGTTCGGGGCATTCCTGTTCGGCATCGCCGTGCCGCGCGACGATCGACTGCTGCATGCGCTGGCCGAGCGCATCGAACCGCTATCGGTCGTGGTGCTGATGCCAGTCTTCTTCGCCATGGCCGGCCTGGGAACCACTGCGGGAGCATTCGGCAACGCTGGTTTGGGCATGCTTGGCCTGATCCTGCTGGCAGCAAGCGTCGGAGAAATCGTTGGCGGAGCAGCGGGTGCGCGCATCTGCGGCTATGGCTGGCCGGAAAGCCTTGCCACCGGCGCGCTGATGAACTCGCGAGGGTTGATGGAACTCATCGTCATCAAGGTGGGCCTGGATGCGGGCCTGATCGGTGCGGATCTGTTCACCATGCTCATGGTCATGGCTTTGGTCACAACTGCAGCAACCGGGCCGCTGCTCTCCCTGGTCGCATGGCGCAGACCCGCAGCAATGGACCGAAACATCGCTTCCTGAACGCGCACGCCGTCTTCCGTCGCAGACGAGGCGCTGAACATCCAGCCGGCGCGCGACACCGAGCGTGCGCCGTCGCACCGTGCTCGCGGCCCCTTCACGACGACGCTGCCAAACAGGCTGCAGTATTGAACGCCGCGGTAGTCCTTGATGGCGCGATTCAAGCGGCACGCTTCGCAATGGCGCTGGCTGGCTAAACAGCATCTCGATCTGGCGCGTGACGATCTGGGCCTGCATCCGCGCGAGGAGCGCCTTGGCATCGGCCAAACCTGGCCCCAGGGTGTCGATGCTCGGCTGCGCAAGGGAAGCGTTTCCATGCTGCAGGACATCCTGCCCGGTGTCCGCTGCTCGCTTTTTTTTGCTCTTGGGCGTTCCTGCCCAAGGCGGTTCTTCCCCGAGTGAGGGGTCACACGGAGCGTCGGCGAAGGCAGCGTTGCCGAGCTGGGGTGGGCCTCTCCTCGGTGAGTCGACTAGGGAGAACCATTAATAAATCCAGTTGATTTATTAATAGAGGCGCTCGATAATACCCTTGTCGCAAAGGCGACACCTCAAGGATCAGCCGTCGGCCCGCCGACCGCCAGCACATGGAGACGACACACTTGCTGAAGAACATCGACTCGCTCCTGAGCCCCGAACTGCTCAAGGTGCCAGGTGAAATGGGACATCGCGACGAGATCTCTTGGCCGATGTCAATTTCCCGCCCGAATCGTTCGGCCGCGGCAAGCCGATCCGGCGCCTGTCCGGTGTGGACATGCGCGAGGCCTGCGCCGCGGTCCTGTTCGCATTCCCGCTCGATGCAGCCGTGATCCAGCCGGTCGCGTTCATGCAGGTGAGCGGCACCCCTGAGGGCTATCGCTCGGTCCTGCAACCCGACGTCATCGGCCTGCCGGTCGAGTCGTCAGGGACACCGCAGCCGCCTGCGTGGCCGAACTGTTGGCCGGGCGCGGACGCAGCATCCGAAGCTTCCTGTACGTCTTCATCGATACCTTCATCGGTGGGGGGCCGTGATCGACAGCCACCTGCTCCCCGGACCCATCGGCAACGCCGGGGCGCTGCTGCCGCGGCACCCGCACTTTGCCCCCGATCGCGACCTGTTTCTCAAGCTCGATCGCTGATCCCCAACTTCACGGAGACCCCATGACCACAGACCGCGGCGAACATCTCGCGCAGCACTTCCCGACACCCGAAGACATCCCGGCCGAGCATCGCCTGGCTGAACAGGTACACCAGCGGCACTCGCTGATTCGCGGCGACCTGATCGAATGGAACGGCCCCTGCAAGACGGTGCTGTCGCCGGTCTGCACGCGCGATCCGGCCACGGGCGATGTGAAGCAGGTCGAGATCGGCAGCTACCCGGTG
>NZ_JBBKZV010000008.1:0-225333 GCF_037889915.1 Variovorax humicola | reverse complement strand
TGGTCGCGCTCCAAGAACGTGTTCGAGTACGTGAACCCGCCGCTCGTCGGCACGGGCGACTTCAAGGGTGACGGTGCCCTCCTGGGCGCAACCATCCCCGTCGGGCCTGGCTTGATCGTCGTGGGCTGGTCGCACGTCAAGCTGAGCTACACCTCGGCCCCCACGCTCGCCGCTGCGCTGACTGCGCCGGAACCGAAGGCCGACAAGTTCGCCCTGGGCTACGTGCACAACCTGTCGAAGCGCACCGCGCTGTACACGACGGCGGCCTTGATCAAGAATAAGGATGGTGCTGCCTTCAACACCAACAGCAACTTCACGACCGGCACGGCACAGTTCACCAACACGTTCCTGACCACCGGTTCGGGCTACCAGGCCAAGAACGCGATGGGCTACGACGTCGGTATCCGTCACGCCTTCTGATCCGGCGTTCACGCTGAGCATGTCCAGACGGCTGAGCCGGCCCGCGCTTGCCGGCCAGCCGTCGGACTGCATGATCCAAGGAGACAAGAATGCGCACTTCTACCAAGAGCGGCTCTCCTGCCGCCGCAACATCTGCATCCCGGCGTTCCCGCACGATGCGTGTCAACGCGCTCACCCCTACCATCGGTGCCGAGTTGCACGATGTCGACCTGGCCGACGCGGTGCACGACGACGCGTTGTTCGCCGAGATTCGCAGGCTGCTGCTCGCACACAAGGTGCTGTTCCTGCGCGACCAGCATTTCACACGCGCCGAGCATGTGGCCTTCGCCCAGCGCTTCGGATCGCTGGAAGATCATCCGGTGGTCGGCAGCGACCCCGACCACCCCGGTCTGGTCCGCATCTACAAGGGACCCGACAGCCGCCAGGAGCAGTACGAAAACGCCTGGCACTGCGACACCACCTGGCGCGAGTGCCCGCAGATGGGTGCCGTGCTGCGTTGCGTCGAAGGCCCGGCGGTCGGCGGCGACATGTTGTGGGCCAACATGGGCGAGGCATACCGCCGCCTGCCCGAGCACATCAAGACGCAGATCGCGCCGCTGCGCGCGCGCCACAGCATCGAGGCCAGCTTCGGAGCCGCCATGCCGGTCGAGAAGCGCCTGGCGCTGCACGCCCAGTTCCCCGATGCCGAGCATCCGGTGGTGCGCACGCACCCGGAGACTGGCGAGAAGGTCCTGTTCGTCAATGCCTTCACGACCCACTTCACCAACTACCACACGCCTGGCAACGTGCGCTTTGGCCTGGACCATGCACCCGGCGCCAGCCTGTTGCTCAACTACCTGGTGAGCCAGGCTAGCGTGCCCGAATACCAGGTGCGTTTCCAGTGGAAGAAGAACAGCGTCGCAATCTGGGACAACCGTTGCACGCAGCACTATGCGGCGCAGGACTTCTGGCCGGCGGTACGCAACCTGGAGCGTGCCGGCATCGTCGGCGACAAGCCCTTCTGACCGCGCTGCGCGCCCGGGCGCTCACCCACCCAGAAACGCAGGCACGATGTCCACGAAGAGGATCTTGATGATCGTCATTCCCGGAAAGATCATCGCGTAGGCGATGTCGGGCTTGTCGGTGGGCGCGAGCTTGTTCGAGTAGGCGAGGATGGCGGGATTGCCGCACGCGCCTGCGACGATGCCCGCCACTTCGTCAAAAGGCATCTTGAACACACCCAGTCCCAATACCAGGATGGGCAGCACGAGCGCCACCACGACGATGGCCCCCAGGCCGATCATCAGGAATCCGGTCTGGGAAACCGTGGCCGCGAACTTCGGCCCCGACGACATGCCGACTTGCGCCAGGAAGAGGGTCAGGCCGAGGTTGCGCAACACCAGGTTGGCCGACAGCGGTATGGTCCAGTTCAGCCCGCCGGTGCGGCGCATGTTGCCGAGCACGAGGGCCACGATCAGCACGCCCGACAGGCCCAGCGCGAGCTTGCCAATGCCTGGCAAGGGAAAGTTGATGGCGCCGAGCAGGAATCCGAGCGCCATCCCGAGTCCGATGGAGATGTAGCTGAACTCGGCGGTTCCCTTGATGGAATCGCCGAAGAACTTGCGCAACGCCCCGAATTCATCGCGATGCGCGAGCAGTCCGACGCGGTCGCCGAACTCGAGCACCAGGTCGGGCTTGGGCACGATATCGGCGTCGCCACGCCTTACCTGCACGACCACGTGGGGCTTGCCATCCGGCAGCTTCAAGTCCGCCAGGGCGCGCCCGGCGACGGTCGGGCGGGATACGAAGACGCGCAGGTAGTCCAGGTCGCGGCGATCCCCCATGATCCGCCCCTCATGGACCTCGCCGAGTTGCCTGGCCGCCCCCTCCAGCGCCTCTCGGCTCGGCCCGGTGACCAGTAGCACGTCGTTCGCGGCCAGCGCCATCGAGTGCGTAGCGGGCAGATTGTGATGCGCCCGCCGCAGTGCCGCGATCTCGATGCCGGCCGGCAGGCTGGCCAGCAGGTCGCCGATGGTCTTGCCCTTCAACGCGGACTCCTGCGGCGCGATTTCCAGCAACTCCAGGCCACCTCCCGGCGGCATCTCGATCTTCGGCTTGAGCAGCATGAAGGTCACGTACAGAAAGAGGATCGGCCCCGCCACACCCAGCGGATAGGCCACCGAGTAGCCGACCGCGGGATCGTCGTTGCCCAGCTTCACGATGGCCGCCTGCAGCGTCGGCGTGCTGGTGCCCGCTCCAGCGAACAGGCCGAGCGCATGGCCGGTTTCGAGGTTCGTCATCTTGAGGAACAGCACGCTGACCACGCCGGCGAGCAACACGCCGGACAGCGCGATCAGGTTTGCCTTCCGGCCGGCGGAACTCGTGAGGCCCAGGAAGAACTGCTTGCCGTACTGCACGCCGACGGCGTACAGGAACAGCGCAAGACCCAGCGTGCCCACCATCGGCGCGGGCGCCGACTTGGGTGCCAGCCAGCCGATGAACAGGGCCACGAAAAGCACCGCGCCCACGCCGAGCGAGAAGCCCTTGACGTTGACCTCACCCAGCAGATAGCCGATCGCGATGGTCAGGAACATCGCCATCATCGGCTGCGGCCCCAACAGACTGCTCAAGGTCTCCATTGCGTTCTCCTGTGTTCCTGTGTATCGCCAGCAATCAGTACACCGTCAGGCCGCGGCTCCTGAACTGCCCGCGGACGCGCTCGGCCAACTCGGGCGAAGGCGGCTCGACATCCCGCAGCGGATATTCGAGTCCGAGCTTCTCCCACTTGTCCCGGCCCATCTGGTGGAAGCGCAGGATCTCCACCCGCTCGAGCGACTTCAGCCCGGCGCACACGTCGGCCACCTTCTCCACGTTGTCGTAGCCGTCGGTGAGACCCGGCACCAGCACGTAGCGCACCCACATCGGGCGGCCCAGGTCGGACAGGCGGCGCGCGTAGTCGAGCGTTGGCTGCAGCGGCTGGCGCGTGACCTGCTCGTAGATGGCCGGGTCGCCGGACTTGATGTCGAGCAGGTGCAGGTCGATGAGCGCCAGGTCTTCGTCCGTCATGCGATCACCCAGGCGCCCGGCTGTGTCGATGCAGGTGTGCAACCCGAGTTGCTTGCAGCGCTTGAAGATCTGCATGGCGAAAGCCTTCTGCACCATGGGCTCGCCGCCGGAGAGCGTGACGCCGCCGTGGCTGATCTTCAGAACCTGTGCGTACTTGCGTATCTCCTGCATGGCGCGCGCGACGCTCACCGGCCGGCCGTTGTTCTTGTGCCAGGTGTCCGGGTTGTGGCAGTACTGGCAACGCAGGAAGCAGCCCGTGAGGAAGGCCACGAAGCGGATACCCGGGCCATCGACCGTGCTGCCCACCTCCCATGAATGCACGTTGCCGACGAGGTCTTCCCCGGGGTCGCCGGACTCCTCGAGATCGGCCGCGTGGATCGTGAAGTAGTCCTGCGATTTCGACTGCGCCGCCCCGCTCCTCGAGACGTGCAGTTCATAGCGGCTGCCGCTGAGTGTCTGGCCCATGGCGCGCTCCTACATGGCACCGTGGAAAGTGCGGTTGATCACGTCGAGCTGCTGCTCCCGGGTCAGCTTGATGAAGTTGACGGCATATCCCGAGACCCGGATCGTGAGCTGGGGGTACTTCTCGGGATGGGCCATTGCGTCCTGCAGCGTCTCGCGGTTCAGCACGTTGATGTTGACGTGGAAGCCGCCGCTGGAGAAGTAGGCGTCCAGGGCATCGGTGCCGCGGGTGAGCCGCTCGCTCTCGCTGCCGAGCGCCGAGGGCACGACCGACAGCGTCAGCGAGATGCCGTCCTCCGCGTCGTCATAGGGAATCTTGGCCACCGACATCAGCGCCGCCAGCGCGCCATGCGTATCCCGCCCGTTGGACGGGTTGGCGCCCGGCGCGAAGGCCTCGCCCTTCTTGCGCCCGTCCGGCGTGCTGCCGGTGCCCTTGCCGTAGACCACGTTCGACGTGATGGTCAGCACCGACTGCGTGTGCGTCGCGTTGCGGTAGCTCGGGTACATGCGGATCTTGCTCATCATCTTCGACACCAGGAGGCGGGCGATGTCGTCGACGCGGTCGTCGTTGTTGCCGAAGCAGGGGAATTCGCCCGTGGTCTCGAACTCGACGATGAGCCCGCGATCGTCACGCACCGGGCGGACCTTCGCGTACCGGATCGCCGACAGGCTGTCCGCCGCATGAGACAGCCCCGCAATGCCGCAGGCGAGCGTGCGCAATACGTCGCGGTCATGCAGCGCCATCTCGATCGCTTCGTAGCAGTACTTGTCGTGCATGAAGTGGATGATGTTGAGAGCGTTGACGTAGGTCTTCGCCAGCCAGTCCATCATCGGGTCGAGCCGCTCCATCACCTCGTCGTAGTCGAGCAGGTCGCCGGTCACCGGCGCCAGATGGGGTCCGACCTGCGCGCCGCTCACTTCGTCGCGCCCGCCGTTCAGTGCGTAGAGCAGCGTCTTCGGCAGGTTCACGCGCGCGCCGAAGAACTGCATCTGCTTGCCCACGCGCATGGCCGACACGCAGCAGGCGATGGCACAGTCGTCGCCCCACTTCGGGCGCATCAGATCGTCGGACTCGTACTGGATGGAACTGGTGTCGATCGAGGTCTTGATGGCGAAGCGCTTGAAGCCGTCGGGCAGCCGGGGCGACCAGAACACGGTCAGGTTGGGCTCCGGCGCCGGCCCCAGGTTGTTCAGGGTATGCAGCATGCGAAACGCGCTCTTCGTCACCAGCGTGCGCCCGTCCTCGCCCTGGCCGCCCACCACCTCGGTGACCCAGACCGGGTCGCCCGAGAAGAGCTGGTTGTACTCGGGCGCGCGCAGGAAGCGAACCATGCGCCACTTGATCACCAGGTCGTCGATGATCTCCTGCGCCTGGGATTCGTTCAGCGTGCCGTCACGAAGATCGCGCTCGAAATAGATGTCCCAGAAGGTGGACAGGCGCCCGGCCGACATCGCGGCGCCGTTCTGCTGCTTGACCGCGGCGAGATAGCCGAAGTAGGTCCACTGCACCGCCTCGCGCGCATTTTTCGCCGGGCCGGAAATGTCGAAGCCGTAACGCGTTCCCATCTCCTTGAGTTCCTTGAGCGAGCGGATCTGTTCGGCCAGTTCCTCGCGCAGGCGGATGATGTCCTCCGTCGAGTGCCGATCGTCCAGTTCCTGCTTCTCGCGTTCCTTGTCGCCAACCAGGAAGTCGACGCCGTACAGCGCGACGCGGCGATAGTCGCCGACGATGCGCCCGCGGCCGTAGGCATCGGGCAGGCCGGTGACCACGGAGGCCGAGCGCGCCTTGCGGATGTCGGGCGTGTAGGCATCGAAGACCCCGACGTTGTGCGTCTTGCGGTACTTGGTGAATATCTCGATCAGCGCCGGATCGGGCTCGTAGCCGTAGGCGCGCAGGCTGTCCTCCACCACGCGCCAGCCGCCGAAGGGCATGATCGCCCGCACCAGCGGTGCGTCGGTCTGCAGGCCGACGATGATCTCCTGCTCCTTGTCGAGGTAGCCGGCTTCGTGCGCCAGGATGCCCGAGGGAATCTGCGATACACCCAGGATGCCCTTCTCGCGCTCCTGCGCCAGCAGCGGCGTGAGTTTGTCCCACATCGCCTTCGTGCGCGCCGTGGGCCCCTGGAGAAAGCTGCCGTCGCCCTCATAGGGCGTGTAGTTGCGCTGAATGAATTCGCGCACGTTGACCCGGGTCTGCCACTGGCCGGGCGTGAAATCGCGCCACGCGCCCTCGCTTGCCATGGTCGCGAGATCGAACGCAAGTATGGTGTCCATCACTGTCTCCTTCTGGTGCTCGTAGCTTCTGCTTTCGCCGCAAGGCGGCTTTTAGGGCGAGCCGAGGCTCGCCTGCCGTGAAATCAAAACCTGACGCGTTCCTCGGCCATGGTCACGCAGGCGGCCGCATCCGATGCGCCGGCCGATGGGCCTGGACCGAACCGCGTGGCCTCGCTCGGATGCGCGAGGTCCGCCGCCGACGGCTCGAGGTTCCCGGCGGTGCCTCGTCCTATCAGTCCATCTTCGGCACCCATGCCGGTAGCACGAACCTCTGCCAGTGCCCAACGCTAGTCGCTGGCGGACGGCGCGAAAATCCTACTTTGGTTGGATTTCAACGGCGGGCGGCACGGAAGCAGGCAGTCCGTGAAGTCGGCCCTCCGGCACCTCCCTGCCAAAGCATGTCGCTGTCTATCGCGGCGGCGGCCCATCAACCTCTGGTCGTCGATTCGCCGCGAGAAAAGGCGTCCTGCCGACATTTACGCCCGGCGGCCCGACACCGGGCATGCCGTGTTTGCATGCAAATGCCGCATTGCCCAAGGCCAGGCCCGAATTGGACGGGACCGGAGAGGTGGCCGCATGCGCCTCCGTCTCCCCGCAACACCTCATGACATTGACGAACTTCTGCGAGCATCGGAAGTCGAATCAATAATCAATGAACGGCCAAGCACCTATGTCGGCCCTCAATAGCCCAATCCGGATCGGCAACGCTTCGAAGGCAAACGTTCCGATGCTCATGGCATCGCTTTGCGCGCTGGCTGCCCCCTTTGTGCTGGTGGCAATCGCCTGGTTCGTGGGGAAGCTTGCCGTCACCGAAGTGTTGCGCCTTCTCGGCGCTTGACCGGCAGCGCCTGAGCCGCGCGGCGCTGGGTTACGGCGTCGTGGCCTCAGGGTTGTGCCGGGTGAGGAGTCTGCCGATGGCGTGCCGGGGACCCGCTGCCGAGCGCGTGCCTGCCCGGCTTTCGTCGCGCTGCCCTGGCTTGCGCGCAGTTCGGCCACGTGGCCATGGCCGCGGGGCCCTGTCCTTCACCGACCATTCGTCCGCCCCAAGGCAGCCTTGATCGGTCATTGCAAACGGACCGGGAGCGTCAGCCGCGCCAGGCCGCTTCTATCGCCGCGATGTCGATCTTTCTCATCTGCATCATCGCCTCGAAAGCGCGCTTGGCTGCGGCGCGATCGGGGTCGGTGAATGCTGCAGTGAGGACGCGCGGCGTGATCTGCCACGACAGGCCCCACTTGTCCTTGCACCAACCGCAGGCGCTTTCCTGGCCGCCGTTGCCCACGATCGCGTTCCACAAGCGGTCGGTTTCGCCCTGGTCGTCAGTCGCAACCTGGAACGAAAAAGCCTCGCTGTGCTTGAACTCCGGGCCACCGTTCAGGCCAAGGCAAGGGATGCCGATGACGGTGAACTCGACCGTCAAGACGTCGCCCTGCTTGCCCGAGGGATAGTCGCCAGGCGCGCGATGGACCGCACCCACCGCGCTGTCCGGGAAGGTCTGGGCATAGAACTGCGCGGCGTCCAGCGCGGTGCCGTCGTACCAGAGACAGATCGTGTTCTTGGGGATCACATTCGTTCTCCAACTCGTGAGCGGGATGTGCATCCTACCCGCAGGCGTGCGCCTGGGCCGATGAGGCGCACCCGAGGAGGTCGGGGAGGTCCCAAGGCTGACACCCGCTCTTGCCGCTTACAACCAGTGCGCGGGCGTGTCCAGCGGCGTGCGCTCGACCGGATCGGGCACGACCAGCCACGCGGCGTGGCCGGTGTAGGCGAGGGCCGAGGCGGTCAGGCCCACGCCGATGCGCGCCTCGTTCATCATGTGGAACATGTGGCCAAGCCCATCCCCGGCTCGCCGACGCTGGGACGGTTCGCCTTGCTCAAGCACGTCACGCGCTACATCCAGCCCTGCCCGGAAAGGGGGCAATCCAACGCGAGCGACTTGCTCGGGGCGATCTCTACCACTGAACAATGTCATGCGGCCCGCACGCTGTGAAATGGGTCGCCGCGCTCCAGGTGTCGTACCGCCGACAAACCGAGCATCAGATCGAGGTTCTGCACCGCCGCTCCCGCGGCGCCCTTGCCCAAGTTGTCGAACACCGCGGCCAGCAGCACCTGGCCCGTGCGCTTCTGCTCAAACACCGCGAGTCGCAATCGGTTGCTGCCGTTGAGCGCCCGGGGGTCGAGTCGCCGCGCATCGACGTCCTCGGCAAGCGGTTCCAGATCGATGAAAGCTTGCCCTGCGTAGCGCGCTTGAAGCGCGGCGTGCAAGCGCGCGCCCGTCACGCCGGCGGGCAGCAGGCGCAGATGCAGCGCGATCGTCAACACGATGCCTTGTCGATAGTGGCCATACGCCGGCACGAACACCGGCGCATGCGCCAGGCCGGCATGCTGCTGGATCTCAGGCACGTGCTTGTGGTTCAGGCCCAGGCCGTAGACCTGGAAGGGCACCGCGGTGGCAGCGCCGGCGCCTTCATGATCCTCAAGCCCGGCTCGGCCTCGTCCTGAATAGCCTGACACCGCGTGGATGACCAGCGGATGGTCGGCCGGCACCAGGCCGTCGTCGACCAGGGGCTTGAGCAGTGCCAGCGCCCCTGTCGGGTAGCAGCCGGGATTGCTGACCCGCCCGGCATGGGCGATGCGCTCGGCCTGCGCAGCGTCCAGTTCCGGCAGGCCATAGACCCAGCACGGCGCGGTGGGGTGGGCCGAACTTGCGTCGATCACCCGCACGCCAGGCCGGCGCACCAGCGCCACGGCCTCGCGCGCGGCATCGTCCGGCAGGCACAGCAACGCGACGTCGCAGTCATTCAGCGCCTCGGCGCGATGGGCCGCGCTCTTGCGATGGCCGGACGGCAATTGCAGCAGGCGCAGGTCGGTCCGCCCCGCCAGCCATTGCCGCACTTCCAGGCCGGTGGTGCCTTGGTCGCCAGCGATGTAAACGAGAGGGGTCATGAGTGCTCCGATTGAGTTCGAAGCGCATGGTGCATCACCCATCGCATGCAGGCCAGTTGAATCTGACAAACTACCAGTTCAGACATTCTGAATCACTCTTTGACGACGAAAGTTGCACGATGCGCGAAATCAATCTCGACCGCCTGCGCACGCTGCTGACGGTGGCCGATCTCGGCTCGTTCGCCGCGGCGGCCAAGGCACTTCACCTGGCGCCGCCCACGGTGACGCTGCACGTGGCGCTGCTCGAAGCCCGCCTCGGGATGCGCCTGCTGCACCGCGCGCCGGCCGGCGTCACCGCGACGTCCGCCGGCAGCCTGCTGATCGACAAGGCACGGCGGCTGCTGGCCGAAGCCGACGACCTGCTGCAGACCGTGCAACGCCAGATCGCCGCGCGCGGCGGCCGCGTGCGATTGGGCGCCTCCACCGGCGCGCTCGCGCACCTGCTGCCGCAGGCGCTGGAGGGCTTGGCCGCCCGGCATCCGGAGATCGACGTGCAGGTCGCGGTGATAACCAGCGAGGAAGCACTGGTGCGGCTCGCCGCCGGCAGCCTGGACATTGGCATCGTCGCGCTGCCGCAGCGGTGCTTCGCGGCCTGCGCGTGCAGGCCTGGCGCCAGGATCCGGTGCTGGCGTTCATCCCGGCCGATTGGAAACCGCCGCGGCACGTGACGCCTGCCTGGCTCGCCGCCCGGCCCCTGATCGCCAATGATCGCGGCACCCGACTCTCGCGCCAGACCGCCGAATGGTTCGCCGCGGCCGGCGAACGGCCGCAGGCGCGCATCGAGTTGAACTACAACGATGCGATGAAGAGCCTGGTGGCAGCAGGCTACGGCGCCGCGCTGTTGCCGCACGAAGCAGGCGCGCCGCCACCTGATCGGCGCATCAGCATGCGACCGCTGCGGCCGGCGCTGAAGAGGGCGCTGGGCATTGCGCATCGGACCAGGCCGGACGACGATGCGACGGAAGTGACGCTTCGGGCCTTGTTGAGCATGAAGGAGCGTTGAAACGTATTGCCCGCAACGGGTCGAGAATGCCAGCGTGTATTGCGGCGCGCTTGATTCGCCTCAACTACGACCTCTATGTCAAGGCATCAGAGTACCGCCCCTGCTTCGCCGCGGACGTGCCCTGGCGCGCGGCGCACCTGATCGAGGCTACCCCGCGGCTTTGAGCGCAGCCGCATTTGCCGAGCCCTCGGGATCGCCGGCGTGGAAGTTCATTCCGTCGTGGTTCATCCACGGCACGAGCGACAAGGCGATCCCGCCCGCCCCGCAGCCCTTTGCAGGCGCATCATCGTCTGTCATGCAGCGTCCGCGTCCCGTCCGACACGGCCCGTTCAGTGGCGGAAATTGGCATCGAGAAAGTCGATCAGGTCGAGCGTGACGTTGGCCTTCTGGGTGACGTTGGTGTAGATGGAGGCGCCGTACTTGATACAGCTCTTTCGCATTTCCGTGAATAGCGGGGCCGGGTCGGTCTCTGCAAATGTCTTGCCGTCGTAGTTGAAGCGCCCGTCCGGCTCGACCACGACGTTGCAATTGGCCAGGCTTTCGATGTTCGCGTTCCGGAACATGATGCGGTCCTTCGGATCGCCGTCGAATCCCGTGGTTGCCCCGGAGTACACCTTGACCTGGTTGCTGCCACCCGCTGCCGCGTACTCGCTCGCGAGCGTTTGGCACGGCTTGACGCCTGTCACTTCGTCCTTGCCGCCAATCGCGATGAACACCTGGGCGCTTGGCTTGGGCTGCCGCGGGTGGAGAAAGCAGGTAGCGCCCACCGCCATCACGAGCGCAAACCGGTCGGCTTTTTCCGAAGGAAGGAATGTTTGGTCGGCGACCAGCAGGGCCACGGTCCCACCGCGTCCGGATCCCATGAGCGCCATCCGGTCGGCAGGGTAGCCGAGGGAGACGAGATAGCGCTTTGCGGCGAAGGTGTCGCGCATCTGTTCGTAGAGGCTGATGGCCGTGTTGTCGGTCGACGCGGACGCCACGCGCCGCGCGCCGTAGGTGTCGATCACCAGTACCGCATAGCCGGCGGAATTGATCGACCGGGCGTAATGGCCCTCGCGCATGTCGCTCCAGCCGTCCGCAGCATTGACGATGACCACCGCCGCCTTGGCGTCACCGGGCGGCTTGAACACCACGGCCTTGATCTCGAGATCCGGCGCGCCTTCGCGCGGAGACTTGAAGCTGACCAGGGTGCCGCCCTGTGGCTGCGCGTAGGTCAGCGGAAGTTGCAGCCAAGGGTGCGCGGATCGGCTCGGCGACCACACCAGCGGGTCTTGTTGCGCGCAGACCGCGACGCTGCAAAGCACTGCGATGGCCAGCGTTGCCGCACGGCGAAGCGTCGAATGGAGCCGAGTCATTTGCTGCCCTCCGGGAGTCCTGCCATTCGAAGACCTTCCACCAGCCGCTCGCGTTGCGCAAGGAAGCCGAGGTCAGTCGACGGGTAGGTGAGAACCACGTAAGCGATATTGCTCAGCGGTTGCAACTGGCGGTGCCGTGCCATGTTGGCCGCGGCGGCTGCCTTGCGCCCATGCAATGCGTCGATGGCCGCGAGCATGAGGTAGGGCCGGCCGTTGTTCGGGAACTCGGCCGCCCAGTTGCGCAGGATCTCGTAGGCTTCATCGTCGCGCTGCTGCGCGAAGGCAGCGTCGGCCCGGCACTGGATAAGCCATTGCTTCGTCCGCGTCTGGTAGGCCTGCAGGCTGGACGCCCTGGCCATGTGTTGCTGGGCTTCAGCGAAGCGGCCTTGCCGCACCAGCGCGATCGCCATCCGCAGGTGGCTGGCCTGGTCGTCGGGGCTGATCTCCAAGCTGCGTTGCCAGACCCAGAACGCCTCGTCGGGACGCTGCCGGAGGAACAGCATCTCGGCCCATGCCGACAGGTTCTGCGCATTGGCCGGGCCGAGGTCCAGCGCTCGCTTGAGAACCTTTTCGGTGACGTCGAGCTCGTCGCGCGGGGACTTGCTGAAGTAGTTGTAGAACGCCACGAGGTGCGCCACGCCGAGGCCGATCGAAGCATCGACCGAGTTCGGGTCGACCTCTGCGGCGAACTCGAAGCGCTGGCGCGCCCGTTCCAGGTCTTCCGGCGTGTTGCCGCGGTCGAGGTCGCGCCAGGCCAGGACGATCGCGTCGACCGGGTCCTTCTCACGGCCGGGGAGCCTCGCCCGCACGCCTTCGATTTCGTAGTAGCGCGCCGCCAGCGCGTTGGCGACGTCCCGTCCATAGGGAGAGCGCACGGCTTCTTCGTCGCTCTTGAACTCGGCATCGTGCAGGCGATAGACAGCGCCAGTGGCGATTTCGGTCAGGTTGGCAGCCACCCGGACGGTGCTGCCATCGCGGACCACACGGCCGCCCAGCACGAAACGCACCGCCTGCTCCCGGCCGATGCGCTCGAATTCCGGCGCGGCGGGATCCTGCTGCATGGTGGCGCGGCGTTCGATGACCCGCACGCCTGCGCGCTCGAGTTGGGTGCCGATGGCGTCCGCCATGTCGTCAGCCAGCGTGGAGCCGGCGGCCTTGCCGCGCCGGTCGTTGAAGGCCAGCACGGCGAGCGCGCGCCGGTTGATGACCTCTTCGTCGATGTTCATCGGCGGCGTGGCATGCCGCTGCCACTGCCACGTCGCAGTGGCGCCGCCGATGACGCAGGCCACCACGATGCCCGCGATGACCCAGCGCCAGCGGCGCCGGGACGTGCGCGGACGCTGCGTGGCCAGCGCTGCCGGCGCGGTCGACGTTGGTGTGGCGGCAGGCACCAGCCGGAATGCGCCCACAGGCTTGGTGATGTTCTTCACCCGCTGCGGGCCGATGTCCTCGAAGTTGGCGCGCGTCTGGTCGGACGACAACTCCTCGACAGCGTGCGACACAACCAGGCCGCCGGGCTCCGCGAGCGCCTGCAGGCGCGACGCGATGTTGACGCCGTCGCCGTAGACCGTGCCGTCGGGCTTCTCGATCACGTCGCCAACGTGGATGCCGATGCGGAACTGCAACTGGAGCTGCGCAGGCGGGTGGCTCGATCGGGAAGCGAGTTCATCCTGGGCTGCGACCGCGGCCCGGACTGCGCCCACCGCCGTGTCGAACACAGCCAGCACCGAATCGCCGGAGGTGTCCACGACGCGCCCGCCCATCAGCGCGACATGCGTGCGAAAGATTTGGCGGGCCTCGTCAAGTGCGGCCAGCGTGCCCATCGCATCGAGCGCCATCGACCGCGAATAGCCCGCCGCGTCCGCTGCCAGGATGGCCAACAGTCGATGTCGGATGTCGGTCTGCATGGTGGATTGCGGGCGGGCAAACTCCTGGGACTAGCAACGGCCATTGTCAACCGACGAACCGAAATATGTGGCCTTTTCCTCCCCAGAAGGGGGGAGGAAAGCCTGAAATATCGGGCGGCCCGTCTGCAATTTGTCGCTTGGCCCCGCATCGGCGCCGCTCGTGTGAGACAGGTGTCCGCTTGAATCGGCGCTGCAACCGCCAGGGCATCACCCCCAAGGCAGCGATCGCCAACCTGGGCGCTACGTGGGACTTCGGCGTCGTCAAGCTGTTCGGTGAAATTTCGCGCACCAGGAACAAGAACGACTACAAGTTCCCGCCGCTCATCGGCACGGGCGACTTCAAGGCAGACGGCTACGTGCCCGGCGCCACCGTGCCGATTGGCGTGGGCCTGATCCGGCTGGGATGGTCGCATGTCAAGCTGAACGACACGTCGCCGCCAACCGTCTGGATGATCCTTTGCGGCCGCTTGGCGAACTCACGCTGTGAGGCCCCGAAGGAGTCCTTTGTTCCTTGCCAGAGTGGTCGTCGGCATTGCCCCCGCACGTTGTCCATCACACCGGAAATGGGAGGCCTGCGATCAAGCGGCCTTTATCCGCAGCCACCTCTCACGCGAAATTCGATACAAGCAGTGCCTCTTCAGTTCGCTGCCTTCCGTTAGCGCGGGATTGGGGTAGTTGAAGTCCTCATTGGCGTTCGTCATTCCAACGCGCTCCATCACCCTGCGCGAGGGAATGTTGATTACCGGTGTAAACGAAACGATCTCTTCGAAGCCCAGCTGTTCGAAGCCAACGCGCACGGCCGCCTTCGCTCCCTCGGTGGCATATCCCTTGCCCCAGTGCTCTTGGGCAAGCCGATAGCCTAATTCCACGCATGGCATGAACGACAGCGAGCGCCTGGGAATCGACAGGCCGATGAAGCCGATGAATTGACCGGTCGCTCGGGTTTCCGCGGCCCAGTTGCTCCAGCCACGTTCATTGATTTCGGCGCCCCACCTGTCAATGTCGCGATCACTCCCCTCGCGAGACTGCAGTCCGGGGAAGAAGCGCATGACGACCGGGTCTGCGTTCAGGGCTGCATACGGGTCCCGATCCGAGCTCTTCCACATGCGAAGAAGCAAACGCTCAGTGATGATTTCGATTGGCATCGTCATTGCCCTTGCTGCGGTCTGGACCGATTGTTGCCGAGCGTTTGTCAGTGCGCGTGCGCTGGTACTGATGCGCCGGGCCCCCGCGTAGTCGTTCCCATGGGCCCGGAACGGGTCGAGAATGACAGCGTGTATTCGCTGTCCCTCGTCCAAGATGCAACGCGGCGCGCCCTGGCAGACGGTGCGCTGCAGCCGATCGAGACTCGATCCATCGTCGTCGACAGCGATGGCGTCCGGTTCGTCTTGCGCACGGTGTCGAGCCTCGTGCGCAAGGACAAGGACAAGGACAAGGACAAGGACAAGGAAAAGGCGCGCCATGTCGCGGCGCCCAGAGATCCACTCGGCGACTACGACCGTTCTCTTTTCGTTTGCGAGCTCGCGCCTGCGCACTACGTTCTGCTGAACAAGTTCCAACTGCTCGCCGGCCACGTGCTGCTCGTGACCCGCGGCTTCGAACGCCAGGAGCGCCTCCTTGCGGTCGAGGATTTCGCGGCGCTCGTCACTTGCCTGGGCGAGGTCGACGGGCTCGCCTTCTACAACGGGGGTGTCGAGGCCGGGGCCAGCCAACGGCACAAGCACCTGCAACTGGTGCCGCTCCCGCTCGCATGCGAAAGCCCGGACGACGTACCGATGGAGCGATTGCTCGACAGCGGCTCGCGGCTGCCGTTCAGGCATGCGTTCGCACGTTTGGCGCCGCAGGCGACGGCGCCCGAGTTGCATGCCCTCTATCGCGAGTTGCTTCATCGGTGCGGCATTGCTGCTGTCGCCACCGAAGAAGGCGAAGTTCAGTCGGCACCCTACAACCTGCTGGTTCGTCGAGGCTGGATGCTCGTCGTGCCGCGCTCGCGCGCATGCTTCGAATCGATCGCCGTGAACGGGCTCGGCTTCGCTGGTTCATTGTTCTTGCGTTCGCAAGAGGAACTGGACCGCGTCCGTGCAATAGGGCCGATGCAGGTGCTGCGCGGGGTTGCGATGCCGCTGGAGGTGCCTCGTGACGCATGACCGATGGGCCCGCGCAGGCACCTGCAGTGCGCCGGTGAAATAGGCCAGGGTGCATTTCAACGTTGGATGCCCTACACCGTTTCCAGCGCCGTGGCAGGCCACCTGCCGCGGCGCGCGTCCCCAGACAGAACAAGCTCGACAATTCAACCCAGTCGAAAGGGTCAACGCTCGCTTGACCAGGCTCCGGGAGCACACTGTCCCGCGGTCAACAGTACCCCTGCCTTGCCTTTCCACGACCGCCCGTGAACCATAGAATCAAGTTCATCCCTGCGCGGGCTCATCGCCAGGGCGGTGAACCTGGTGCACCCAGCTAGGTGCGAGGGGCATCGGGCATCGAGTTGTACCGGCGAGGCAAGCCATATCACCAAGGGAACTCGCGCATGAACATGAGACATTTCAGGCCGCAAAGCCATGCAATGGCTCTTGAGCCCAGGATCATGTTCGATGGCGCAGCCGCCGCCGCGGTGGAGCAGCACCATGCCGATACGCCCCAACCTGTCGACAGGACTGTCGAGCATCCCGCGACATCGCCGCAGCCCGCGGCGCAACGTCCCGCAGCATCCGCTCCCGCACCAGCGCAAAACTTGCTGGTCATCGACGGGCGTCTCGATCAGCGTGACTTCCTGGCGGCGCAGGCCGTGGCCGGCACGGCGGTGCTGGTCGTGAACGGCAACGAGGATGGTCTTGCCGCGATCTCCGCTGCGCTGGCGAGGCTTGGCCAGGTCGATTCGATTCAGATCCTGTCCCACGGCATGGCTGGGCAGTTCGAGCTGGGCAATCGCGCCATCACGAGCGACAACGTCGATCAACTGGCTTCGCAGCTTCAGTCATGGCACGCGTCGCTGACGGCGGGTGCGGACATCCAGTTGTATGGCTGCGACGTGGGCGCTGGCGCGACAGGCCGCGCGCTGGTGAGCGAACTTGCACGCTGGACCGGCGCGGACGTTGCAGCTTCCAGCGATGAGACCGGCAGTGCGGCGGCAGGCGGCAACTGGACGCTGGAGACAAGCGCAGGCCTGATCGACAAGCCCATCGCGATCAGCGCGATGGGCCTTGCCGAATTCAAGGGCCTGCTCGCGAATGCGAGCCCGACCGTGGCGCTGTCGTCGGGCGGCTCGGACGTCCTGCTGGGCGGGCAGTTCAGTTTCACCGCGAGTTTCACCAACACCGAGTCGCAAGTCGGATTCGCGCCCTACATCGACGTGTTCCTCCCCGCGACCGGCAAGGACGGCGACGACGGCGCAACCTTCGTGTCGGCGACCTACCTGGGTCAGGCGATCAAGACCTATACGGTGACCTTCGATGCCGGCGGCAACGCAGAACATCCGCTGGCAAAGGACGCGACCGGGGCCGCGCTGGTGATTCATGCGGCCGACTTCGGCATGCGGGCGGGCGACCAGCTGGTCGTACTGCAGCTGCCCAATGCGAGTGTGATCCAGGGGCAGCCGAGCATCGACATCGTGGTCACCGCGCAGCTTAGCAACCTGGCCGACACCAACGCATCGGACCCGGCGCCGGACTTGCTGGTCAAGGCGCGCGGCGGCTTCCAGTTCGGCAACGATTCGGCCGATGACCCGACCATCGACCCCACGCTGGTCGAAGCCGGCACCCACGACTTCAATATCCATCCCACGGTGATGAGCCTGACGCAGTCGGTCCCGATGGAAGACAACACCACGGTGACCGGGCCGAACTATCCGCACACCGTGGTGGTGACGGCAAGTGCCGCACCGGGCCAGACCGTAAGCAACGTGGTCATCAGCCAGGACGTGCCCGCCGACATCCTGGTGACGGGCATCACGCCCGGCGCCGGCGGCGTGCTGAACTCGGTCACGCTGGCCACGGGTGAAGTGCTGACGGCCCCCGCGGAGATCAACGCCGCGCTCGTGGGTGGCGCCTATGTCGGGAGCTATACGGTCACCTACGCCGCGCTGACCGGCTCGGTCGACACGACGCTGCAGTTCTACGTGCCCGAGACGGATGCGAGCGGCACACCGGTGCTCGACCCGACCACCGGTGCGCCGGTCACCATCACGGTGGCGCCGCCGTCGGCCAGCGCCCAATGGACGCCGCTGGATCCGCGCGACGTGTCGAGCGGAACGATCGATGTCGCCGGGACCGGCGGCTCGGCGAGTTTCACCGCCCAGGCGATCGCGCTCTACAAGAGCGTTGCTGTCACGACCAACGTCGGCAGCCCGCAGGTCAGCCCCGGCGACACGCTCACCTACACCTTGCGGATCGCGATGTCGGACTACTTCGCCTTCGGCGAGAACCTCCTGACGCAGGGGCAATTCGACGCCACCGACCAGCTGTCCGACGGGCAGACCGCGATCGTCGGAAGCGGCGTGCTGAGCTACACGGTCGCAGGCGTCACCAAGAGCATTCCGCTGGTCAGCGGCAGCGTGCCTCTCCCCGACGGTGTGACAGCGCTGTCGCTGGACATCGGGCAATCTTTGCGCAATGCGGGCGAGACCATCGGCGCGCTGCCCGGCGACCTGGCATTCGACCCGGTGAGGGACGGCGCCACCACCATCCTCGTGACCTACAGGGCAACTGTCGATCAGGATTTCACCACGCCGCACCCGCACGTCCCGATCAATGAAGGCGACACCGTCGGCAACGACGCCGCGATCACCGCGACCTTGCTGCACAACCCGGTCAACCTCACGGGCGGCGTGGTCACCGACGGCGACCGAACGACGACGGAGATCCCTCCGAGCAACGTCGACATCCAGGTACTGGCCGTCAATGGCGCGCCGGCGCCGGCCGCAGTCGAGTTGCATCCGGGCGACGTCGTGACCTTCCAGATGAGCTATGACCTGGTCACCGGAGACTACGAGCACTTCATCCTGACCAGCTTCCTGCCGCTGCCCCTGTTCGACCTGTCCAGCGTGAACTGGTCCGAAGGAACGGGCCCTGGGCAGTGGCAGATCGGTCCCGGCAACACGACCACCGACACGCTCGCAAGCGTGACCAACGGACCGGGCAACTCGGTGATCTTCGACTACGGGGACAACACGAACCCGGGCGTGGCTGGCTCGCGCATCGAAGTGCGGTTCACGCTGGTGGTGGGCAACGAGCCGTTCGGGGACCAACGCTCGGTCACGGTGCAGGCGCAGTCGGACCAGCTCACGACCGTGGACGAGGACCACCTGACATCGCTGGATGCCGCCGTCATCTCATCGGTCGCGGAACCAGTGCTCGGCATGACGCACGGTGTCGTGTCCTCCACCGGCGGCAGCATCAGCGGCACCATCGGCGCCTGGGCGGCGCCCGGCAGCGCGGGCGTGCCGTTCACCGGCAGCGTGACCGATACGAAGGCGGTGGACGGCAACATCGACGGCTTCGACGCGGGCGACACGCTGCGCATGGCCACCGCCATCGAGAACACCGGCGGCGGCGTGGCATTCGACGTGGCGACGTCGGTCACGCTGCCGACGGGCCTGAGCTTCGTGGGCGGCAGCCTGGCCAATACCATCAAGGTGTACCGTGGCGACGGGACGTTGATGGTGCTCGGCACCGACTACAGCGTCACCGGCAACGTCGTCACTTTCCTGGACCCGGGCGGATTCGCATCGCTACCCGCAGGGCGTGCCGGCACCGCGGCCGATACCAGCGGCGCCAACCTGATCGTGATCACCTACGACGTGCTGGCCGCCGCCGCGCTGCCGGCCGGCAGCACGCTGTCGAGCACCGCGACGCTGCTCGACTACGCGGGCGTCGATGGAGGGACGGACTTCACGCCATCCGACCCCACCGACACCGCGAGCGAGCAGGTGGCCGTGCCGACCATCAGCGTGGTGTTTGCCGGTGGCACGGTGGACGACACGGATTCCAGTTCCGCGAGCACCACCGGCGCCGACGTCGTGGTGGGCGAATCGATGCTGTACGACATCGTCGTGACCCTGCCCGAAGGCACCGCGCAGAACCTGCGCGTGGACGATCTCGTTCCCGCCGGCATGAGCCTGGACCCGACCTTCAATGGCATCGGCTATCAGCTCATCACGACCGCCATCGCCGCGAACGGCGGCGCCGACTACAACGGCACCGCGACGGTCGGCGCGCTTTCGGGCGTTGGCGGCACGCTGGGCGCAGACGGCGTCGACGCGCGCCTGTCCTTCACGGCCAACGCGACGGCAGCCGACAACGTTGCCGGCAACAACAGCTTCGTCATCCGCGTGCGCCTGGTCGCCAGCAACAGCATCGACAACCAGGCCGGCCGTGCGATGGCGCAGGATGCGCGGCTCACCTACACGGACCCGGACGCCGACACGCCCAACGGCGCCGCGCCCATCGACCGCGTCGTCCCGCGCACCGGCGCGCAGCCCGTGGTGACGCTGCGCGAACCCACGCTCACCATCACGCAGACGAACAGCGCGGTCCCACCGTTGGGCGTGGACTCCGGCGACACGGTCGACTACACCATCACGATCAGCAACGGCAACGCCGCCACGGACTTCGCGGCGTTCGACGTCGCGTTCAGGGACGTCCTGCCGACGGCACAATTGAGCAACCTCACCATTCTCAGCGTGACGCTTGCCAACGGTGCGACCGGGAATCCGAGCGACTTCGTGATCGACCCCGACGGCACCCTGCACACGGTGTCCGGCGCGAACATCGACCTGCCCAAGGGTGGCAGCGTCACGCTGGTCGTTCGGGGCACGGTCACATCCCAGGCGGCGAATACGCCCTCGATCGTGAACACGGCCACCGTGAGCTGGACCAGCCTCGATGGCGCCAACGCGGGCGAACGCAACGGCGTCGACGGCCTGCTCGCCAGCGGCGTGCTCAACGACTACCAGGCGTCGGCGTCGACCGACGTCCGCGTGCTGCACGGTGTCCAGTTGTCGCGCATCGGCGGCCTGCCCGACACATTGCCGCCCGCGGGCGGAACGCTGGCGCCGGACGAGCAAGTGGCGGTTGGCGAAGTGATCCGCTACCGGGTGGTGAGCGCAATCCCCGAGGGCTCGACCAACGACCTCACCGTGACGGTCACATTGCAGAACGGCCTGGAATACATCGACGACGGCACCGTGCGCATCGCCTTCGTGTCGAATGGCGGCATCGGCAGTTCGTTCGGGGACCTTGCCACCGGCGGCACGCTGCAGGTGGTGGGCGACGAGACCAGCGGCTTGCGCCAGCCCATCGCAACGGACCTGTCCGGTGCGGCGCCCACCAGCGTCTTCAACCCCGGTCACATCACCGTGAGCGCGGACGGCAACGGCAACACGGTGCTCACCTTCCACCTCGGAAACCTGCAGAACAACGACAACGACCCGAACTTCGAGTTCGCCACGATCGAATTCAACGGCCGCGTGCTCAACGTGTCGGCCAACGTGGCCGGCACGCGACTTTCCGCGACGCCCTCGAATGCCGCTGCCGGCGTGCCGATCAGCACCCAGGCTGCCGTGCTGTTCGAGGACATCGTCGAGCCGGATTTCAATGGCGTGGTCAAGCAGGTCGACAGCTTCACGCCCAATGCGACGGCCACGACCAGCCATGCCGATGTGTCGGTGCGCTTCACGCAGGACGGAACGGCGCCCGCTTTTGACGTGACGCTGGTCGACAGCTTCGCCGGTGCGACGGCCTACACGCCCACCAGCGTTTCCATCGGTGGCGTGCTCTACACGCCCGCCACCTTGCCGGCCGGGGTGACCTTCACCGCGACAGGCGGCGGCGTGACGCTGACCTTCGCCCGGCTCGATCCGGGCGTCGCGGTGGTGGTGCTGTACGGCGTCGACGTGAGCACCAACGCGGCCTATGCCAACTCCGACGCCACGCTGACCTGGAGCAGCCTGCCCGAGACCTTCACGAACTGGGGCGGCTCGACCGTGGGCACCGACGGCACCGGCGAAGGAGAACGCATCGGCACGGGCACCTCTCCCAACACCTACCTGAGGGCCGAGGGCGCCGGCCTCGGCCTCATCACCGGCGCGCTGTGGGATGACTCGGCCTCGCCCACGACCAGCACCACGCCGGACGGCACGCGGCTGGCCGGCCAGACCGTCACGCTCACCTGGGCGGGCGCGGACGGCAACCTGGCCACCACGGCAGACAACCAGACCTTCCAGACAGTGACCGACGCCAACGGCGTCTTCAACTTCAGCGCGCTGGCTGCAGGCCAATACCGCATCGACGCGCCCACGCCGGTGACGCTTGCGCAGCCCTTGGGCCAACTGCGCGCGCGCATCGACACGGATGCCTCCACGCCGCCCGGCCAGGTCGTTTCGAACGTGGGCGAGGGCGCCACAGGCACGGCCAACGTCGGCTATGTGCAGCAGAACGATGCGCCGGTGAATACGCTGCCCGGCACGCAGAACGGGCTGGAAGACGTGCTGCTGAACCTTGCCCCGATCGGCATTGCGGATGTCGACGCGGGCGCCGGCATCCTCGATGTGACGCTGACGGTGACGAAGGGCGTGCTCGATCTTTCGCAGGCCACCACCGGCGTCACGCCCACGGGAGCCGGCACCGCGACGATGACGCTGAGCGGCACGCTCGCCGATCTCAACGTGGCACTGTCGCGCCTGACCTACCTGGGCGCGCTCAACTTCAACGGCACCGACACGCTCACCGTCCTTGCCAAAGACCGCGGCAACTTCGGCGACGCCGACGGCGACGGCATCCCGGGCGAGCCGGTCCAGGACCAGCTGCAGGACCGCGACACGCTGCAGATCATCCTGGCCCCGGTGAACGACCCGCCGCAGAGCGTCCCCGACACCGCCCTCGCGACCGAGGCCGGCGGCGTCGCCAACGGCGCGCCCGGCGTGAATCCGATCGGCAACATGCTGGACAACGATCTCGACGTCGACATCCAGACCAACGCCGACACGCTGCACCTCGTGCAGGTGCGCAGCGTGGCAACGGGCGCCGTGGCCACGCCGCCGCCGGGCGCCCCGGTCGACATCGTGGGCCTCTACGGCACCCTGACGTTCGACCTCGATGGCGGCTATCGCTACACGGCCGACAACAACAACCCGCTGGTGCAGGCCTTGCGAGTGAGCGGGCAGACGCTGACCGAGTCGTTCGAATACACGATGGCCGACAAGGCCGGCGCCGCGGATACAGCGGCGGTCACGCCCACGTTGACCGTGACCATCCGCGGCGCCAACGACGCGCCCGTTGCGGGCGACGACGCCGGCACCGCCATCGAGGCGGGCGGCGTCAACAACGCCATCGCGGGGTCGGTTGCGGCCGGCAACGTCCTGGGCAACGACACCGACGTCGACAGCGTGGCCAACGGCGAGACCAAGGTCGTCACAGCCGTTCGTGCCGTGCCGGAAGACGTGCGCGGAGATGCCCTGTCCGTCCCGCCGGGCGCGCCGCCATCGATTGCCGGCCTGTACGGCACGCTCACCCTCTCCGCGAACGGCGACTACACCTATACGCCTGACGACACCAACGCACTGGTGCAAGGATTGCAGGTGGGGCAGACGCTGAACGAAATCTTCAGCTACCAGGTTACCGATGCAGGTGGCCTGAGCGACCTGGCCAACCTGCGCATCGTCATCCAGGGCCGCAACGATGCGCCGGTGGCCGTCGACGACGCGGCCAACGCGGTCGAGGCCGGCGGCGTGGCCAACGCAACGGCCGGCACCGACCCGACCGGCAACGTGCTCTCCAACGACACCGACGTAGATACAGCGGACACGAAGACGGTCACGGAGTTCCGCACCGGCAACGAGACCGGCACGGGCGTCAACGGCCTGTTCGGCACCGAACTGCGCGGCACCTACGGCTGGCTCACGCTCTCGGCCGATGGCACCTACAGCTACCGCGTCGACAACAACCAGGCCGAGGTGCAGGCGCTGCGGCAAGGCACCGATACGCTCACCGACAATTTCAGCTACACGGTCGGCGACATCGCGGGCGGCACCGACCGGGCCACGCTGGCCGTCACCATCCACGGTGCGAACGACACGCCGGTGGCCGTCGACGACACGGCCGATGCGGTGGAGGCGGGCGGCATCGCCAATGGCCTGGCGGGCACCAACCCGAGCGGAAACGTCATCACTGCCAACGACAGCGACGTCGATGCGAATGGCGAGGTCCTGAGCATCGCTGGCTACACGTTCGGCGCGACGGCCGGTACGCTCGGCACGCCGCTCACCGCAACCTACGGCAGCCTGCTGCTCGATGCCGACGGAAGCTACACCTACACGGTGGACAACGCCAACGCGGCTGTGCAGGCACTGCGGCAGCCCACCGACACGCTCACCGAAGCCTTCACCTATACGCTGCGCGATGCGCTCGGCGCCACGACGACGGCCACGCTGACCGTCACCATCCATGGCGCGGACGACAACCCCGTGGCTGCGGACGACGCGGCCACCGCGGTGGAAGCCGGCGGCCCGAACAACGCCCTGCCGGGCATCGACCCGACCGGCAACGTGCTGACCAACGACACCGATGTCGACGGCGGCGCGGCCGGACCGATCAACAACGGCGAGACGCGCGCCGTGTCGACCGTGCGCGCCGGCACCGAGGCCGGCACCGGCGCCGCTGGCTTGTTGGGCGCCGAACTGCGCGGCACCTATGGCTGGTTGACGCTCAATGCCAACGGCAGCTACAGCTATCGCCTCGACAACAACCAGGCCGAAGTGCAGGCGCTGCGCACCAACGGCAACACGCTCACCGACAACTTCAGCTACGAGGTGGTCGATGCCGCAGGCGCGACAGACCGCGCCACGCTGGCCATCACGATCCAGGGTGCCAACGACACGCCCGGCGCAGTCGATGATGCGGCGACCGCCATCGAGGCTGGCGGTGTGGCCAATGCCATCCCCGGCGTGAACCCCACGGGCAACGTGCTCGCGAACGATGCCGACGTGGACACCAACGGCGAGACCCTGTCCGTCGCCGGCTTCGCGCAGGGTGCGGTGAACGGCACGCTCGGCACGGCGTTCACGGGCGCCTACGGCAGCCTCCTGCTCAACGCCGACGGTACCTACGCCTACTCGGTGGACAACAACAACGCGGCGGTGCAGGCCCTGCGCCAAGACAGCGACACCCTGGCCGAAGTCTTCACCTACACGATGCGCGATGCGCTGGGCGCCACCTCCACGGCGACGCTGACGGTCACCATCCACGGGCGCGACGACAACCCGACGGCGGTGGACGACACGGCCCTGGCGGTCGAGGCGGGCGGGGTGGCCAACGGCCTGCCGGGCGTCGCCCCGACCGGCAACGTGCTGCCCAACGACACCGACGTGGATGACGTGGTCGCCGATTTCGTCGTCGCCGGCATCCGCACGGGCACGGAGGCGGGCAGCGGCACGGCCGGCAACGTGGGCACGGCGCTGGCGGGGCTGTACGGCTCGCTGGCGATCAATGCCGACGGCAGCTATGCGTACACGGTGGATAACGGCAAGGCCGAGGTGCAGGCGGTGCGCCAGTCCGGCGACACGCTCACCGACGTCTTCACCTACACGATGGCCGATGCGGCCGTGGGCGGTGCCACCGACCTGGCGCAACTGACCATCACCATCCAGGGGGCCGACGACGCACCGGTGGCGGCCAATGACGTGGCCGACGCGGTGGAGGCGGGCGGCGTGGCCAACGACATCCCCGGAGTCGATCCGGCGGGCAATGTCATCGCCAACGACAGCGACGTGGACCAGCACGGCGAGGCGCTGGGCATTGCCGGCTTCACGCATGCGCTGGGCACCGGCACGCTCGGCACGGCCTTCACCGCCGCCTACGGATCGCTGCTGCTGGACGCCGATGGCACCTACACCTACACGGTGGACAACGACAACGCCGATGTGCAGGCACTGCGCGTGGACACCGACACGCTGACCGAGGTCTTCACGTACACCTTGCGGGACGCGCTGGGAGCCACCGCCACGGCGACCCTGACGGTCACCATCCATGGCCGCGACGACGCGCCGGTCGCCAGGGTCAATCTTGTGACGGCGCAGGAAGCGGGCGGCGCCTTCAATGGCACCCCGGGTGTCAATCCGAGCGGCAACGTGCTGATCAACGACAACGATGTCGACGCCGGCGATCAGCGATTCCTGACCGGCATTCACCCTGGCACCAAGGAGGAACGTCTCGCCTTCACCATCGTCACCGCCGCCCCCGTAGTGGTCGACGGTCAATTCGGAGGGATCACCGTCGACCCGCGCGGCACCTTCCTCTACGTGGTCAACAACACGGCCGCGGCGGTCGAACGCCTGCGCGCCGGCGACATCCTGTCCGAAACCTTCACCTACCAGACCCGCGATGATTTGGGTCTCTTCGACGTGGCGCAGATCACCGTGGACATCGTGGGTGCCTGGGACGCGCCGGTGGGTGTCAACGACCTCGACTCCGCCAGGACCGGCACCGTCCGCAATCCCGGCCTGGGCGTCGACGCCGTGGGCAACGTGCTCGCCAACGATACCGATGTGGACTCCCCGGATTCGTCCGCGGTCAGTGCGGTCGGCGTCGGGGCCGAAGGCACGGGTGCCGTGATGCAGCCGGTGGTTCCCGGAACACCTCGGGTGATCGACGGGCTCTACGGCCGGCTCACCATCAACGAGGACGGTTCCTACGTCTACAAGGTCGACCTGTTGAACCTGCAGGTGCTCGCGCTCGGGCCCGACCAGGTGCTCAATGAATTCTTCACCTACGAGCTCGTCGACAACGGCGGCCTGACGGACCTGGCTCAGCTGCAGATCGTCGTGCGCGGCCGCAACAACGCGCCGTTGTCGCGGCCTGACACCGGCGCCGCGGTGGAGGCGGGCGGCCTGGACAACAACGTCCCCGGCGTGATTCCCGGCGGCAACGTGCTGGGCAACGACCTCGACATCGACGGCGACCCGATGATGATCACCGGCATCAGCGCCGGGACCAGTGCCGCCAGCGGCGCCGGAACGGTCGGGCAGACGTTGCGCGGCCAGTGGGGCGATCTGGTCATCAACGCCGATGGCAAATGGACCTACACGGTGGACAACGCCATGGCCGAGGTGCAGGCGCTGCGCGTGAGCGGGCAGACGCTGGTCGACGTCTTCACCTACACCGTGTCCGACCCGCTGGGCGACATCAATACGGCTCGGCTGTCGATCACCGTCGACGGCCGCAACGACACGCCGAAAGCCACCGACGACAACACCATCGCGGTGGAAGCCGGCGGCGTGAACAACGCAACGTCCGGCATCAACCCGGCCGGCAACGTCCTCGCCAACGACACCGACGTCGACAGCGTCGCCAACGGCGAGACGAAGCAGGTCGATGGGTTCATGAACAGCGTGGGCGCGTCTGCCGTTGCAGGCCAGTCGCTGGCCGGCCTCTACGGCAGCCTCGTGCTCGATGCGGACGGCAGCTACAGCTACGCGGTCGACAACGACAACCCGACGGTCCAGGCGCTGCGCACCGGCCTCGAGACGCTCACCGAAGTCTTCACCTATACCATGCGCGACGCCGCGGGCGCGCAATCGCAGGCGCGTCTTGCCATCGTCGTGCAGGGCGCCGACGACAACCCGGTGGCGCTCAACGACAGCAACGCGGCCACCGACCAGACGCCGTCACCGCAGGCCGCCGGCAACGTGCTTGCGAACGACGCCGACGTGGACGCGGGCGACGCGTTGCACGTCGCGGGCATTCGCTCCGGCGCCGAGACGGGCACGGGTGCGGCGGGCGTCGTGGGCCAGCCGATCGCGGGACGCTACGGCGCGCTGGTCATCCATGCCGACGGCAGCTACACCTACAGCATCGACCTGGGCAACCCTGACGTGCTGGCCCAGGCCGGTGCCGGCAAGGTGCTGCAGGACGTCTTCACCTACACCGTGGCGGACCGCGCGGGCGGCACCGACCAGGCCGAACTCGTCATCGATCTCGATATCGCCGCACCCTTCATAGAGGCGGGCGCCTCGCCCCACCCCGGCGGTTATCTGCGCGTGCGGGATCCGATCCTGACGATGAACGTGGAGCCGGCGATCTTCATCGCGCCCGTGGTCGAGGCCGATTCGCTCTTGAACCGCCTGTCGCGCCTTTCCACCGACGGCACCGAGGCCGGGATGGTGTTCGACTTGGGCATCCAGAGCGACACTTTGCGCGACTTGCTGGGAGAGGGGGGTGATGGCCGCGGTGATGGCCGCGGTGATCGCGTGGGTGGTGTCCGTGGCCAGTTCGTCCATGCGGCCGTGCGAGAGAGCGTCCTCGCCAGCCAGATCGATCTCGCCCGCCTGATCGGGCGCCATGGCCGGGTCAGCCTGACGGCGGATGGCCTGCTTGGCGATCCCTCGTTGTTCTCGGACACCGATGACCATCTCATCATCGGGCCGGCCCAGCGCATCGGCGCCAACGACACCAACGACACCAACGACACCAAGGAGGCCCAGGACAACGGCAATGCAAGCAGTACGCAAGGCCCTGCCGCGGCGGCCTTCACCGAACAGCTCAGGCTGGCTTCCAAGCGGTTCAATCCGTCCTGGTTCCGATAGCCTCGCCGCGCCCATCACCACCTCGCAAGGAGCTGAAAGCATGACGGCCGCCTTGATACGCCGACCTGAACTTGCCAAGGTAGAGTGGTTCGCGGCCGGCCTGAAACTGCCCCAGGGGGCAATTGCGCCTGGGGGCCGTGAATCGTATGGTCAGCTGTCAGTCGTCGAAATGATCATCTGAAGGGAAGTTTCATGTTTCGTACATTTGAGTCTTTGAAGTTGTCGGTCCTCGGAGCCGCGGCCTGCCTTGTGCTGGCTTCGTGCGCACAGCAGCCCTCCGCGCCCGCGTCGACGACGCCCGCGCCTCCTCCCGCCAAGGCAAGTTCGGGCGGTGCTGCGGCGGCACCTGCGGCCGCACCTGCAGCCGCACCTGCCGCGGATGCGGTCGATCCCGAGGTGCTCAAGGCGCTCGACCGCATGTCGGCCTACTTGCGTACCCTCACGTCCTTCCAGGTCGACACCTACTCGCTGACGGACGATGCGCTCGACAACGGCCAGCTGGCGCAGCTGGGCCGCACGGCCAGGCTGAAGGTGCGCCGGCCCGATGGCCTGCAGGTCGAGCTGAACAACGACCGCGGCGACCGCAACGTGCTGTACTACAACGGCAAGACGGCCAGCATCTACAGCCCGCGCACCAAGTACTACGCGACCGTGCCGGCGCCCGCGACCCTGAAGGAAGTGGTGGGAGTGCTGACCGAAAAATACGACATCGACGTGCCGGCCGCCGACCTGTTCTCGTGGGACAGCGGCAAGATGGATCCGGCGGCGATCAAGTCGGCCAGCTACCTCGGCGTGGCCGCTGTCGATGGCCACCTGACCGATCAGTTTGCGGTCCGTCAGGCGGATGTCGATTGGCAGATCTGGATCGAGCGCGGGAGCACGCCGCTGCCGCGCAAGCTGGTGATCGTCACCACTTCGGATCCGGCAAGGCCGCAGCACACCGTGGTCTTGCGCTGGAACACGTCGGCCACCTTCGCACCCAGCGTTTTCGATTTCAAGGCGCCTGCGGGCAGCCATCGCATTGCGATCCAGAGAACCGATGGAACGGTCGAGAACCCGGGCAAGTAGGCCCCGACTCGATGAATCCGATCAACATTCAATGCAAGGACGCGCCATGATTCAGCAGCAAAAAAATTCGGCAGGCAGGTTTGTTTCGTTCACCGCGAGCAGCGCCCTTTCGGTGGCCGTCGCATGCGCCGGCCTCGGCTTCGCGGGCAACGCGGATGCACGTGCGGGTGGTGGTGTTGGTGGTGGTGGTGGCGGTGCGCGCACGTCGGTCAATCACGGCGGCGGCGGGGGCGGCGGGGGCGGCGGCGTCAACCGCAATGTGAACGCCAACGCCAATGCGAACGTGAACCGCAATGCCAACGTGAACCGCAATACCAACGTCAATACCAATACCAACGTCAACCGCAACGTCAACGTGAACAACAACGTCAACGTGGTGGGCGGCCGCGGCGGCCACTACGACAACTACCATCCGGTCGCGACCGCGGCGGCCGTGACGGCAACCGTCGCCGTCACGGCCGCGGTGGTGGGTTCGGTGGTGAACACGCTGCCGCCGTCGTGTTCGGCGGTGATGATGAACGGGATCACCTACCAGAATTGCGGCGGGTCGTATTACCAGCCGCAGTACGTGGGCTCTCAAGTCAACTACGTGGTGGTCAATCCCCCGCAATAACGAAACTGCCGGTGTGGGGTCACGATGGTCTGCCGCAGACTCAGGACGCCGGGCACGCTGCTGATCGCAGTCTTGCTGGCGGCCTGCGGCGCCGTCCGGCAGCAGCCCTATACCGAAGACCAGGCGATCGATCGCGCGCAGGCCGACCAGGTCAGCATGTACAAGGATCAGGAGCCGGTGACGGGTCCGATCACCTTCCACGAGGCGGCTGCGCGCGCCCTCAAGTACAACCTCGACTACCGCCTCAAGCTGATGGAGAGCGCGCTGGCGTCCAACCTGCGCGATGTGTCCAGTTACGAGATGCTGCCGCGGCTGGTGGCCTCGGCCGGCCATCTCGGGCGCAACAACGATTCGGGTGGCACGTCCATCGGCATCGAAGACCGCCAGGTGAGCGTGCGTGCATCGACGTCGGAGGAGCGCTATCGCTACCTCGGCAGCCTGGGCCTGAGCTGGAGCACGCTGGACTTCAGCATTGCCTACTACCGCACCGCGCAGAAGGCCGACCAGATCCTGATGGCCGAGGAGCGCCGCCGCAAGGTCGCGCAGAACGTGCTGCAGGACGTGCGCAATTCGTACTGGCGGGCCCTCGGTGCGCAGCGGCTGTTGCCGCAGGTCGACGGCCTGCTGGCACGCACCAACAACGCGATCCGCCAGGCGCGCGAGGCGCAGGACAAGGGCCTGCTGCCGCGCCAGGAGATCCTGGCCTACCAGCGCGCGCTGCTGGATTCGGTCTCGCTGCTGACGATCCGCAGGCAGGACCTCGAGTTCTCGCAGGCGGAGTTGCGTGCGCTGATGTCGCTGCCGGCCAATGCGCCGATGCAACTGGTCGACACGCCCAACCCGGAGTTGCCCGCGCTCGGCACGGACATCGGGCAACTGGAGCAGCTCTCGCTCGTCAAGCGCCCCGAGATCATGGAGGAGTGGTATCGCAAGCGGGCCAACGAGCGTGACATCGAGATAGCCAAGGCACAGCTCTGGCCGAACCTCAGCCTCATTCTGAGCAGCCAGTACGACTCCAACAAGTACCTCTACAACAACTACTGGAACGCGACCGGCGTCGACGTGTCGATCAACCTGCTGAAGCTGCTGGCGATTCCTTCGCTCAATGCATCGCAACAGTCGCAGCGCGAGACCGACGACGCGCGGCGCATCGCGCTGTCGATGGCCGTGCTGACGCAGGTACGCGTAGGCGCGCTGCGCTACCAGCTTTCGCTGCAGGAAGTCCAGTTCGCCAACGAGAGCCTGCGCGTCGATGCCAACCTGCTCGACTATTCGCGTGCCGCAAGGAAAACCTCCCTCGGCTCGGAGCTCGAAGTGATCCGTGCCGAAGGCCGCTTCCTGTTGTCGAGCTACCAGCGCGAGGCCGCGTTCGCGAACGCGCAGGCCGCCTGGGGGCGCCTGTACAACTCGGTCGGCCTCGACGTGTTTCCGCCCGCCATCGACAGCTTCGACATCAAGACGCTGTCGGGCGAGATCCAGCGCGTGACCACTGAGATGGAGCAGTCCGCGCTGCTGCGCATTGCAACAGGTGGAGGTGCCGGTGCAAGCCTTGTCAGGCCCTGAGAAGTTGTTGGCAGCGCTCGTCCTCGGCGTCGTCGTTGCCACGCCCGCGATCGCCCAGGCGCCCGCCTCGAAGCCCGCCGTCGTCGACCCGTCCGCCATCCGCGTGCTGCTGGTGCCGGAACTGGAGACCACGCTGTCGGCCCAGATGAACGGCACGCTCGGTGAAATCAACGGGTCGCTCGGCAAGCAGGTGCCCAAGGGTGCGCTGCTGGTGCAGTTGCAATGCGCAGAGCAGCAGGCCCGCGCCAAGGTGGCCGAGGCGGAACTGGCCCAGGCCCGGCAGAACCTCGACGCAAAGAAGCGCCTGCGCGAACTCGATGCCGTGGGTGACCTCGAAGTCTCCATGGCCAACACCGAAGCCGAAAAGGCGGCCGGTGCGCGCTCGCTCGCCGTCACGCAGGCCGGCTATTGCGCGGTGCGCGCGCCGTTCGCCGCGCGCATCGCCAAGGTGTATGCCAAGTCCTACCAGACCGTGAGTGCCGGTGCGCCGCTGTTCGACATCGTGAGCGACAGCGCGCTGAAGCTGCGGTTGAACGTGCCTTCGACGCTGTTCAAGCAGCTGCAGCCGGGCCAGCCGTTCAAGGTCCTCATCGCCGAGACCGGCAAGACCTATCCGGCCCGCATCAGCGCCGTCAATGCCCGTGTCGACGCTGTCGCGCAGACGGTCGAACTCGAAGGCAAGCTCGACGCAAAGTTTCCCGACCTCATTGCAGGCATGAGCGGCATCGCGAGCTTTCCGGGCGCTGCGCAGTGAACGACCGCATCCAGCTCCCGCCGCAACTGCTGCTCAACCTGAGTGCATTGCGCGACAAGGCACTGGCCGCCGATACGTTGAACACGCTGGCCTTCTCGATGGCCAACGACCTGTATCCGCTGCTGCAGTTCCGGCAGGCGCTGGTGCTGGCGCAACGCGGCGAATCCTTCGAGGTGCTGTGCGTGTCGGGTCTGGCCAAGCCGCAGGAAGACTCGCCTTACCTGGTGTGGTTGCGCCGCACCGCGCGCTGGCTGGCGAAACAGCTGCAGGGCAACGAGCCGCAGTGGCTTTCGCGTGATGCGCTGAAGCCGCCGACCGAGGTTGCCGATGGCTGGACCGAATGGTGGCCCGTCGGCCTCTGGTGCATTCCGCTGCATGGCAAGGACGGCAAGCGCCTGGGGCTGGTGGTGTTCCTCATGGATGCGCCGCCGCTGGAACCGCTGCAGCCGCTGCTGCAAGGCATCTGGCAGACCTGGGCCTACTGCTGGTCGGCGTTGACCAGGCATCGCCGCTTCGCCGGCTGGCGTCCGAGCCGCGGGCACGGCTTGCTGGCGGCGGCACTGCTTGCCGTGCTGGCATTGCTGCCGGTGCGCCAGACCGCCCTGGCGCCGGCGGAAATCGTCTCGCGCGAAGCCAAGATCATCAGCTCGCCGATCGACGGTGTCATCGCGCAGGTGCATGTGCGGCCGAACCAGGCGGTCGAAGCGGGCACACCGCTGTTCACCCTCGACGAGACCACGTTGCGCAGCCGCGCCGAGGTGCTGGGCAAGGAAGTCGCCGTGGCCGACGCCGAACTGCTCGCGGCCAGCCAGCGCGCCTTCGACAACCCGCAAAGCAAGAGCGAGTTGACGTTGCTCAACGGCAAGGCGCAACAGCGCCGCTCTGAATGGGCGGCGGTGACGGCGCAACTCGCGCGCACGCATGTGTTGTCGCCGCGCGCTGGCGTGGCGGTGTTCAGCGATCCGAACGACTGGATCGGCAAGCCGGTGGTGACCGGCGAGCGCATCCTCCAGGTGGCCGATCCGGCCCAGCCTGTGATGCTGGTGCAGTTGCCGGTAGCCGATGCCATTGCACTGGAGGTGGGCGCGCCGGTCACGCTGTACCTCACGGCCTATCCGCTGGAGCCGCTGGAGGGCAGGATCCTCGAGACCAGCTACCAGGCCCGCAGCACCGAGGAAGGCGTCGTGGCCTATCGGCTGCTGGCGAGCATCGAGGGGCAGGGCGAGCACCGACGCCTCGGCCTGCACGGCACGGCCAAGCTATACGGCGATCGCGTCGTGCTCGGTTACTACCTGCTGCGCCGGCCGATCGCGGCGGCGCGCGCCTGGCTGGGCTGGTGATGCAAGTTGCGCTGGAAGACCTGCCGCTGCCGCCGTTGCGCGAGGATCTGCGCCTGAGCGAGGCCGCTGCCGATCGCAGCGGCGAGCCGAGCTGGGTGATCCAGGACACGGTCATCAACCGCTTCTACCGCATCGGTTGGCTCGAGTTCGAATGCCTGCTGCGCTGGGGCCAGACGCCGCGCGCCATCAGCGAGTTGATTTCGCAGCAGACCGCGCTCAAGCCCGACGCCGGACAGGTGCTCGACTTCCGGTGCTTCCTCGACCAGAACCAGCTGTTGCGGCCCGGCCCGGAAGCGGTCGACCGCCTGCGCATGCAGAGCGAGGGCAACCCATGGAGGACCTGGAGGGGCTGGCTGCATCACTACCTCTTCTTTCGCATTCCGCTGGTGCGGCCGCAGCGGATGCTGGGCCATCTGGTGAGGTACCTCGGCTGGCTGTTCCATCCGTTGACGGGGTTGCTGGTGCTGGCGCTCGGCGCCCTCGGCGTGGCGCTCGTGGCGCACCAGTGGGATGCGTTTCGCGGCGCGGTCGTCGAATCCTTTTCGGCCGAAGGCATCGTCGGCTTTGCCATTGCAGTGGCCTTCGGCAAGGCCCTGCACGAGATGGGGCATGCGCTGGTGGCCACGCGGCTGGGCCTGAAGGTGGCGCACATGGGCATTGCCTTCGTCGTGTTGTGGCCGATGCTCTACACGGACACCGGCGAGGCCTGGAAGCTGCGCAGTTCGCGCCAGCGGCTGGCCATTGCAAGCGCCGGCATCCTGACGGAATTGGCGCTCGCGGGGCTCTCCACGCTCGGCTGGGCCGTGTGCGAGCCGGGCGCATTGCGCGACGGCTTCTTCTACCTGGCAACCACCGCCTGGGTGCTGTCGCTCGCGCTGAACGCAAGTCCGTTCATGCGCTTCGATGGCTACTTCATCCTGTCGGACCTGCTGGACTTCCCGAACCTGCACGAGCGCTCGCAACGGCTCGCGCGCGTGGCGTTGCGGCGCGGGCTGCTGGGCTTGCCGGACGAATGGCCCGAGTCCTTCGGCGCGGCGCAGCGGCATGCGCTGATTGCATTCGCCATGGTCACGTGGGTGTACCGGCTCGTGCTGTTCGCGGGCATCGCCGTGGCGGTGTACCTGCTGTTCTTCAAGCTGCTCGGGATCTTCCTGTTCGCGGTCGAGGCCTCATGGTTCATCCTGCGTCCTATCTGGCGCGAACTGGGGCACTGGTGGACCCGAAGGGCGGGCATTCCCATGCGACGCAAATTCTTCGTGCTGGCCTTCCTGGCCGCGCTGCTGGCGCTGCTGGCGATGCCGTGGCAAACGCAGATCCATGCATACGGCGTGGCCCGGGCCGAGCATCAGCTTCGCGTGTTCGCGCCGTTCCCTGCGCTGATCCGCGACATTCGTGGCATGGGGACGGTCCGTGCCGGCGAAGCGCTGATCGTGCTGGAACAACCCGACATCACCGAACGCATGGCGCGAAGCGAAGCGGGCGTGCGCAGCTACGACGCACGCCTGACCGGCCTGCTGGCCGAGCCTGCCGGCCTGACCGAAGAGGCGGCCACGCGCCAGCGCCTCGATGTGCAGATCCAGGAGCAGCGCGCCGCCCGCTCCGAGATCGCGCGCCTGAACCTGCAAGCACCCTTCGACGGACAGTGGCGCGACGTCGACCCGGACTGGCAGGCCGGGCAATGGACCGGCACCAGGGAAGCGCTGGGCATGCTGGTCGACCCGCGCAGCTGGCAGGTCGATGCCTATGTCAAGCCCGATGAAGTGCACCGGATCGAAGCCGGCGCCGGCGCGCGCTTCTATCCGGAAGGGCACTTCACGCCCATCGAAGGCCGCGTCGTCGCCATTGGCAGCACGCGCGTGGCGCAGCTCGAACATCGCATGCTGGCGGCGCGCCATGGCGGACCGTTGGCCACGTCCAAGCAGGGCGAGGCGCTGGTGCCGACGCCGGCGCTCTTCCATGTGCTGGTTCAACTCGATGCGCCGCCGCCGGCCATGCAGGAGGTGCGTGGCCATCTGCAGATCGACGGCGCGCGCCGCAGCCTCCTGGGCGAAGGTGCAACGCAGTTGCTGGCCGTGGCGCGTCGCGAAAGTGGTTTTTGAAAGGACGGTGCAATGAATGCACGTGAAGTGATAGCGCTGGCCCTGCAGGCCAGCATCATCGTGACGGTATTTGGCTTCGGCCTCAAGGCGACGCGGGAAGACGTGCTCTATGTCTTCGAGCGGCCCATGCATCTCGTGCGCTCGGTGCTCGCGATGTTCGTCATCATGCCGGTCATTGCAGTAGTGCTGGCGCAGAGCTTCGACTTCCGCCATCCGGTCGAGGTCGCGCTGGTGGCGCTGGCCATTTCACCGGTGCCGCCGCTGCTCCCGCGCAAGCACAAGAAGGCGGGCGGGCAAGTCTCCTACGGGTTGGGGCTGATGGTGACGATGGCCGTCCTGTCGTTGGCCTTCATCCCGCTGGCGCTGCACCTGCTTGGCCTGTTCTACGACAAGTCCTACGCGACGCCGCCCGCGGCGATCGCGAAGATCGTCTTTACCGCGGCGGTGCTGCCGTTGCTGGCTGGCATGCTGTGCGGCCGCCTCTTTCCCAAGCGGGCCCAGGCCATCGCGGCACCCGCCATCCTCGTGGGCAAATTCCTGTTGCCCATCGCGGGTGTTGCGATCCTCATCGCCGCACACCGTGCGCTCGGGGCCTTGCTGGGCGATGGAACGCTGGTCGCGATCGTCGTGTTCGTCGCCATCGCATTGGTCGTCGGCCATGCGCTCGGCGGTCCCGATCCGGAGGAGCGGGGAGTGCTCGCGCTGTCGACGGCATGCCGGCATCCCGGAATTGCCATTGCCATCGCGACCGCCAACGCGGCCGACCCCAACGACCACCAGTCGTCCGCCGCGATCATGCTGTACCTTGTAGTGAGCATCATCGCGACGGTGCCTTATGTGAGATGGCAATCGAGGCGGCTCGACCCTCCGAACTAGAGGATGAACATCCCCTAAGCGCCTGCGGCGCCTCCCCTTCGAGGGGGCGTACCCTGCGGCCCGGCAAAGCCGGTTCCGCGGGGGAAATGGAACACCCCCGATGCGCCTTCGGCGCCTCCCCCTCGAGGGGGCGCACCCTGCGGCCCGGCAAAGCCGGTTCCGCGGGGGATGGAACACCCCCGATGCGCCTTCGGCGCCTCCCCCTCGAGGGGGCGCACCCAGCGGCCCGGCAAAGCCGGTTCCGCGGGTGCCCACGAACAGGCCCCGCTTTGCTGGCCCCGATTTGATGCGTCGCGAGTCACGCGATAGCGTGGGGGAAAACGGATATGAGCGAGAGCGACGATGCTCGGGAAGTGGCCTTCTGCCATGCCTCGCCGGGGTCGAAGCGGGCAATGCCGCCGGCGGCTAGCTGGCGGGTCTGGGAGCGTCGCTCACCAGCCGGAAGCCGATGTGGCTCATGGGGTTGAACGGGTCATTGCCACGTCGCGCACTCGGGCGGTAGCTCAGGCAATAATCTTCATTGCAAAGGAAGGAGCCGCCTCGTGTCACGCGCCGCGGCGCGGCGGGCGGGGCGCTGGCGTCCTCAGGGTCCCAGCTGTCTTGCGGGCCCGTGGGGTTGTCGATTGGCTTGCCGCCTTGCGCCCTGGACTGCAGTTGGAAGTAGTCGGATCGGTACCAGTCGGCCACCCATTGCCAGGCATTGCCGGTCATGTCGACCAGCCCGTAGCCATTGGGCAGGAAGGTGCCGACCGGCTGCGTGCCAATCGCGCCGCCGGCCTTGGCGCTCACCACCGGGAAGCGGCCCTTGGCCGTCCGGTCCCAGATGTTGGCCATGGGCTGGCCATTGGGCTGGTAGTCGTCGCCCCAGGCATAGGTCGCCTGCTCGAGTCCGCCGCGCGCGGCAAATTCCCATTCGGCCTCGGTGGGCAGGCGCTTGTTGGCCCACTTGGCATAGGCCAGGGCATCTTCGTAGCTGACCTGCACGACTGGATGGTCGTCCTTGCCTTCGATGCTGCTGCCGGGGCCTTGCGGCGCCTTCCAGTTGGCACCAGGCATGTATTGCCACCACTGCGACCAGTCATTGAGGTTCACGGGTTTGTCGGTGCCGACAAAGACCATCGCGCCGGCAACCATCGCGCCCTCGGGGGGCATGGGCGTGCCAGGCGGGCTCTGCACGCGAATGGTCTCCCAATCGGGCTTGCGTTCTGCCGTGGTCACGTAATGGGTGGCATTGACGAACTCGCGGAACTGCGCGTTGGTGACGTGCGCGCGGTCCATCCAGAAACCCTGTACCTGGACCGGATGCGCGGGCTTCTCGTTGGGCTGCGCCATCTTGCTGTCGCTGCCCATCTGAAATACGCCGCCGGGTACCCACACCATGCCCTTGGGGCCGCGAATGCCGTCGCCACTGACGACGATGGGCCTGTCGCCCTTGGCGCCGGCCACGCGCGGGGCCGGTTGCGCCTGGCGCGATTGCCACCAGGTTGCGCCGCCATAAGCGGCACCCCCTACGGCCACCGCGCCGATCGAGGCGAGCAGCAACGTCCTTCGTGTCGACTGGGGCTGCGCCGCCGGCGCGGGGGTCGACATATTGCCGGGCGCAGCAGCGCCTTGCGAAGGCGTGGCGCCTTTTTGTTGCTTGTTGCGGTGACGTTTGCTGCTCATGTTGTCCGTTGAACCTACCCTGGCCCGCGTTTCGTGCGCGGGGCGCGCGGCAATCCCGCTAGCGCTACTTCTTCTTGGCCACGCGCTCCACGCTCAGCACGGCGGCCTCGGTGAACACGGCGCGCACCTGGCTGCCGGCTTTCACCTTGCTCACGTCCAGGTCGTCAGGGATCTTGACGGTGACAGTGCGCGAAATGCCGCGCAACTGCGCCGTGCGTGCCTTGAGGTCGATCGACTGAACCGTGGCCAGTACTTCGACCGTGCGCATGGCGGCCGTGCCAGGCAACGAACCTGCCGGCGCAGTGGCCCCGCCGGTGGTTTCTACCCGTTCGCGGATGCCGCTGTTGTCGGCAACCGGTTCGAGCTTGCTCGCAAGGGCAGCGACATAGCGCAGCACGAGTTGGTCGCCGACGTGCACTTCGTCGAAGTTCTTGACCGAGTCGGGAACATCGACCCGGGTGAGCTTGCCCTTCGGACCCTTCAACACGGCGGTGCGGTGAACCTTGTCGAGTTCGACGACGGTTGCACTCACCACAAGCTCGCCAGCGGTTGCGCGCACGCTTCCGTCCGCCGACTTCGCAGCTTTCGTGTCCTGGGCAAATGTGGCGTTGGAGAGCGCAAGAGCGCCAGCCAGAACGATGACGGAATAACGCATGAAAAATTGACTCCCGCGCATTGAAAAGATTGAGTCGATGGCGCCTGCTGCGCAGACGCCGCATCGGCTCTCGGAGAAATGTCGCTTCGGCAATGTAGCGGAAATCGCCGGCGGGTTGGCGGTGCCCGACCCATTCGTTGCATCAAGGTGCAGCGCACGCGCCAAAACAGCGTTTGCATGCGGGTTTGCAAGCTAGTAAGGTAGCCCGCTTTCCGACTGTCAGGGCCATGCTCATGCGACAACTGCTTCTGCTTCGCGGTACCTTCAACGTGCTGTTCGCCGGTTACCTGCTGATAGCGCCGAAGGACACGATGCTGGGCGGCTACTACGGCGTGATCGATGGCGCGCTCGCCCTGCTTCTCGCGGTTGCCTTGTTTCAAAGCGTGCGTGGGCGATGGCTTTTCTTCATCGTGCTGCTCGATGGCATCGTGCGGCTGGCATTCGGCGGCATGCTGCTGCTGAACCCGAACATCACGACGAATCTCCTCACCGGCGCGTTCTTCGCCACCGCCGTCATTACCGTCTTCATCGCGCTGGGCATCACGGGTGTGCTCTACGGCGTCGTGCACTCCTTCAAGGAGCAGGGTCACAGCGGATCGCCGCAATCCCTCGTGTGGCCGGCCGTCGTCGCCAGTGTCAGCACCGCATTGTTTGGCGTGGGCCTGATCCTCGGACCGTCCGGCAGCGTCGAGCGGCGCTTCGTCGTGGTCGCCTATGGGCTGGTGTTCGGATTGACCCTGCTGTTCGCGGGCATTCGCCTTCGCAGCAGCGCTGCGCTGCCTGAAGCCTGATCCTCGCCATGAGGTGGTTGGGTTGTGTCGACCCAGGATGCCGCCATATCAGTTTTCCGGCACGCTATCGCGCGACCCGCGACCCGCGACCCGCGACCCGCGACCCGCGACCCGCGACCCGCGACCCGCGACCCGCGACCCGCGACCCGCGACGCAGGACGAGCACCGCGAAGTCTGTTCGTGGGCACCCGCGGAACCGGCTTTGCCGGGCCGCTGGGGTGCGCCCCCTCGAGGGGGAGGCGCCGCAGGCGCATCGGGGGTGTTCCATTTCAAGCGCCAACGAGCATGCCGCGCTGCTCGATGAACGCCACTACCTCGGCCAGGCCGGTGCTGGTTTTCAGGTTGGTCATCACATAGGGCCGGTGCTTGCGCATGCGCTGGGTGTCGGCCTCCATCACGCCGAGGTCGGCGCCCACGTAGGGCGCAAGGTCTGTCTTGTTGATGACGAACAGGTCGCTCTTGGTGATGCCGGGGCCGCCCTTGCGCGGAATCTTCTCGCCGGCCGCGACGTCGATCACGTAGATCGTGAGGTCGCTCAACTCGGGGCTGAAGGTGGCGGCCAGGTTGTCGCCGCCCGACTCGACGAACACCACGTCCGCATCCGGAAAGTCGCCGAGCATGCGATCGATGGCCTCGAGGTTGATCGATGCATCCTCGCGGATGGCGGTGTGCGGGCAGCCGCCGGTTTCCACGCCCATGATGCGTTCGGCGGGCAAGGCGCCTGAGACGGTCAGCAGGCGCTGGTCTTCCTTGGTGTAGATGTCGTTGGTGATGGCGATCAGGTCGTACTTGTCGCGCATCGACTTGCAGAGCATTTCGAGAAGCGTGGTCTTGCCGGAGCCCACCGGCCCGCCGATGCCCACGCGCAGCGGCGGCAGTTTCTTGGTGCGGTTGGCGATGTGGTGCAGGGCGGAGGACATGGCGTGTACCTGGAGAAGGAATCAGGATCTGAACAGACGTGAATATTGCACTTCGTGCCGGGCCGAGTACACCGCGAGCATGGGCGAAAAGGCTTGGCGGTCCTCGTCCGGCAATGCGATCGCATGATCGACCGCAGAGGGGATTTCGCGGGACAAGCGCCCCAGCATGCGTTGCCCGGCGCTCTGGCCCAGTGGAACGCATTTGACGGCCGCGCCGGTCATGTTCTCGGCCCAGCCGAAGGCGAAGGCCAGGCAGCCGTCGCGCACGCCGGCATCGGTGCGGCTCGCGGCAAAGGCGAAGGCAACAGGATAGGTGATCGGCATGCCGTCGAAGGCGTCGGTCACGTCATCGTGGTGCAGTTTGAGCCACTCGACGAAGGAGCGGCCCATCTGTTCGGCCTGCAACAGGAATTCGGCGGATTCGCGCGTCTGCAGCACCCAGGCGTTGAGGGCATGGATGCGCTCGATGTCGCCCGCACGCCATGCTGCGATGGCCTGCGCGACCACCGGCAAGTCGCCGCGCCCGAGGCTCAGGTAAAGCTGGTCGACGATCCAGTCCGAAGCTTGAGCCTCGCTGTCGAGGCCGGCCCATTCGACGCCTGCTTCGAGCCCCTCGGAATACGAGAACCCGCCGATCGGCAAGCCTGGCGATGCCAGCCAGATCAGTTGCAGCAGGCTGGCCGCAGGCAGCGCGGCAGGGGCGTCAGGCATCAGTGGGAGTGGCCGTGGGAATGACCGTGGTCGTGGTCGTGGTCATGGCCGTGCCCATGATCGTGATCGTGATCGTGATCGTGCCCATGATCGTGATCGTGATCGTGATCGTGCCCGCCGGGCGTGCCTCCGTAGGCATCGGGATGCAGCACCGGCCCGACCGGCGCGGTACCGCCGTGCGAATGCCCATGCCCTTGGCTACCGCCCTGCGCGCCATAGGCCCCGCCTTCGGGCTCGAAGGCCGCCTCGGCCTCGCGCACGATCAGGTGCATCGAGCGCAGCATCGCGGCCAGCACATGGTCGGGCTCGATCTTCAGGTGATCGGGCTGGAGCTCGATCGGCACATGCCGGTTGCCCAGGTGATAGGCCGCGCGCGTCAGGTCGAAGGGCGTGCCGTGCTGGCTGCAATGCGTGATGACCAGCACCGGCTGCGGCGCCGCGATCACGCGCACCAGCGAGCCGTCCTCGGCCACCAGCACGTCGCCGCCGCGCACGGACGTGCCGCGCGGCAGGAACACGCCGATCTGCCGGCCCTGCGAATCGGTCGTGTCGAAGCGGCTCTTCTGGCGCACGTCCCAGTCGAGTTCGATGGTCGCTGCGCGCTTGAGCAGCACGGGTGCGAGGCCCTTGCCCTGGGACATGAGTTTGTTGGCGGTGAGCATGAGAGAGCTGGTTGATGGCGCCTGCGCGGCGCCCGACAAGGGCCTGTAAGACAACACTCGAAAAGACCTGCAGCGGGAGGCTGCAGCTGACTCAGATCGGCGACGATCCGGACGCGGTAGGAATTATCTTCCCGGACGAAATGGCGGCGAGCATGAATTGGAGGGCTGGTGACACCCTCCAGCTACGCCAGGCCCCCATGGTTTTTTAACTCGTCGAGGTCGATACCGGATCGGTTGAAAAAGACGGAGCTCCGTCAAAACAGGAAATACCGCTGCGTCATCGGCAGCGACGCCGCCGGCTCGCAGGTCAGCAGGTTGCCGTCTGCGCGCACCGCATAGGTCTGCGCATCGATCTCCATCTTCGGTGCGTAGCCGTTGTGGATCATGTGCTGCTTGCGCACGCTGCGGGTGTTCTTCACTGCGCTCAGCGTCTTGGCCAAGCCGAAGCGCTGGCCCACGCCCGCGGCCAGGCCGGCCTGCGACACGAAGGTCAGCGAGCTGCGCGCGAGCGAGCCGCCGTAGGCACCGAATTGCGGCCGGTAATGCACCGGCTGCGGCGTCGGGATCGATGCATTCGGGTCGCCCATCGCGGCCATCGCGATGGTGCCGCCCTTCAGGATGGTGAAGGGCTTCACGCCGAAGAAGGCCGGCTTCCACACCACCAGGTCGGCCCACTTGCCGACCTCGATGCTGCCGACCTCGTGCGCGATGCCGTGCGCGATGGCCGGGTTGATCGTGTACTTGGCGACGTAGCGCTTGGCGCGGAAGTTGTCGTTGCGCGCGCCGTCCTCGGGCAGCTTGCCGCGCTGGCCCTTCATCTTGTGCGCGGTCTGCCAGCAGCGAATGACGATCTCGCCGACGCGGCCCATCGCCTGCGAGTCGCTGCTGAACATGCTGATCGCGCCGAGGTCGTGCAGGATGTCCTCGGCCGCGATGGTTTCCTTGCGGATGCGCGATTCGGCAAAGGCCAGGTCCTCGGGAATGCTGGCGTGGAGGTGGTGGCACACCATCAGCATGTCGACGTGCTCGTCGAGCGTGTTGACGGTGTAGGGCATCGTCGGATTGGTGGAGGACGGCAGGAAGTTGTCCTCGCCCACCACGCGCAGGATGTCCGGCGCATGGCCGCCGCCCGCGCCCTCGGTGTGAAACGCGCAGATCGCGCGGCCCTTCACCGCGGCAATCGTGTTCTCGACGAAGCCCGATTCGTTCAGCGTGTCGCTGTGGATCGCGACCTGCGTGTCGGTGGCGTCGGCCACGTCGAGGCAGTTGCTGATCGCCGCCGGCGTGGTGCCCCAGTCCTCGTGCAGCTTCAGGCCGATGGCCCCCGCGTCGATCTGTTCGTGCAGCGCGGCAGGCAGGCTCGCGTTGCCCTTGCCGAGAAAGCCAAGGTTCATCGGGAAGGCATCCGCGGCCTGGAGCATGCGCTCGATGTGCCACGGACCCGGCGTCGCCGTCGTGGCAAACGTGCCTGTGGCCGGGCCGGTGCCGCCGCCGAGCATGGTCGTCACGCCCGAACCCAGCGCCTCCTCGATCTGCTGCGGACAGATGAAGTGGATGTGGCTGTCGATCCCGCCGGCCGTGACGATGTTGCATTCGCAACTGATGATTTCGGTGCCCGGTCCGATGACGATGTCGACGCCAGGCTGCACGTCCGGATTGCCGGCCTTGCCGATCGCGACGATGCGCCCGCCCTTGAGGCCGATGTCGGCCTTGACGATGCCCCAGTGGTCGAGGATCAGTGCGTTGGTCATGACCGTGTCGACCGCGCCGTCGGCACGCGTGCGCTGCGATTGCGCCATGCCGTCGCGGATGGTCTTGCCGCCGCCGAACTTCACTTCCTCTCCGTAGCCGCCGGCGCGCAGCGTGTAGTCGGCTTCGACTTCGATGACGAGGTCGGTGTCGGCCAGGCGCACGCGGTCGCCTACCGTCGGGCCGAAGATTTCGGCGTAGGCACGCCGTCCGATGGTTGCCATTTACAGCTTTCCTTGAACCAGGCCGCGAAAGCCGTAGACGATGCGGTCGCCGGTGAATTCGCAGAGCTCGACCGTGCGTTGCTGGCCGGGTTCGAAACGCACGGCCGTACCGGATGCAATGTTGAGCCGCATGCCGCGCGCGGCCTCGCGGTCGAAGCCGAGCGCGCCGTTGGTTTCGGCAAAGTGATAGTGCGAACCGACCTGGATCGGGCGATCGGCCGTGTTCTGCACGACCATCGTCAGGGTTCGGCGGCCAGGGTTGAGCGCATGCTCGCCCTCGTCGGTGATGAGTTCGCCGGGAATCATGCTCAGGCCACTTGCGTGAGAAGCGCGACGCCGAACAGTGCGACTGCCGCACCCGCGATGCGCGGTGGCAGCGTGGAGCGTCGGCGCAGTGCCCAGCCCGCCGCGATGCCGGCGATATGCAGCAGTCCGGTGGCCAGCACCATGCCGCAGACGGCCGCGAGTGCGCCGCTGTCGCCCGACAACTCGTAGCCGTGCGCGACGCCATGGAAGACTGCGAACGTGCCGACCACCGCCGCCGCCATCGGCCCCGGCAGGTGCAGCCGCGTCGCGACCAGCAGCCCCACCGCCAGCAGCGACGCGGCAATCATCGGCTCGACCGCGGGCACCTGCGCACCCGCCAGGCCCAGCAATGCGCCGACGAGCAACATCGCCGCAAAGCCCAGCGGCGCCCAGAACAGATCGCGTGCGCCGCGCGAGGCGAGGGCGCTCCACAGCCCCACGCCGACCATCGCGGCCATGTGGTCCATGCCGGTGAACGGATGCAGGAAACCCTGCGCAAATCCGGCGGTGTGATGCGCCGCGCCATCGACGCCTACGTGCGCGGAGGCGGCAAGAGGCAGGGCGGTTGCGAGCATCGCAAGGAAAGTGGAACGCGTCAGAAAGCGCATGAGGTTCTCCGCTGGATCAGTGGGGGTCAGACGATGGGTTGGTGCACGGTCACCAGCTTGGTGCCGTCCGGGAATGTCGCTTCGACCTGGATGTCCGGAATCATCTCCGGCACGCCGTCCATCACGTCGGCGCGCGTGAGAACGCTGCGGCCTTCGCTCATCAGCGCCGCCACGCTCTTGCCGTCGCGGGCACCTTCCATCACGGCGGCCGAGATCAGTGCCACGGCCTCGGGGTAGTTGAGCTTGAGCCCTCGTGCCTGCCGGCGTTCGGCCAGCAGCGCCGCGGTGAAGATCAGCAACTTGTCTTTTTCGCGTGGCGTCAGTTCCATGGGCGTTGTATCGGTTGGCGCAAGGTGCGCCGATTATGGGCAACTCCGCATTGCCGCATTGCCGCATTGCAACAGTCATGCCGTCAGATTCACGAACGATTCCAGCCCATCCGTGGAACACCGCGGAACCGGCTTCGCCGGCCCCCTGGTGTTGCCCCCGGCAGGGGGGTGGGAGGAGCTCGCTTTGCAACAGTCACGCCGTCAGGTTAACGAACGATTCCAGCCCATGCGTGGAACACCGCGGAACCGGCTTCGCCGGGCCGCTGGTGTTGCCCCCGGCAGGGGGTGGGAGGAGCGACACGAAGTGGCGCGGAGCCTGGGGGCGAGCAACAAATCCAGGCATGAAAGCTGCACGTACCTCGTGTGAGTCTCGCCCCGCCAACGCTCCCTCCTGAAGTCGCCGTCGAAGATGGCGACGCTCCGCAGCGCATCGTCAAGGTGCGCCGCGACTACAACAGTTGGGTTGCCAGCGAGACGCTGGAAGACTACGCCCTGCGCTACACGCCGCAGCGCTTTCGCAAGTGGTCGGAATGGCGCGTGGCCAACACCGCATTCGGCGCGGCGTCGTTCCTTATCCTCGAGGCGGTCGGTGCGACGCTGCTGGTGCAGTACGGCTTCCTCAACGCGTTCTGGGCCATCCTCACGACCGGCCTGATCATCTTCCTCGCGGGCCTGCCGATCAGCGTCTATGCGGCGCGCTACGGCGTCGACATGGACCTGCTCACGCGGGGCGCCGGCTTCGGCTACATCGGCTCGACGATCACCTCGCTGATCTACGCGTCCTTCACCTTCATCTTTTTCGCGCTGGAAGCGGCGGTGATGGCCTATGCGCTCGAACTGTCCCTCGGCATTCCGCCAGCCTGGGGCTACCTGATCTGCGCGCTGGTGGTGATCCCGCTGGTGACGCACGGCGTGTCCGCCATCAGCCGGCTGCAGTTGTGGACGCAGCCGATCTGGCTGCTCATGCTCGTGGTGCCGTTTGGCTACGTGCTGGCGCGCGATCCTGGTGCGTTTGCGGGCATTGCGCACTACAGCGGCGTCAAGTCCGATGTGTCGGGCTTCAACATGCACCTGTTCGGTGCCGCGCTCACGGTCGGCATCGCGCTCATCACGCAGATGGGCGAGCAGGCCGACTACCTGCGCTTCATGCCGGTCCGAACCGCGGCCACGCGCGGCCGCTGGTGGGCAGCGGTGCTGGCGGGCGGGCCGGGCTGGGTGATCCTCGGTGTCATCAAGATGCTCGGCGGCGCCCTGCTGGCGTACCTCGCCATCACGCACATGGTGCCGCCCGAGCGCGCGGTCGACCCCAACCAGATGTACCTCGCGGCCTACGAGTACGTGTTCCCGAACTACGTCTGGGCGGTGGTGGCCACGGCGGTGTTCGTGGTGATCTCGCAGCTCAAGATCAACGTCACCAACGCCTATGCCGGCTCGCTGGCCTGGAGCAATTTCTTCTCGCGCGTCACGCACAGCCACCCGGGTCGCGTGGTGTGGGTGGTGTTCAACGCGCTGATCGCCTTCATGCTGATGGAGATGAACGTGTTCGAGGCGCTGGGGGACGTGCTCGGCCTCTACGCGAACATCGCGATCGCCTGGATGATGGCCGTTGTGGCCGACCTCGTCATCAACAAGCCGCTCGGCCTGTCGCCGCCGGGCATCGAGTTCAAGCGGGCGTACCTGTGGGACATCAACCCGGTCGGCGTAGGCGCGATGGCGCTGGCCTCGGGCTTGTCGATCAGCGCGCACCTCGGCATGTTCGGCCAGACGGCGCAGGCTTTTTCGGCGCTGATCGCACTGGGCACCGCGTTCGTCGCGACACCGTTCCTGGCCTTTGTCACGCGCGGCAAGTACTACCTTGCGCGCGGACCGGGTCATGAAGGGGAGAGGCGCGGCAAGGTCCTGTGGGCGCGCGTCGAGACGCCTTCCGACGTCGATGCGGGCAGCTATCAGCGGCTCAAGCTGCAACGCTGCGTGATCTGCGAGCGCGAATACGAAGGCCCCGACATGGCCCATTGCCCGGCCTACCAGGGCGCGATCTGTTCGCTGTGCTGCACGCTCGATGCGCGCTGCGGCGACCTCTGCAAGCCGGATGCGGCCCTCTCCGCCCAATGGTCGGCCGTGCTGCGCTGGCTGCTGCCGCGCCGCAGCTGGCGCTACCTCGACACGGGGCTGGGCCACTTCCTCTTGTTGATGATGATCATCGTCCCGCTGCTCGCGGGGGTGTTCGGCGTGCTCTACCAGCAGGAGCTGCGCGCGATGCTGCTGAGCGAGGCCGTCGATGCCAGCGCGCAGTCCCTGCGCGGCGGCTTCCTCAAGGCCTACATGGCGCTGCTGGTCATCGCGGGCATCGTGGCCTGGTGGCTGGTGCTTGCGCACCAGAGCCGCAAGGTGGCGCAGGAAGAGTCGAATCGCCAGACGCACCTGCTGCAACGCGAGATCGCGCTGCACCGCGAGACCGATCGTGCGCTGCAGGATGCCAAGCAAACCGCCGATCGCGCACGCGCCACGGCCGACCTGGCAAACCAGGCCAAGAGCCGGTACATCAGCGCCATCAGCCACGAGTTGCGCACGCCCTTGAACAGCATCCTGGGCTATGCGCAGTTGATGGGCGAGGATGCCTCGGTGCCGCCGCATCGGCGCCAGGCGGTGGCCGTGATCAAGCGGGGCGGCGAGCACCTGCTGTCGCTCATCGAAGGAACGCTGGACATCGCGCACATCGAGGCCGGCAAGCTCACGCTCAATGCCAGGCCGATGCCCTTTGCAGAGACCCTGCAGGAACTGGCCGACATGTTCGAGTTGCAGGCGGCCGAGAAGGGCCTGGCGTTCCGCTTCGAGCCGAGTGGCGAATTGCCGGCTGTGGTGCGTGCCGACGAGAAGCGCGTGCGCCAGATCCTCATCAACCTGCTGGGCAATGCGATCAAGTTCACCCGCCTCGGCCAGGTCACCTTGCGGCTGCGCTATGCACGGGAGTTCGCCGCAGTCGAGATCGAGGACACCGGCCCCGGCATGTCGCCAGCCGAACTCGACGTGATCTTCGAGCCCTTCTCGCGCGGCGAGTCGCACGGCGCATCCGGCGTGCCGGGTGCCGGGCTGGGCCTCACCATGGCCAAGATGCTGACCGACCTGATGGGCGGCGAGATGAACGTGCAGAGCACGCCGGGGCAGGGCTCGGTGTTTCGGCTGCGGCTCTTCCTGCCGCGCGTGCACGATGCCGTGGCCGTCACGGAGCCCAGGCCCTCGCCGGCGCAGCGCGTTCGCCGCGGCTACCTCGGCGAGCGGCGTCGCGTATTGGTGGTCGACAACGAGGAGGCCGACCGCGAACTGCTCGTGCATGTGCTTGCCCGGCTGGGCTTCGAACTGCGCACCGCCGCCAGCGGCCACGATGCGCTCGACCTCATCGCGGCCGGCTACCGGCCCGACGCGATGTTCGTCGACCTGGCCATGCCCGGCATCGACGGCTGGGAAACCATCCGCCGCGCACATCGCCTCGGCCTGACGCGAACCGCGGTGGCCATCGTGTCGGCCAATGCTTTCGACAAGCGGCTGTTCAACGACGTCGGCATCGCGCCGGACGACTTCTTCGTCAAGCCGGTGCGCCACAGCGACTTGCTCGAATGGCTCGAACGGCGGCTTTCCATCCATTGGACCGACAACGCCATCGCGCCTGCGGCGCCGCCTGTTGCGGTGGCGGTGGCGGTGGTGCGGCCCTCCGAGGCGCGGCTGAAAGTGCTCGAAGAGGCCGTCGGACTTGGTTACTTTCGCGGAATCATGAATCAGTTGGACGACATCGATGCAGCGCAACCCGAGTGCGCAAGCTGGACCGAAGCGCAACGCACGCTGGCGCGGCAGTTCCAGTTCGAAGCCATGAGCCGCGCCATCGCGCAACAGGGCGTCGGAGCCTCATGATGGCCGAGCCCAACGCACTTGCCCGCACGTTGCGCGACAACGCGGCCAACAGCGACCTAGTGCTCATCGTCGACGACGTGCCCGACAACCTCGCGGTGCTGCACGACGCGCTCGACGAATCCGGCTACACCGTGCTGATCGCGACCAGCGGCGAGCAGGCCCTGCAGCGCGCGGCGCATGCGCGGCCCGACATCGTGCTGCTCGACGCGATGATGCCCGGCATCGACGGGTTTGAAGTGGCGCGCCGGCTCAAGGCCGACGCGGCCACCGCGCACATCCCGATCGTGTTCATGACCGGGCTCACCGAGACCGAGCACCTCGTCGCCGCACTGGAGGCCGGCGGCGTCGACTACGTGACCAAGCCGATCAAGCCGAAGGAAGTACTGGCGCGCATGAACGTGCACTTGCAGGGCGCCCGGCAGGCGCGGCAGTCGGCGCGGCAGGCTGGCCAGGCGCGCAATGCGCTCGACGCGTTCGGCTATGCCAGCATCACCGTGCGAATGCCGGAAGGCCGGCTCATCTGGCAGACCTCGCTCGCGCGCGACCTGCTGCTGCGCTACTGCGGCACCAGCGCGCCCGAGACGCCGGCGGCCGTGCTCGCGTGGCTGCACCAGCACCTGCCCGGCACGGTCGACCGCATCGAGCCGCCGGTGCTGTCGATCGAGCACGGCGCCGCGCGGCTCAACCTGCGCCTGCACCAGCAGACCGGCCACGACAACGATGGGGCCGAGTGGATGATCATCATGCGCGAGGTGTCCGACACGGCCGTCATCGAAGCCATGAGCCTGAGCCTGAAGCTCACCGCCCGCGAGGCCGAGGTGCTGTACTGGGTGGTCAAGGGCAAGACCAATCGCGACATCGGCGACATCCTCGGCAGCAGCCCGGCCACGGCCAAGAAGCACCTGGAGCGGGTGTACGTCAAGCTTGGGGTCGAGACGCGCACGGCCGCTGCGGGCGTTGCCATGAAGCGCATCCGCGAGTTGCAGCCGCAGTTCGAGATCTGACCCCTTCCGCGATCGTTCGAGGGCCGCCGTCAGGCGAGCCGGTCAGGACGTCCCGAATCGCAGCGCCAGTCAGGCGCGCCACCGCTTGGCCGTTCGGACCGGGTGTTTGCTCCCATGACTAAGTGGTATTTAATTGGTATATTAATTTCAGACCACTCCAGGAAATTATTCGAAAAGGATGTTGATTGGATTGTGAATTTGGCCAACAAAGGAATCGCATCTCCCATGACTGATTCGATCGCAAGCTCCCTGGCCGCGATGCTGAAAGCCGCGCTGGACGGCCATGAGGCGCGCGGCGGGCCGATCTACATGCGGTTGGCGGTGGTGCTTCGGCATGCCATCCAGGCCGGCAGGATTCCCACGGGCGCTGGCCTCCCGCCGGAGCGGGAACTGGCCCACGGGCTGGGCGTGTCGCGTGAGACGGTGCGACGCGCGGTCGAGCAGTTGACGGAGGAAGGTTTGCTGAAGGCGCGTCAGGGTTCCGGGACCTACGTATCCGCGCGGATCGTGGAACCGCTGTCGTTGCTGGCCAGCTTTTCGGAGGACATGGAACGGCGCGGTTTCGTGCCGGGCTCCAGGTGGCTGTCGCGCCAATTGGTCAGGCCGACGGTCGAGGAAATGCTGGCGCTGGGGGTGTCGTCGACGGACCTGGTGATGCGCAGCGCGCGGGTCAGAACGGCCGATGGGGAGCCGATGACTGTGGAGCATGCGTCGGTCAACGCGGCGCACGTGGGTGGAACCGCGGAGTTCGGCGATTCGCTGTACGAGGCCATGCGGCGCAACGCAGCCGCGCCGGTCAGGGCCATCCAGCGCATTCGCGCGGGCGTGGCCGATGCCGAGACCGCACGGCTGTTGAACATCGGCCTGGGGGCCGCGGTGCTCGAGACCGAGCGTCGCTCCTTTACGCAGGAAGGGAAACCGCTGGAGTTGACGCGGGCGCTGTTTCGCGGCGACATGTACGACTACATCGTGGAGATGCGAATAGCGCCTTCATGAACAGGACAAGGAGAGGGAGGATGTCATGAGTTGGATGCGAAGCGAGACTCTGGAGTGCGCCGACGTGGCGCGAAGATTCCTGATGCGGGTGGCGCCGGCCGTCGCCGAAGAGGGCGGGCGGTTGGCATCGGGCCGCATCACCCATGTCGAGATCCTGGGCCGGGGCTCGTCGTCGCATGCCGGCACCTTGCTGCGCTATGCCCTGGCGTCGCACACGCCGCTTACGGTGTCGGCGGCATTGCCATCCACCGGGCGCGACGGAATGCCGCGCCTTTGCCACAGCGCGTTGATGGTGGCGCTTTCGCAGTCCGGCGGCAGCCCCGATCTCGCCGCCTATGCCAGTGCCTGCCGCCGTGGAGGCGCGTCCACGCTGGCGTTGGTCAACGCACCCCATTCCCCGCTCGGCAAGGCCTGCGACCTGGAGGTGTTGCTGCGTGCGGGAGTGGAAACCTCCGTCGCCGCCACCAAGAGCACGGTGGCGGCGGCGCTGGCGGGCCTGGGCCTGGTGGCGGGCTATTGCCGTGCAAAGGGTGATCCAAGCTTGCACGATGCGCTCGCGTCGCTGCCCGCGCGCATGGCCGCTGCGCTCGAGCAGAAATGGGAAGCGCTGTCGGCCGTGTTGCCCGGCGCGCGTGCCGTATATGTGCTGGGCCGCGGCGCCACTCTCGGCATCGCCAAGGAAATCGCGCTGAAGATAAGCGAGACCACCGGCGTTCCGGCACTGGCCTTCAGCAGCGCCGAGTTCCTGCATGGCCCGCTCGGCGCCGTGAGTGCGCAGACGCCAGTGATCGGCCTGTGCTCCGCAGCCGAGCACCGCGACAGCGTCAACCAGGCGTTGCGGCGCGCAGGCGAGTGCGGCGCGCCCACGTTGAGTGCATTCACGGGCGGCAGCGGTGATCTTTCCCTGCCGCCGGCGTGCGAGCGCTTCACCGATGCCGTGCTCATGCTGCCGCCGGCGTACCTCGCGATCGAGGCCGTAACCCGGCGCATGGGGCGCAACCCCGACGCCCCAGCCAGCCTGTCCAAGGTCACGCAGACCCTATGAGCGCGCCCATGGTCCGATTGCATTGCCCGCTGCTGTTCGACGGCGAGTGCATCATCGCCAATGCCACGATGCAGACGGCAGCCGGCCGGATCGCCCGCATCGGCGCGCGCGACGACGGCGTGGGCATCGCATTTCCGGCCGGCCATATCGTCGCCCCCGGCCTCATCGACATCCAGGTCAATGGCGGAGGCGGTGTGTTGTTCAACGACACGCCGGACCGCGCCACCGTGCGGCGAATTGCGGCCGCTCACGCGCGGGCCGGCACCACGGCTCTGCTGCCAACCTTCATCACCGACGCGCCGCACGGCTTGGACGCCGCCATCGACGCGGTGCGTGCGTCCCTGGCAGCGGGTGACCCAGGCATCCTCGGCATCCACCTGGAAGGGCCGTTCCTGCAAGCGCGGCGCCGCGGTATCCATCGCGAAGACTTCATTGCCCATCTGGCTGAAGACGATGTGCGCCGGGTGATCGCGCTGCGCGACGCCGGACGCACGCTGGTGACGCTGGCCCCTGAATGCGTGGCCCCGCAGCACATCCGTGCGCTGGTGGCGGGCGGCGCCATCGTGTTCGCCGGCCACACGGAAGCCCCCTATGCGGGCATGCTCGACGCGGTGGCCCGCGACGGTGTCAGCGGCGTCACGCACCTGTTCAACGCGATGTCGCAGTTGGGTCCGCGCGAGGCGGGTGTGCTGGGCTACGCACTGCTTCACGCCGACCTGTGGGCCGGCCTGATCCTGGACGGTCATCACGTGAAGCGCGAGAGCTTCGAGATCGCCTGGCGCCTGCGCGGCCGCAATCGCACGATCCTCGTGTCCGATGCAATGTCGCCGGCCGGGTCCACGCAGACGCATTTCGTGCTTCAGGGGCGCGAGATTTCGGTGCAGGGCGGACGCTGCGTCGCTGAAGACGGGACGCTTGCCGGCGCGGCGATCACGCTTTCCGATGCAGTCCGGATCGGCATCCGCGAATACGGCATGCAGGCATCGGACGCGCTGTACTGCGCCACGCGCGCGCCGGCCCGCCTGCTCGGCGTGCAGGCTGAGCGCGGTTGCCTGCAAGCCGGTGCGCACGCCGACCTGATCGTTTTCGATGCCGACTTCCAGGTGGCAGCCGTCATGCAGTCGGGTCGTTGGATCAATGCCGGTCCGGCAATCGCGCCGCTGTTGGAGCTCGACGATGCAGTCTGAGTCGAGCCGCTTCGTCGTCCGGGCTGCGCGCAGCCAGCCCATCGGCGACTGCAACGACGATGCCTGCGGCAGCAGCCCGCGCCGGCTGTGGGTGCTCGACGGCGCCACCGGCGTATCGGACCGACGCTGGACCCGCTTCGCGAGCGACGCCTCTTGGCTGGCGCACACCGCATCCGATCTCCTGCGGGATCCGCAATGGGACGGGCAACCGCTCGCGGCAGCGTTGTCGGGCCTGGAGGCGCAATTGCGCGCAGCCTTCATCGAAGCGGTGGCTTGCGAAGGCCTGTCTCAGCCCGGCGTGCATGAGATGCCGAGCGCATGCCTCGGCATCGTCCAACTGCTGGGCGACGAGATCGAAGTGGCCTGCGTTGGGGACATCAGCGTCGTGGTGCAGGCGCCGGGCCGTCTGTTCCAGGTTTTCACGGACGGCGCTGCGGAGCCCTTTTCACGCCGCACCTTGCATGCCTGGCAGCGCGCCCGCGCCAGCCCCCATGGCGCCAATGCGATGTGGGAAGAGGCGTGCAAGGTCATCCGCGAAAACCGCAGCGCCATGAATCAACCCGGCGGCTATCGCGTGGTGCATCCGGTGCTGGCCTGGGCGCAAGGCGTGCAGGTGCATCGGTTGCCCGCCGTGGCCGGCACACGCATCCTGCTGGCCAGCGATGGCTTGTGGCGTCTGGTCGACCTGTTCCGGGAGATGTCGCCGCAGGCGTTGATGCAGGCCATCGAATACCAGGGGATCGGCCGCGTGCTGGCGCGGCTGAGGGCGATGGAAGCAGACGACCCGGCCTGCGAGGCCTTCGCGCGCGTCAAGCCAGGTGACGATGCGACCGGCATGCTGGCGGAGCTGACGTTCGCCGGCGGAGCGTTTGAGTGAGTGCCGGTGAACCGGGACTCGGCCTCGGCTTCGACGCGGGCGGCACGGCCACCCGATGGGCGCTGGCGCGCGCCGACGGCCGCATCCTGGCCGAGGGCACGGTCGATGGCCTGCACGGCCGGCAAGTCACGAGCGAGGAACGCCTGCACACCGAGTCGGTGCTGGACCAACTGGCGCGCGCGGCGCGCCGGCACGCAGCTCCAGCCTATGTCGCCGCAGGCATCACGGGATTCGAGCCGACCGGGCCTGGCGGGAATGTTTTCGAGTCGACGCTGGCGCGGTCGCTGTCATTGCAGCCGCAAGACATGGCGTTGTGCAACGACGTTCAGATGGGTTATCTCAGCGCATTCGAGCCGGGCGAAGGCTACCTCGTCTATGCGGGCACCGGTTCAATGGCCGTCTTCATCGACGGGCACGGCGTCTTGCATCGCGCCGGGGGGCGCGGCGTGCTGCTCGATGACGGCGGTGGCGGCTTCTGGATTGCAAAGGAAGCGCTGCGCCGTATCTGGCGCCGTGAAGAGACCGTGCCGCAATCCTGGCGCGAGTCGCCGATGGCGGTTCGGCTCTTCGGCGTTGTCGGTGCGCCCGAGTGGCGGGCCACGCGCCAGTTTCTCTATGCCAGCTCGCGCGGCGACATCGGCAAGCTCGCGTTGCACGTCGCGGCGAGCGCCGACGAGGACCCGTTGGCCCGCGACGTCCTGCGCGATGCCGGCGAGGAATTGGCGCGGCTCGCGAACGTACATCTGCTGCGCCATGGCCTGCGGCCGGTGGTGCTGGCGGGCGGTGCGTCGAAGCTGCATCCGCTGATCCTGAATTCGATGCGGACCGGCCTTTGCATCGATGCGCCTTTGCAGATGCGGACATTGCAGTCCCACCACAAGGCGGCGCATCTCGCCGCCCAGGGTCCGCTGCGGCTCGCCGAATTGCGACGAGTGAGCGAGGCGAGAGCGCCGCCATGACCCGGTGAACGTATTGGCTCGGGTAATCCAGGGAGGAATGAATGAAAAGAAGTTTGATTGCATTGGCGGCCGTCGCGGCCGCGGCGCCCGCGACGGCGCAGTCCAAGCTCACGCTGTTTGGCGTGGCCGAGGCGCAAGTCGGCCAGTGGCGCAATCTCGTCGCCGCGCCCGTTTCGCAGACCAATCCGTTCGGCGCGGCGATCGAAAGGGGGCGAACCCGCGGCCTGATTCCCTACGGCATCAATGCCTCGCGCTTCGGCTTGCGCGGCGTGGAGGACCTGGGCGCCGGGCTGGCTGCCTCCATCGTGCTGGAGAACCAGTTTGCGCTGGACACCGGCGTACCACCGGCGCGCTACTTCCACCGGCAAGCGAACGTCGGCCTGTATGGCGGCTTTGGACAGATCCGGATGGGCCGCATCTACACCGCATGGAACGACATCGCCTCGAATGCGGCCACGGGCTACGGCGACACCTACGATCCGTTCGTCCGAGTCTGGCGCGTCGCCGGGCCAGTGCCGCTGGGTTCGCCCGTGCCCAATGCGGCGGGCCAGCTCACCGGGCTTGCAGGCTCGGTGGGCACCAACAACGACCCCGGCAATCCGCAGGTGTGGGCACACGTGCGCATGGACAATTCCATTCGCTACGACACGCCGACCATGGGCGGCATCACGCTGTCCGCGCAAGTCCAGTTGGACGAGAGCATTGACGGCAAGCAGCCTCAGGCCCAAAGCTATGCGGCGCTCTACGTCAACGGTCCGATCCGCGCTGGCGTGGGCTACTACACCCAGCACACCAGGAGCTTCTACAACCCGGTCACCGGCCAGTACGACGCCAAGGCCGCGCGAAGCGGCAAGCTCGAGACCTACACGGCCGCTTTCAACTACGACTTCGGTCCGGTTCGCCTCGTGTCGATGGCGGGGCAGTCGCGCTATGACGTGTTTTCCCTGGGCAAGCGCATCACTTCGACCGAGTGGTCGGTGGGCGCCGTGGTGCCGGTCAATGCGTGGGCATTGAGGTTCAGCGTCGCCGGCAGCAACAGCAACGACCTGCCGGGCCGGGACTGGGGTGCCGGCGCCGAGGCTCTCTACAACCTCTCGAAGCGCAGCGCGCTGTATGGCGCCTACAGCTACAGCAAATACGACGAGTTGCTCGCCGGGCAGGCACGTCGCAGCAGCTACATCTCCGCCCTTGGCATTCGCCACTTCTTCTGAGCCCACATCACCATGAAAATCAATCTCAAGGCACTGGCCGCCGGCACCCTTGTCGCCATCGCCCAGCTCGCCCACAGCGCCGATCTCACATTCTGGAGCTGGCGCGTCGAAGACAAGGCTTTCTACGAATCGGTGGCCCGGGACTACAGGAAGGTCTCGGGCGACGACGTCAAATTCTCCGCCTACAAGAACACCGAATATCCGACCGTGCTGTCGGCCGCGCTCGCCTCGGGCGGCGGACCGGACATCATCCACACGCGTGCCTATGGTGGTCTGAGCAACCTGGCGGATGCCGGCTACCTGCTGCCGCTGACCAGCACGACCGTGCCCGGCCTCGCAGCTTTCGGCCCCAGCCTGGATGGCGCCCGCGGCTTCAAGCCGCCGCACGACAAGGAGTTCCATGGCGTGCCCTTCGCCACCCAGTCGCTGGGCATCATCTACAACAAGGCGGTGCTCGCAAAAGCTGGCGTCACCGAAATGCCGGCCACTTGGGACGAGTTCAAGGCGCTCTGCGCAACGCTCAAGGCCAAGGGCGTCACGCCACTGGCCAACGGCACCAGGGATGCGGCGGTCCTGGAGCAGGTCTTCGGTGTGGTTGGCCCCAACTTCTACGGCGGCACTGACTTTTTCAGCGCCGTCAAGATGGGCAACAAGACCTTCGCCGACCCCGGGTTCGTCAAGGCCATCGAAGAAGTCGTCGGGCTGAAGCAGTTCATGCCGGCCAACTCGCTGGGCATCGGCGAGAACGAGAGCCGCACGCTGTTCTCGACCGGCATGACCGCGTTCTTCATCACCGGCACCTGGAACATCGACACCGTTCGTGAGATGAATGCGAAGCTGGACTTCGACATGGTGCCCGCGCCGCCGCTGCGAAAGGGCGGCAAGGCCTGGGTGTCGACCTTCGCCGACGGCAACTACTCGATCAGCGCATCGAGCAAGAACCGGGCGGCGGCGCTGAAGTTCATCAACTACCTTGCCAGCCGCGACTTCGGCCAGCGCTTGATCAATGAACTGCGTCAGACATCGGCGGTACCCGGCACAAAGGCCGACGACAAGGTGCTTGCCGGCATCAACTCGAAAGCCCGGACGGACGGCACGCCCTTCGTGATGCTGGTCGGCTTCCGCTACCAGAACCCCAATGGTTCGGTGTTGCTGCGTGACGGCTTGCAGAAGCTGATCCAGGGACAGGGCACGGCGCAGCAACTTGCGCAGGACATTCAAACCGGGCTGGCATCGTGGCACAAGCCATTCCAGAAGTAGGCTGGCTCCCGCGTGCGCGCATGAGCAGGAACCTCTGGATCACGTTCTTCGTGTTCCCGGCCGTCCTGATGATGACGCTGTTCATGCTGCTGCCGGCCGCCTCGGCATTGGGCTACAGCCTCTTCGAATGGAACGCGTTCACGCGCGGCAAGTTCATCGGACTCGACAACTTCTACCGCCTCGCGAGCGAGGCCTACCGGGGTTCGTTCCTGGCGGCGCTGTGGCACAACGTGCTCACATTCGGCGTGGTGCTGGCGGTACAGAACAGCATCGCGCTGGCGCTGGCCGCGGCGCTGTATCGCCGGCCCTGGGGCTTCCGGTTCTTTCGGGGCACGGTGTTCCTGCCGGTGATTCTTTCGCTGGTGATCGCGGGCTACCTGTGGGAGCTGTTCCTGCATCCGCTGTTCGGCCCGGTGACCAGGCTGATGATGGTCGCGTTCCACCTGGAGGAGTTCGCGCCGTTGGGCGACAGCAGCATGGCGCTGGCCACCGCGATCCTGATCTCTATCTGGCGCAACGTGGGCTTTCCGACGCTGGTCTTCCTGGCCGGCATGAACGCCATACCGGGTGACCTCTACAAGGCGGCCGAGTTGGACGGCGCAAGCGAATGGCAGACGTTTCGCAACGTCACGCTGCCGCTGCTGGGGCCGTCGTTCACCATCGTCGTGGTGTTGAGCTTCATCGGCGCGATGGAGTGGTTCGACCTGCCCTACGTCATCGGCGGGCCGACCGGCAACCCCGGCAATGCGCTCGACACGCTGGCCCTGATGTTCTACCGCCTCTCGTTCGGCGACGGTTCGGCGGCGATCACGGACGTAGGCCTTGGCTCAGCGGTCAGCGTTGTGTTGTTCATCATCGTGCTGATCGGCTCACGGCTCGGCTCGACCCTCCTCAGAAGACGCGAGGTGCAGATGTGAAGACTTCGGAATCCGCTACCCGGTGGAGCCCGCTCGCCATGTTCCTGATGGGCCTGCTCATCATGAACACGGTGGCCGTGGTGGCGCCGCTTGCGGTGGCCGTCATGTCGGCCTTCAAGTCCACGGTGGAGATTGCCGAATCGCCATTCGGCTTGCCGAGTTCGCTGGCGCTGGACAACTTCACCGAAGTCATGTCGTCCGGCAACTTCGGCGTCTACTTCCGCAACTCGGTCTTCGTGACCGTGGTGTCGGAGGTGTTCATCCTGAGCTTCAGCGCGATGGCGGGCTACGCGCTCGGCCGCTACGACTTCAAGCTGAACAGCTTCTTCTTCACGATCTTCCTGATCGGCTTGGTGATTCCGGCCAAGCTGCTGCTGGTGCCCCTGTTCATCCAGCTCAAGGGTATGAACCTGCTGGACAACCTGTGGGGCCTCAGCCTGGTCTATGCGGCGGGCGGGATTCCGGCGGGCGTCTTCATCATGACGGGGTTCTTCAAGGCGTTGCCCGGTGCGCTGGACTCCGCCGCCCGGATGGACGGCGCGAGCGACTGGATCATCTTCTGGAAAGTGATGCTGCCGCTCGTCCGCCCGCAGCTGGCGATCGTCGCGATCTACACCGCCATTCCGATCTGGAACGACTTCCTGTTACCGATCGTCTTTATTTCGAGTCCCGACCTGAAGACCATTCCGCAAGGCCTGTCGGTTTTCTTCGGCGAGCACGCGGTCAACATGGGCGCGCTGTTTGCGGGCCTGACGTTGTCGGCACTGCCGCTGGTCCTGGTCTACCTCCTGTTGTCCGAGCAGTTCATCAAGGGACTGACCGCGGGCGCCGTCAAAGGCTGATATCCACATGATCCAGAACACCGAGCAACTCAGCTCCTACCATTCCATGCTCGACACCTACAACACGCAGGACCTGGTCAACGCCTTCGTGGACGACCAGGCGAATGCGGTCCAGGCGGTGCAGGCGGCAGCGGCAAGCCTGGCCGCCGCCGTCGATGCCGCCGTGCCGCGCATCCGTGCCGGCGGCCGGCTGCTCTACTTCGGCGCGGGCACCTCCGGCCGCCTGGCAATGCTCGACTGCGTCGAACTCAACCCCACGTTCTCGTGGGACAAGTCGCGCGCCGTGGCGCGGCTCGCGGGCGGCGACGATGCGATGAATGAAGCAGCCGAAGGGGCCGAGGACGACGAAGCTGCCGGCGCCACCGAACTGCGGGCGCTGGCGCCAACGGCAAATGACGTCGTGATCCTCGTCGCGGCCTCGGGCCGCACGCCCTACGTCGTTGCGGCGCTGCAGGCGGCGCGCGCAGCCGGTGCATTGACCATCGGCATCGTCAACAACCCGGGCTCGGTCATCGACGCGCTCGCGGAAATTCCGGTCGTGCTCGACACCGGTGCCGAGGTCATCTCGGGCAGCACGCGGCTGAAGGCGGGCACGGCGCAGAAGATCGCGCTCAACTCGCTGTCGAGCGCGATCATGGTTCGCCTGCACAAGGTCTACGGCAACCTGATGGTCGACATGCGGGCCACCAACAACAAGCTCGTGCGGCGTGCATTGCGCCTGACGGTGGCGGCCTCCGGCGCTACGAGGACTGCGGCGCGCGAAGCGCTCGAGGCCTGCGGCTACGAAATCAAGACCGCCATCGTCGTGCTGTGCTGCCGGATCGACCCCGGGGAGGCCCGCCTGCGGCTGGCGCAGGCCGAAGGCAGCGTGGGCAGCGTCGTGCAGTCCGGTAAAGCCTGAACCCGGGAGACGTCACAAATGCGGCAGCAACATTCCATTTCCATCAAGAAAGTCGCTAAGACTTTCGGCACCACCCAGATACTCAAAGGGGTCGACATCGAGGTCGATCCGGGGCAGTTCCTGATCCTGGTCGGCCCTTCGGGGTGCGGCAAGTCCACCCTGTTGAACTGCCTGGCGGGGTTGGAGACGGTGAGCTCGGGCGAGATCCATATCGGCGGGCGCAACGTCGACGGCGTGCCGCCAAAGGATCGCGATATCGCGATGGTGTTCCAGAGCTATGCGCTGTATCCGAATATGGACGTGCGCCAGAACATCGCCTTCGGCTTGCAGATGCGCAAGGTGGCCGAGGCGGAGCAACGCACCACCATCGAACGCGTCTCGAAGATGCTGCAGATCGATCATCTGCTGGACCGCAAGCCCGGCCAGTTGTCGGGCGGCCAGCGCCAGCGCGTGGCCATGGGACGGGCGCTCGCCCGCAACCCGGGGCTGTTCCTGTTCGACGAGCCGCTGTCCAACCTCGATGCCAAGCTGCGCGTTGAGATGCGCGCCGAAATCAAGCTGCTGCACCAGCGCACGGGCACGACCTCGGTCTACGTCACCCATGACCAGATCGAGGCCATGACGCTCGGCGACCGAATTGCCGTCATGAAAGATGGCATCGTGCAGCAGTACGGCTCGCCGATGGACATCTACGAGCGTCCGGCCAACCTGTTTGTCGCAAGCTTCATCGGCAGTCCGTCGATGAACTTCATTCCGGTGGACGTGCAGGGCGTGGGCACGGACGCGGCGGTCGTGCTGACGTCGGGCAAATCCGAATCGGGCATGGTCGTGCGCGGCGCCGCGTTGAAGAACCATTCCGGAAAGTCCATGACGCTCGGCCTGCGGCCCGAGGCCATGCAGGTAGGTGGGGTTGGGGGCTTGTCCGCGGAGGTTCGGCTGGTCGAGCCGACCGGCCCCGACACGCATGTGTTCTTCGAGATCAACGGCACGCATTGCGTCGGGCGCTGCGCGCCGCACGACACGCCGCGGCCCGGCGACACCGTCAACGTCACGATCGACGCGTCGAGGGCAGTCTTCTTCGACCCGCGGACCGGCAAGTCTGTCTGACCGGCATGAGGCGTACCGGACTGCGTCGACGCAGGCCGGCAACGCGGGTGCCATGGCGTCGGGCGCTCCTCATTCGCGAGCAGCGATGAGCAGGGCGGACTGCAGCGCCGGCCTTTCATCGAGATGGCGTCTTTCCTCCCTAGAATGATTTCAAAAAAAGGGCGGCGAAGATGAAAAAAGCAAGCGCACGATGTTTCGAGGCGGGATTCTTCTGGTCGGCCTATTGCTGGCAAGCCACGCACAGGCCGGCGGCCACTTCGACGTGGACGATGCCGGCACGCTGGACCCGGGCCAGTGCCTGGTCGAAATCTGGGCCAGTCACACCGACACCAGGCCGCCCCTCAATGGCCAGCACCTGGGACCGGCTTGCCGCGTCGGGCCAGTCGAGCTGGGTTTGAACTTCGACCGCTTCGCGCGGTCGGGCGATCGAACCCAGGTCTTCTCTGGGCCGCAAGTCAAATGGACGTACTACGGCCAGGCGGCCGACGCGCCGTTGAGTGCGGCCGTGGCGGGCAACCTGGTGTTCGACGTGACCCACGGCGGTCGCAACGGCGGCCAGTTCTTGTTGCCCGTGACGTGGCGCGCCTCGGCGGCCTTGCAGGTGCATGTCAATCTCGGCGTCGACTGGCTGCCTGGCACCGGTACGCGATCTGCTCGCGGCGGCGCACAACTCGAATACGCACTGAACCCCACGTGGTCCGTGATCGCAGAGTACAACCGCGCGTTCAACCTGTGGACCACGCGCGCCGGCGTGCGCTACAGCTTCACGCCGCTGATCAGCCTCGACGTCACCGGGGCGCGCATCGGTACCGGATCGGACAAGCTCACTTCATTCTTTGTCGGACTCAACTACGAGTTCACCCGGCCCTGAGCGTTCGAGCGTCATTCCGTTCAGGGGATGAGCGCGGGCAGGTACTGGTCGGCGATGTGTCGCTGATCGGACGTCAGGGCCGCGTACAGCCGGTCGACGCAGTCGGCCAGCTTCTGCAGGCGCAGGGCGCGGTCCTGTGCTTCGACTGCGCGGCGCTGCACGGTTTGCAAGGCGGAAAGCCCGTCGTTGTCGGTCGCGGCGCGAGGAAGGCTGGCGTGCACCGACATGTCCCAGACCTGGTCGGACAGCGTGTCCCAGAGCTTGCCTTGCTCCGGCGTGAGCTGCAGTCGCAAGCGCAAGTCGTAGAACTTGTCGTTGACCTGACTCGCGCGTGCTTGCGGGCTGGTGGGCATATCGGTGCTCCGCGATGTGCCGGTGGTGTCGCCGCCGCCGCGGCCGTGCCGACCGCCCATGCCACCGCCGCCGCCACCACCCATGCCGCCGCCATATTGCGCCAGGGTGGACCCGCTCAGGGCCGCCAGCGCGAGCGCGACCGCCATCGAATTCCGAAGTGTTTTCATCGACCGCGATTGGAGTGCGCCCGTTGATCGCTCGAATTGCCGGCGGGTAAAGACGCCGTAAAGGCGCCGTTCCGGCTCACATCAGTTTTCCAGCACGCCATCGCGTGACCCGCGACGCATGAAACCGGCGCAGTCAGATACCAGGGATACCGCGGAACGGCTTTGCCGGGCCGCTGGTATTGCCCCCTTGAGGGGACTTGAGGGGGAGGCGCCGCAGGTGATTCGGGGAGGGCTCATCCTGGTCTGTTCGTGGGCACCCGCGGAACCGGCTTTGCCGGGCCGCCGGGTGCGCCCCCTTGAGGGGGAGGCGCCGCAGGCGCATCGGGGGTGTTCCACTCGACCTCCGCGCCCTCGACCAGGAAGCGCACGCGCCGCACGCCCTGCCACTCGTCCGCGTCGAGGCGGAAGGCGAGTCTCACGCGGCCCGGCAACGGCTCGGTGTGGCCGAACCACATGCCGTCGACCGGCTGGCCCTGGTGCCTGAGCTTCAATGCGAGATGCTTCTCGCCGACCAGGCGCTGCGAGATCACTTCCACTTCCTCGCTGAAAGTCGGTGGCGCGAATCCCTGGCCCCAGACTTCGCGGTGCAAGGTGTCGACCAGGTCCACGCGCATGTATTCGCGCGCCAGCGGGCCGTCGGTCTCGATCTGGCGCGTGAGCGCGGCGGCGGCGAGCCATTCCTGCGCGACCTGCGCCATGGCCTGCTCGAATGTCCGGAAGTGTTCCTGGGCCACGGTGCAGCCGGCCGCCATGGCATGGCCGCCGAAGCGCAGCAGCACCCCCGGATGCCGTTTGGCCACGAGGTCGAGCGCGTCGCGCAAATGAAAGCCCGGAATCGAGCGGCCCGAGCCTTTGAGTTCATGCGCCTTGCCCTCCGCGGCACTGGCCGCGAACACGAAGGTCGGGCGATGAAAACGGTCCTTGATGCGCGACGCCACGATGCCGACCACGCCCTCGTGGAAGCCGGCATCGAAGACGCTGATGGCCGCGGGCGGCAAGGCACCTTCGTCCAACAGCGACTCGGCCAGCCGCAGTGCCTGGTCGCGCATGTCGCCTTCGATGTCCCGCCGTTCTCGGTTGATGCCGTCGAGCGTGCGGGCCAGTTCTTCGGCGCGGCCGGCGTCGTCGGTGAGCAGGCATTCGATGCCGAGCGTCATGTCGGCGAGACGGCCGGCCGCGTTGATGCGCGGGCCGAGTGCGAAGCCGAAGTCGAAGGTCGTGGCCATGGCGCAGGCCCGGCCCGCGGCCTTGAACAGTGCGGCGACGCCGGCGGGCATCTGGCCGCCGCGGATGCGGCGCAGCCCTTGCGCGACGAGGCGGCGATTGTTGGCGTCGAGCCTGACGACGTCGGCGACGGTGCCCAGCGCCACCAGCGGGAGCAGCGCATCGAGCTTGGGCTGGCTGGCTGCGTCGAACACGCCGCGCGCGCGCAGTTCGGCGCGCAGGGCCAGCAGCACATAGAACATCACGCCCACGCCCGCGATGCTCTTGCTCTCGAACGCGCAGCCGGGCTGGTTGGGATTCACCAGCACGTCGGCGGCGGGCAACTCGGGGCCGGGCAGGTGATGGTCGGTGACGAGCACCGCGAGTCCACGCGCCCTGGCCGTCGCCACGCCCTCGACGCTGGCGATGCCGTTGTCGACCGTGATCAGCATGTCGGCGCCGGTGGCGGCCACGCGCTCGGCGATCGGCGGCGTCAGGCCGTAGCCGTCGACCACGCGATCGGGCACGAGGTAGCTCACGTGCGAGGCACCCAGCAGCCTGAGGCCGCGCACGCCCACTGCGCAGGCGGTTGCGCCATCGCAGTCGTAGTCGGCCACGATGCACAGGCGCTTGTTGTCGCGGATGGCGTCGGCCAGCAGCACGGCCGCTTCAGGCGTGCCCCGCAGCGTGGCGGGCGGCAACAGGCGTGCGAGGCCGTCGTCGAGTTCGTCCTTGCCGAGCACGCCGCGCGCCGCATAAAGCCGCGCGAGCAACGGATGCACGCCGGCCTGCTCCAGCGCCCACACGCTGCGCGGCGGGATGTCTCGGGCGACGATCTTCATAGTGCCTCGAGCACCGTTGCCGCGCGCGGGCGGTTGAACGTGCGCTTGATCCAGCCGGAGAGGCCGCGCTGCTGCACCGAGAAGCGCTGTGCGCTCGAATCGCCGCACAGCGTGAGCGCCACGTCGGCGCCGCGCTCGCAATCGGCCAGCAGTTCGGCGACCGGCCCGTCATCGACAGCGTGCCAGGCCGCGGCCCAGCCGGCGCCGTCATCGCGCAAGGCCGCGTCGCGCAGGGAATCGACGACGACGGGTTCCACGCCGTCCGGCTGCACCGATGCGGGCATCGCGCCGGTGCCGCTCAGCCAGAAGGAATTGATGGGCGGCAGTCCGCGCGCGGTGCGCTGGTCGTTCACGCGCTCGGTGTACAGCAGCATCTGGACTTCGTTCTGCAGGCGACGCAGCGGCCGTCCGGCATCGGTCATGTGGGACCACTGCGAAATCGAATTGCCGATGGCACGGTCGAGCGAGGCGGTGGGCAATGTGCGAAACAGGTCGCCGCAGGCAAGCCATCGGCCGGGCGTGGACGTCATGTGCAACCGGATGGCGTCTTCCTCGAACAGCGGACGGGCCGCATCGAGCAGGGTCTGCGATTCGTCCGCTTCGAGTCGTGTCTGGGCCGGGTCGCCCAGCACCACGTCGCTGAGGTCGACCTGCCAGTTGCACAGGTCGATCCAGCCCCAGGCCGTGTCGCCTTCGCTGCCCGGCAGGCCAAGCCGGCGTGCGTCGCAGGCGGCCCACGGAATGCAGCCATCTGCGGCCTGCAAGCCCAGCGCGGCGGCCAATGCGCGTTCGTGCGGGGGCGAAAAGGTGGTGTCGTCCTGCGTATCGATGCTGGCCGGCGCCAGGCGCGCGAGCAGCGCTTCGAGCCTGGGCAGGCGAATGCCGGGCAGCAGTGCACGGCAAGCGGGGGAACCCCGGCCGGCAAAGGGAATCAACAAGTGACGGGCTGGAGAGGATTCGGCCATGGTTCCATTGTCCCGGATGCGATGTGTCCGGGATGCCACAATTCTTCCCCTATGAGTCTCCCCTACGAACTCCAGCTCGGCTGGCGCTACACACGAGCCGGCCGGGCGACGCGGCGCAACGGTTTCATTTCCTTCATCTCTGGCGTGTCGATGCTCGGCATCGGGCTGGGTGTGGCCGCGTTGATCATCGTGCTGTCGGTCATGAACGGCTTCCAGAAAGAGGTGCGCGACCGCATGCTCGGCGTGGTGTCGCACATCGAAATTCTTTCGCGCGACGGCCAGGCCCTGCAGGGCATCGACCAGATCATGGATGCCGCACGCAAGAACCCCGAGGTGGTCGGTGTTGCACCCTTCATCGCCACGCAGGCGCTCATCGCGCGCGGCGAGGACATGAAGGGCACGCTGGTGCGCGGCATCGTGCCGACGCTGGAGCCCCAGGTCACCGACTTCGCGACGACGGCACAACGAGGCGTGCTCGACAAGCTGGTGGCGGGCGAGTTCGGCATCGTGCTCGGCGGCGAGCTGGCGCGCTCGCTGTTCGTGCGTGAAGGCGACCAGGTCACGCTGGTCGCGCCGGGGGGGCAGGTCACGCCGGCAGGCGTGGTTCCGCGGCTCAAGCAGTTCACCGTGGTCGGCACCTTCGACTCCGGCCACTACGAATACGACTCGGCACTCGCGATGATCCATGAGGAGGATGCGGCGCGCGTGTTCCGGCTCGAAGGCCCGAGCGGGATCCGCATCAAGCTGAAAGACTTGAACCAGGCGCGCGAAGTGGCCGATGAGTTCGCGGCCACCTTGCCGGGCAGCTTCCTGGTGCGCGACTGGACGCGGCAGAACAAGACATGGTTTGCCGCGGTGCAGGTCGAGAAACGGATGATGTTCATCATCCTCACGCTGATCGTCGCGGTGGCGGCGTTCAACCTGGTCTCGACGCTGGTCATGACCGTCACCGACAAGCGCGCCGACATCGCCATCCTGCGCACGCTCGGTTCCAGTCCGCGCAGCATCATGGGCATTTTCGTCGTGCAGGGCGCGATGGTGGGCGTGATAGGCACGCTGGGCGGGCTGCTGCTGGGACTGGGCATTGCCTACAACATCGACGTGATCGTGCCGTGGCTGGAGCAACTGTTCCACGCGAGCTTCCTGCCGAAGGACATCTATCTCATCAGCAAGATGCCGAGCGACCCGCAGCGCAGCGACATCCTGCCGATCGCCATCATCTCGCTGATCCTTGCGTTTGCGGCAACGCTGTATCCGAGCTGGCGCGCGAGCCGCGTCAATCCCGCGGAGGCGCTGCGCTATGAATAACCGTGCTTCGGTGCTCGACGCCGACGCGTCTGTCGTTGCCACCAGTGCGGCGCGTGATGGCGCTGGTGCGGTGGTCCTTCGAACACGCGGCCTGACCAAGCGCTTCCACGAAGGTCGGATCGACCTGACCGTGCTGCACGGCGTGGACCTCGACGTGCAGGCCGGGGAAACACTGGCCATCGTCGGTGCATCCGGTTCCGGCAAGAGCACGCTGCTGCACCTGATGGGCGGGCTCGATGCACCGACTGGCGGCAGCGTCGAACTGCACGGCAAGGACATCGCCAAGGTCGATGCCGCCGAGCAGGGGCGTTTGCGCAACCAACATCTTGGCTTCGTCTACCAGTTCCACCATTTGCTTCCCGAGTTCAGCGCACTCGACAATGTGGCGATGCCGCTCAGGATCCGGCGCATGCCACCGGCCGCCTCCCACGATGCGGCGTCGAAGATGCTGGCGGCGGTGGGCTTGTCGGAGCGCGTACACCACCGGCCGGCGGAATTGTCAGGTGGCGAACGCCAGCGCGTGGCGATTGCGCGTGCACTGGTCACGCAGCCCGATTGCGTGCTGGCCGACGAGCCGACCGGCAACCTTGACCGTGGCACCGCCGATGGCGTGTTCGCGTTGATGCTCGATCTTGCGCATCGGCATCGAACGGCATTCGTGATGGTCACGCACGATGAGTCGCTGGCGAAGCGGTGCGATCGGGTGTTGCGGTTGGTGGCGGGACGGTTGGCGTAAGCCGCGCCCACTAATCCCAAGGATTCAGCAAAGTCACGCCGGTGCCAGCGAAGTCGCCGACATTGCGTGTGACAACCGTGAAGCCGTGCTCAAGCGCTGTGGCCGCGATCATCGAATCGCGGTAACTCTTCGGGTCGGGTATGTGCATGCGCGCGCATCGCATCGCGGCGTCCGCAATGAACGGCAAGATCCGTCCTTCAAATGCGCGGCGTACCGCATCGAACCACGTTCGCAGCGCGGCACCCGCTGGCGGTGTCTTGCGCTCCAACTGCAAGATGCACTTCTGGTGTTCCAGGACGGTCACGGCGGAGAGAAAGAACTCGCTCTCAGGAACGCTTGCCGCCCAAGCGCGCACGCCTGATGAAGCGTTTGGCTTGCGTGGTCGCAGTTCCGAGAGAACGTTTCCTCTTGCGCAAGCCACGGGGACAACGCTCAACCCTTCGGCTTGTACGCCACGCAGTCGATCTCCACTTTCGCATCCACCATCAACCGCGCCTCAGTGGTCGAACGGGCGGGGCGGTTCCCGCTGAAGTAGCTCATGTAGACGCGGTTGAACGCGCCGAAGTCACGGGCGTCCTGCAGCCAGCAGGTGGTCTTGCAGACGTCGTCGAGCGTGGCGCCGGCCAGCGCGAGCGCGGCCTTGAGGTTCTCCATCACCTGGCGCGTCTGCGCCTCGATGCCGCCCACCACGATCTCGCCGTCGGCATTGCCCGGCACCTGGCCCGACACGTAGATGAAGTCTCCGGCACGCACGGCCGGGGAGAAAGGGCGCACCTGGCGGTCAGAAGCGGTGGGCGAACCACCCAGAAATTCGAGCGACATGAAAGGTCTCCGGTTGTTGGTTTTGAAATTCTATTTCAGAAAATTTCGATGAATATAGGGTAAATACCCATGATTCGGCGCGAATCATGCCTCAAAGTCCAGTCCGTTGTGAAAGTGTTTTTCAAAACGACCCGCCCCACCAAGGAGTTCCCGATGCTCGATGCCAGCTTTCTGCGTGCAGTGCACGCGCCCGCCAAACGTGCCTTCCTCGGTGCGTCACTGCTCGCTGCCCTTTGCGTTGCCCTGCCTGCGCAAGCTCAGGCGCCGCGCAACTACGCCACGCTGGCGATGGTGGCCGAGCCGCAAACGCTCGACCCGATGGCATCGACCGCCGACCTGGTCGGCACCATCATGCAGCACGTCTACGAAACGCTCTACACCTTCGACGCGAAGTGGAACGTGGTGCCGATGCTGGCCGAAACGCTGCCCAAGGTCTCGGCCGACGGCAAGAGCTATTCGATCACGCTGCGCAAGGGCGTGATGCTGCACAGCGGCCGCGAACTCAATTCAGACGACGTGGTCGCCAGCCTGCAGCGCTGGATGGACGTGTCGCCGCGCGGCAAGGCCGTCAGCAAGGAAATCGAAAGCGTCAAGGCCAAGGGTCCGCAGGGGGTCGAGATCGTGCTGAAGGAACCCTATGCGCCGCTGGTCTCGCAACTCGCGCTGCCCAGTGGCATGGCCGCGATCATGGCCAAGGACTCCATCGCGACGCCGCTGAAGGACTTCGTCGGCACCGGGCCGTACAAGTTCAAGGAACGCAAGCCGGATCAATTCGTGCTGCTCACGCGCTTCGACAAATACAGCGCCCGCAAGGAGCCGGCGAATGGCTACGGCGGCAAGCGCGAGGCCGTCATCGAGGAACTGCGCTTCGTGCCGGTGCCCAATGCGAGCACCCGCGTCGAAGGCTCGCTGGCCGGCCAGTATGACTTTGCGGACCTGCTGCCGGTCGAGGCACTGCCGCGCATCGAGAAGGCTTCGGGCAAGACGCTGCCGATCATGACGCCGGCTTTCGGCTTCCCGTACCTCGTTCTGAACACCAAGGAAGGCGTGGCCGCCAATCAAGGGGTGCGCCAGGCGATCCAGACCGCACTCGGCGAAGGCGAGATGCTGGCCGCGGGCTTCGGCGATACGCGCTTCTTCGTGGCGGAAGGCAACCACTTCCCGAAGGGCTCGCCGTTCTACTCGGCGACCGGCGCCGACCAGTACAACCAGCGCAATGCTCCGAAGGCCAAGGAGGCCGCGGCCAAGGCCGGCTACAAGGGCGAGCCGATCCGCATCCTCACCAGCCGCCAGTACGACTTCCACTACAACATGGCGCTCCTGATGGCCGAGCAACTCAAGCGTGCCGGCTTCAAGGTCGAGATGAACGTGGTCGACTGGGCCACGCTGGTGCAACGCCGCAACGACCCGAAGCTGTGGGACATCTACGTGACGCATTCGGGCCAGTTCCCCGAGCCGATGCTCTCGCCGCCGCAACTCGGCGACGGTGCACCCGGCTGGTGGGACACGCCTGCCAAGCAGGCAGCGCTGAACGCATTCAACACGGCAAGCGATCCGGTCAAGCGTGGCGCGTTGTGGGGCAAGGTGCAGGAAGTGGTCTACACGGAGGTGCCCTACATCAACGTCGGCAAGTTCAATGGCCTCTCGGCGAAGAGCCTGGCACTGGACAACTACCAGCCGGCGACCTGGCCGTACTTCTGGAACGTGAAGATCAAATGACACCCAGGCTTGCCCACTACGCGTGGCCTCCCACCCCCTTGCAAGGGGCAACACCAGCGGCCCGGCAAAGCCGGTTGCGCGGTGTTTCCGGCAGCGCCCTTTCGAGGGTCGACTGCTCTCGCGCAGCGCGCGTTTCGCCTTCCGCGTAGGAGTCATCAGGATGTTCCGCTTTCTCGCAACCCGCTTCGCCGGCATGCTCGTCGTGCTGGCCATCGTGGCGGTGCTGGTTTTCGTGCTGACGCGCGCGGCATCGGGTGATCCGGTGTCGGTGCTGCTCGGCGACCAGGCCACCGCCACCGACATCGCCCGCGTGCAGAGGGAATACGGCCTCGACAAGCCGTTGCCCGTGCAGTTCGGCTACTGGCTGCGCGAGGTGCTCCAGGGCAACCTCGGACAGTCGATCTTCCTGCAGCGCCCGGTGACGCAGGCCCTGGCCGAGCGCGCCGAGCCGACCACGCTGCTGTCGCTGATGGCGGTGGCCATCGCGGCGCTCATCGGCTTGCCGTGCGGCATCGTTTCGGCGGTGTTTCGCGGCAAGGCGATCGACCAGTTCTTCACCGGTATCGCGATGCTGGGCGCGAGCATTCCGAGCTTCTGGTTCGGCATCGTGCTGATCCAGATATTCGCGGTGTCGCTCGGCTGGTTTCCGGTGTCGGGCTACGGGGCGCCGGATGCGCCGTTCGCGGAACGCATCCACTCGCTGATCCTGCCGGCCACGGTGCTCGGCATCCTGAACTCGGCGCTCATCATCCGCTTCACGCGGGCGTCGATGCTCGACGTGCTTGGTGAAGACTATGTGCGTACCGCGCGCTCCAAGGGCCTGTCGGAAAGCACTGTCGTGCTCAAGCATGCATTGCGCAACGCGCTGGTGCCCATCGTCACGGTGCTCGGCCTCACGGTCGCGTTGATGATCGGCGGGGCTGTCGTTACAGAGACGGTATTCGGCCTGCCGGGCGTCGGCAGTCTCGTGGTGAACGCGGTGCTGCGCCGCGACTACCCGGTGATCCAGGGCGCGCTGCTGGTGATCGCGGGGATCTATGTGCTCATCAATTTCTCGATCGACCTGCTCTACGCCGTTGTCGATCCGCGCGTGAAAGTCTGAGGCGCCGACCATGAAATTCCAACTTCCCCGCATGGTGCGGCAACTGCTGCACCGTCGCATCGTGATGGTGTCGGCGGTGGTGCTGCTCATCATCGCCGTGCTCGCCATCGGGGCGCCAATCTTCGCATCGGCCGATCCGAACGACACGGCCGTCATGGAGCGCCTGAAGGCACCCAGCGCCGAGCATTTGCTGGGCACCGACGAACTGGGCCGCGACATGTATGCGCGCATCGTCCATGGCGCACGCTATTCGCTGAGCATCGCGGCGCTCACAGCCATCGGCTCGGTCGTCTTCGGCACGATCCTCGGCTTGATCGCAGGCTTCTTCCGCAAGCTCGACGCGCCGTTGATGCGCGTGGTCGACGCGATGATGTCCTTCCCCGACATCCTGCTGGCCATCGCGCTGGTCGCCATCCTCGGCGCCTCGCTCGGCAACGTGGTGCTGGCGCTGGTGCTGGTCTACACGCCGCGTGTCGCGCGGGTGGTTCGCGCATCGACGCTGGTGGTGCGCGAACTGTTGTTCGTCGAGGCAGTGCGCGCATTGGGCGTGCGCACGTCGCGCATCCTGTGGCGCCACATCCTGCCGAACCTGATGTCGCCGATCCTGGTGCAGGTGTCGTTCATCTTTGCCTACGCCATCCTGGCCGAGGCGGGCCTGTCGTTCCTCGGCGTGGGCGTGCCGCCCGAGATTCCGACCTGGGGCACGATGGTCGCGGGCAGCCAGCAGTATGCGGACAAGGCCTTCTGGGTGGTGTTGTTCCCTGGCCTTGCGATCATCTTCACGGCGTTGTCGTTGCAATTGCTTGGCGACGGCGTGCGCGACTTGCTCGATCCCAAGTTGAAGAAGGCGGCATGAGCATGAAGCGCCTTTCCTTGAACTGTTCGAAGTCGGCGAGGCGTTCGGGGCGGGATCACGCCGTCGGCGTACTCCACTGCGAAATAAAAAAGGAGCCGAAGGCGGGGGACATTCGCGGAGGGGGATACCCGTTGTCCTCGGCACGCACCCCAGACCCACGCGCCTCTACCCCTGCACATCATGGGAGCAACTGAAATGACGATGGCACCCAGACTCACAGTCAAGAACCTCAGCACCGCGTTCCCGACCGAAGACGGCCTCGTGCGTTCGGTCGCCGACGTGAGCTTCTCGATCATGCCGGGCAAGACCACCGCGCTGGTGGGCGAGTCGGGCTCCGGCAAGTCGGTCACCAGCCTCACCTTGATGGGCCTGTTGCCGAAGACCGCCAACGCACAGGTCAGCGGCCAGACCGCTTTCGTCACGCGCAATGGCGGCACGGTCGATCTGCTCTCGCTCGGCACGCAGGAGATGCGCAAGCTGCGCGGCAACGAACTGTCGATGATCTTTCAGGAGCCGATGACGAGCCTGAATCCGGTCTTCAGGATCGGCGAGCAGATCGCGGAGAGCGTGCGCCTGCACAAGGGCGTCGACAACAAGGCCGCCATGGCGCAAGCGCTGCGCATGCTCGAACTGGTCGAGATTCCGGCAGCGGCACAACGCATCCATGAGTACCCGCACCAACTGTCGGGCGGCATGCGCCAGCGCGTGATGATCGCGCTGGCCATGGCTTGCGACCCGACGCTGCTGATCGCCGACGAGCCGACCACCGCGCTCGACGTCACGATCCAGGCGCAGATCCTGATGCTGATGCGCCGGCTGCAGGCGGAGACGGGCATGAGCATTCTGTTCATAACGCACAACCTGGGCGTGGTCGCGCACCATGCCGACGATGTCGTGGTGATGTACGCGGGCCGCGTCGTGGAAAGCGCGCCCGTGCGGCCGTTGTTCGCGCAGCCTGAACATCCGTACACCCAGGGCCTGCTTGCCTGCCTTCCGGGCAAGGCAGCGCACACACCGGGGCAGCCCAAGCCGAAGCGCCTGTTCGCCATCCGCGGGCAGGTGTCGAGTCCGCTGGCGCCTCCGCCCGGCTGCGCCTTCGAGCCGCGCTGCGACCGTGCCATTGCCGCTTGCCGCGACGCCATGCCGCCGCTGCTCGTCAATCAACCGAATCGCCAGGCGCGCTGCATTCGCGTCGCGGAAAACCTTCCCCTCGAGCAAGCCGCATGAACACCACCGACACACCCCTCATCGAGGTCCGCAACCTCAAGAAGTATTTCGGCTCGGGTGCGCGTCCCGTACGTGCGGTGGACGACGTGTCGTTCGCCATCCGCAAGGGCGAGACGCTGGGTCTGGTCGGCGAATCGGGCTCGGGCAAGAGCACCATCGGCCGCACGGTGCTGCGCCTCGTCGAGCGCACCGATGGCGCTGTGATGTACCGCGGCGAAGACCTCGGCGAGGCTTCCAGCGAACAGATGCGCAAGCTCCGCAGCAAGCTGCAGATCATCTTCCAGGACCCCTACGCGAGCCTGAATCCGAAGATGCGCATCAGCGCGATCCTCAACGAGGCGCTGTCGACGCACGGGCTGTGCAAGGGTCCGGGTGAACGCGAAAAGCGCATCGCCGAACTGCTCGAGACGGTGGGCCTGCGACCCGAGCATGCGAGTCGCTTCCCGCACGAATTCTCGGGCGGACAACGCCAGCGCATCGGCGTCGCACGGGCGCTCGCGGTCGAGCCCGAGTTCATCGTCGCCGATGAGCCGCTGTCGGCGCTCGACGTGTCGATCCAGGCGCAGGTGATCAACCTGCTGGCCGACCTGCGCGAGCGCCTGTCGCTCACGATGCTCTTCATCTCGCACGACCTCGATGTGGTCGAATACCTCTGTGATCGCGTCGTGGTGCTGTACCTCGGCAAGGTGATGGAGGTGGCGACGACTGCCGAGCTTTTCGAGCGGCCCCTGCACCCTTACACGCAGGCGCTGCTGGCAGCCAGCCCCAAGCCCGATCCATTGCAAGCCACGGAACCCATCGCGTTGAAAGGCGACATCCCGAGTCCGATCGCACCGCCTTCGGGCTGCGTATTCCGCACACGTTGCCCGCATGCCATCGACGCCTGTTCGAAAACCGTTCCGCCGCTCGAAGAACTCTCCGCCGGCCACTTTTCTGCCTGCATCCGCAAGGATCTTCTTTCTGCCGTTTAAGACATGACCATTCAAGACACGCTGAACGACCCGTTGCTCGACAACGGCTTCAAGGGCTTTCCCCGTGTGCAGACGCCGATGCGACGCAGCGAGGTCGCGAAGGCGGGCTGGAACGTGCTGGCCGGCGACCTGCCGTTGCCGCTCGCGGTGCTCAAGCGCGAGGCCGTCGAGCACAACCTCGCATGGATGCAGGCGCGTGTGCGTGGCTGGGGCATCGATCTTGCGCCGCATGGCAAGACGACGATGTCGCCGCAACTGTTCCGGCGGCAACTCGACGCAGGTGCCTGGGGCATCACCTTCGCGACCGTGACGCAGCTTGCCGTCGGCGTGGCGGCGGGTGCGCGCCGCACACTCATCGCGAACCAGGTCGTGAGCGACCAGGACTTCGCCGGCATCCAGATGCTGATGCAGGAGCATGCGGACCTGCGCGTGGTCTTCCTCGTCGACTCGTTGGCCCAACTCGACCTGATCGAAGCGTGGAGCGCGCGCCACCCCGACAGCGTGCCCTTCGAAGTGATGATCGAAATCGGCGTCGACAACGCGCGCACCGGCGTGCGCACGCACGCGCAAGCCATCCAGTTGGCCGAACGCATTCGCGCCGGCAAGGCCGCCAGGCTGGTCGGCATCGAGACCTACGAAGGGCAGGGCGCCACCGGCGACAGCGGCCACGACACCGGCTACACCAACACGCTGATGGACCGCGTCGATGCGGTCGCGCGGCATTGCGTTTCGAACGGCTTGTTCGAGACGGACGAAGTGCTGGTCACGGCCGGCGGCTCCGCGATCTACGACCTCGTCGCGCTGCGGTTGAAGCCCACGCTCGGGATGCCCGTGCGCGGGTTGCTGCGTTCCGGCTGCTACGTCACCCACGACCACGGCACCTATCAGCGGTTTCAGAAGCCACTCGATGCGCGCCTTGGCTGTGCGCCCGGCGAGAGCCTGCGGCCCGCGATGGAGATATGGGCCACGGTGCAGTCATGCCCCGAGCCGAACCTCGCCATCATCGCGATGGGCAAGCGCGACATTTCGTTCGACCTGTCGATGCCGACGCCGATCGCGCGTGCTGCACGCGGCGTGCTGGTTCCCTCCGACGTGCCCGCGAGCTGGGAGATCACCGCGCTGAACGACCAGCACGGCTACCTGCGCTGGAGCGACGCCGATGCCGCGTTGGCCCCGGTGGTCGGCGAGCGCATCGCGTTCGGCATCTCGCACCCCTGCACGACCTTCGACAAATGGCACTGGATGCCGGTCGTCGAAAACGACTATCGCGTCAGCGACGCGGTGTTGATGCACTTCTGACCATGACCTTGACCCTCCTTCAGCGCGTCGCAGAGATCCGCGGCAGCGCCCCGGCCACGCGGCGCGCCATCCTCGACCTGATGCTCGAGGATCCGGACCGCGTGCTCGAAGAAAGCTTCGATTCGCTGGCGGAACGCTCGCGCAGTTCGGTGCCGACCATCATGCGAACGGTGCGCGACCTGGGCTTTGCGGGCCTGCGCGAGTTCAAGCTTGCGTTGGCACAGGAACTGGCCGTCGGCGGCTCGCCGTTGCACCGACGCGTGAGCATCGAAGACGCGGCCACCGATGTGGTCGGCAAGATCGCGCGCAGCGCTGCGGCCTCCGTGTCGGGCGTTCGCAGCCAGCTCGACATGGACGTGCTCGACGGTGCCGTTGGCGCCATCGCTGCAGCGCCGCACATCGACCTGTACGGTGCCGGCGCCACATCGTGGTTCATGACAGGCGACCTGCAGGCGCGCCTGTTCCGGCTCGGCCTGTCGGCCAACGCCTGGGCGGACTACCACCTGCAGCAAGTGGCGGGTGCTGCGCAGAGGCCGGGCGGCGTGGTCATCGCCATATCGCATGTCGGCGGCATGCCGTCGCTGCTCGACGCGGTCGACATTGCGCGCGCACAGGGCGCCAAGGTGGTCGCGCTGACGCGGCCCGGCACGGCGCTTGCGGCCAAGGCCGATTACCTGCTTGGCCTGACGGTGCCCGACGATGCGGTGATGCACGTCGGCATCGACGCCTACCTCACGCACCTGACGGTGATCGAGATCCTCACGGTGCTGGTCGCGCAGCGCCTGGGCGACCCGGCCATGCAACGCCTGCAACGGGCACGCGACGCCTTTCAACGCCACGGCATCGATGCCACCACCCACCCGCTGCAAAGCTGGGACGGCGGCGGCATCGGCGAAGACAAAGCCGCCAACGGCACTGGAAACGGGAGCGCCACATCATGAGCAAGCCGGTATTGCTTGAATCGGGACTGGTCATCGACGGCTCGGGTGGCCCGGCCTGGCCCGGCGACGTGTTGCTGTCGGGCGACCGCATCATTGCCCTGGGTGAAGGCCTGCGCACGCGGCTGCCCGAAGGCATCGAACTCGAAGACGTCGACGTGGTCGACTGCCGCGGCAAGGTCATCGCACCCGGCTTCATCGACGTGCACACGCACGACGATGCGATCGTGCTGCGCGACCCGCTGTGCCTGCCCAAGGTCTCGCAAGGCATCACCACGGTCGTCACCGGCAACTGCGGCATCTCGCTCGCGCCGTACAGTACGCCGCAGTCGAAGCCGCCGCTTACGCTGCTGGGCGCCGATTCGTTTCGCCATGCGTCGATGGCTTCCTATCGCGACGCGGTGACCGAAGCCCGGCCCGCGTTGAACGTCGCCGCGCTGATCGGCCACACGACGCTGCGATTCGCGGCGATGGAATCGCTAGACCGTCCAGCCAATGCCGACGAAGCCGCGCGCATGGCGGCGCTGCTCGATGCCTCCATGGCCGAGGGCGCGCATGGCATGTCCTCGGGCCTGTTCTACGAGGAGGCCTTCCAGGCACCGGCCGAGGAAGTCACCGCGCTCGCGCGCATCGTCGCGCGCCACGGCGGCGTGTACGCGACGCACCTGCGCAGCGAGATGGCGACCATCCTCGAAGCCATGCATGAGGCCGGCGACACCGCCTTCAGTGCCGGCGTGCCGCTCGTGCTCTCGCACCACAAGTGCGCCGGCCCCGAGAACTGGGGCCGCACGCTGGAGACCCTGCCGCTCGTCGAAGCCTTGGCGCAGCGCCAGGAAATCTCGATGGACGTGTACCCCTACGTCGCCGGCTCCACGGTGCTGCGCGAAGACCTGGTCGACGGTGTCATCGATGTCATGCTGACCTGGTCCGATCCGCACCCTGAAGTGACGGGCCGGATGCTGTCCGACATTGCCGCCGAATGGGGCGTTACCCAGCAGGCGGCCTGCCTGCGCCTGAAGCCCGGCGGTGCCTGCTACTTCCAGATGAACGAGGAAGACGTCGAACGCGTGATTGCACACCCGCGCACGATGATCGGCAGCGACGGCCTCCCGCACGACCGCCATCCGCATCCGCGGCTCTGGGGTGCCTTCCCGCGCGTGCTGGCGCGCTACTGGCGCGAGCGCCGCCTGTTCTCGCTCGAACAGGCCGTGCACAAGATGACCGGCCTGACCGCACGCAACCTGCGAATCGCCGACCGCGGCCTGCTGCGCGTGGGCCAGATGGCCGACGTCGTGGTGTTCGACCCCGAGACCGTCCGCGACACCGCCACCTACGACAAGCCGCATGGCGTGAGCGAAGGCATCCTGCATGTCTTCGTGAACGGCGTGTGCGCCTATCGCGGCAATGAAGCGCGCGTATTGGCGCGTGCAGGGCGCATGCTCACGCGCGCAGGCGCCGGGGGCTGATTTTCCGGCGCGGTTTTCCGCGCGCCGTTGCAATCGCCTCGCCAAGCGAGGGCGCGAGGCCACTTCAAGCCGCAGCCCTTCCGCACGGCACTTCGGAGCCGAAGCCGTTCACGAGTGCGGCGAACAGTCGCGCGACAAATCCGGTGCGAGGTCCATGCGCACAGTGCAAATGCCCCGGCCCGCCGCAGCATGCGGTTTCGACTTACGGCTTCGCAGTCGTGCACTGCTTCAAGGCCTCTTGCTGGCACTTCCCGTTCACCCATTCGGCATCCTTTTCTCGCGGCGCGTTCCAATACGACCGCGCCAGTCCGCAAGCCCAGCCAAGGCCAAAGTGCCCGCAGGTCGCTTCGATGGAAGCAATCATCTGGGCCGCGACATTCGCACAGGCCTCCCGTGCTGCGTTGACGCATCGCGCGACCTCGGTGTCCGGAACGGAATGCGTCTTGTGGTCCTGCGCCTCGATGTCCTTGTGCTGTGCAAGCGCAAGAACAAGAAGCAACATGAAGCCGAGTCGCCGCAATGTAGTAGTCATGTCAGTGCTCCATGACGCCGAGCGTCTTCCGCGACGCATGAACCCAGGACGAGCACGGCGAAGTCTGTTCGTGGGGGTGTTTGATTCCCCCGCGGAACCGGCTTTGCCGGGCCGCCGGGTGCGCCCCTTGGAGGGGGAGGCGCCGCAGGCGCTTCGGGGGTGCTTCATTGTGATATCAAGCTGGCGATGCCAATCCCCACCGCCGCCAGTGCATCTCCGGCGATCAACCCGCCGCCGAACAGCGAGGCGCTGCTCATGTCTTCCGGCAGGTCCCGACGCGCGGGTGCGTGCGCTGCCAACAGGCTGCCCACGATGCCGCCCGCCCCGAGCCACAGCGACGTCGGCAGGTTGACGAAGCCCCCGAAAGACAAGGCATACGGAGAGGGCAGCACGACGGCGTCCAGCACGAAATTGCGCGGTTGCAGCCACTTGCGCAGCACCTCGATCACCAGGCCGATGGCGATGCCCACGCCGATGGCGACGCGCTGGAACGGCAAGTCCTGGGCCAGGCCGCGCAGCACGCCGACGAACTTGTATGTCATGGCCGAACTCCAGCCGGCCGGCTGCTGGTCGGCCTTGAGCACCGTCTGGTCCTGCAGCAGTGCCGGATAGGCATTCATGAACAGCCGCGCGAACACCACTGCCAGTACCGCGCCCACGACGATCCCCAGCACCTGGTAGCGGAACTGCGGCACGCGTGGCGTGCCGAGCCGCCAGCCGGTGGAGCGGTCCTGCTGCATGTCGCAGGCCACACTGGTAGCCACCAGCAGCACCGCGCCCGCCATCAGGCCCACGCCAGGGTCGCGCAAGCCCAGGGCGGCGAGGATGACGACCGTCACGACGAAGGCCGAGGAGATCGGGTTGGAGTCGCTGATGCCCACCGAGATGCCGTTGACCAGGGCAAAGAGGAACACCAGCGACACGGCCACCATGAGAAAGAAGACAGGCTGTCCCAGCAACCAGTGGCCACAGGCCACTGTGGCGGCCGCCCAGAAGGCCACCCACAACACGAGGCGAGTGCTGTTCACCGTGCGCCAGTCGTCGACGGCGTGCACAGGCGCATCGCTTGCACTCTGCCGCCGCGCACGGGGCAGAGCGCGCGCAAGGATCAGCGCCAAATCCACCAGTGCCGCGCCCATGATCGTCCCGAGCGAGATGAGGAACATGATCTTGCGCGGCGGATCGCCCGCCTGCAGCCAGCCGATCAGGACGAAGTACGGCTGCAGCGCCACCCCGATCAACCCGCCCACCACCGCCGGGATGCCGATGCGCGCGCCGATCACGAGCCCCGCGCCGAAAGTGGACGCCGACAGTTCGATGGCGCCCAGCAATGGCAGGCGGGCCGCAGCCAGTCCGGTGGCCAGTCCAAGGGCAACGCCGCCGCCGAGTTGGCGCACCGAGCGGCGCAGCAGCGTGGTGTCGGTCAGCGCGCGCAGGATGTTGGCCACCGCCAGCCCGGAAGGAAAGGCCAGTTGCATGCGGTCGACCAGCACCGGCGTGTAGAGCATGCCCACACCCACGCCGAACATCCCGACGCAGCCCAGGTACAGCACCATCTGCCAGGCCGGAGGCTGCGGCAGGCCCATCCACACCATCGCCTGCAGCAACACGCCGAGGCCGCTCATGCTGGCGACCGACGCGGCCGCGGTCTGGATGTAGTTGGCGCCGTGCTTGCCTGCCGCGCCGTAGCCTGCCGTGACAGCCGAGCCGAGAAGGCCCGCCAGTACCTGGCCCCCGACAAAGAAGCCCAGCGAGAAATTCATGTAGGCCGCCGTCACGCCGGCCAAGGGTCCCAGCACCAGCATGCCCGTGGCCGCCAGCAGCAGGTGGTATTTCCAGCTGCCCTCGGCGGGAAGCCATCGCCAGCGGGCGCGCGGGTGTTGCGTCATGGAATGCGTCAGCGTGCCGGCGTCAACTTCCTGGCGCAGGCGTCAGCGGCTCTCGATCGTGCCATGCCGGAAGTGCCTTTGCGTTGCGAGGGGGGCGATGAATTCGGTCTTGTTCAAGCTGAGGTCCTTCCGCAAGCATGATGGACAGAATAGCCAAATGCGCGGACCTGAGGCCGCGTAGGGGGCCGCCGTTCTCCATTCCCGATGAGCCTCTTCGCCAAACACGGCGTCGCAGACGGATTGCGGCGCGGATAATCCGCCGCATTCAAGGTCGGGGCCGAGGGTTGCCCCTCGCGGCGGGTGCCGTCGTTCGCCGCGACCCGGCCTCATCCACGACGAGACACACCATGATCCGCAAGCTGTTCGGCGCCGTCGCCCTCGCGCTCGCTTTCACCGCCGCGCAGGCCCAGCCTTTTCCGGCCAAGCCCATCCACCTGATCATTCCGTTCCCGCCGGGCGGCGGCACCGACATCCTGTCGCGCCTGGTCGCGACCAAGCTCACCGAGGCGAGCAAGTGGACCGTGGTGCCCGACAACCGCGCCGGCGCGGGCGGCACCATCGGCATCACCGAGGCGGCGCGCGCACCGCACACCGGCTACGAGATGGTGATGGGGCAGAAGGACAACATGGTCGTCGCGCCCTGGCTCTACAAGAACCTGAGCTACGACCCGACGAAAGACCTCGTCGCCGTGGCCCATGTGGCCTACACGCCCGTGGTCATCGTGACCCGCAACGAATCGAAGTTCAAGACGCTCAAGGACTTGGTCGCCGCCGCGCGCGCCGCGCCCGACAGCGTCACGTACGGGTCGCCCGGCAACGGCACCACCATCCACCTCGCAGGCGAGATCTTCGGCCGCGCCGCCAGCGTCAAGCTGCGCCACGTGCCGTACAAGGGCTCGAACCCGGCCATGATGGACGTGCTGGCCGGCAACGTGGACCTCATGGTGTCCTCGCTGCCTTCGGCGATGGGCCAGATCAAGTCCGGCAAGCTGCGCGCGCTGGCCGTGACCTCCGCGAAGCGCAGCAGTTCGCTGCCCGAGGTGCCCACCGTCGCGGAACTGGGCTACGAGGGTTTCGACGTCAGCACCTGGTACGGCCTCTTCATGCCGGCCGGCACGCCGAAGGACATCGTCTCGACCGTCAACGCCGAGGTCAACAAGCTGCTGGCCACGCCCGACATGAAGGCCGCCATCATCGCCCAGGGCGCGGAACCGCAAGGCATGACGACGGAACAGTTCGGTACGCTGCTGAAGACCGACTACCTGCAGTGGCGCGACATCGTGAAGGCGTCCGGCGCGACGATCGAGTAGGCGCGCGCCTTTCGCGATCAGCCCGCGACCGAATACCCGCCGTCGACCGGTATCGCCGTGCCGGTGATGAAGTCCGATGCCGCGCTCGCGAGGAACACCGCGATGCCGGCCAGGTCCTGCGGCTGGCCCCAGCGGCCGGCGGCGGTGCGCGCGAGCACCCGTTCGTAGAGCCCTGGCACCTGCGCGCGTGCGCCGTCGGTCAACTCGGTCTCGATCCACCCCGGCAGCACCGCGTTCACCTGGATACCGTCGACCGCCCAGGAGGCGGCCATGGACTTGGTGAGTTGCACGATGCCGCCCTTGCTGGCGGCATAGGCCGGCGCAAAGGACGCGCCGAAGATCGACATCATCGAACCGATGTTGATGATCTTGCCGCCGCCCGCAGCCTTGAGATGCGGATGCGCCGCGCGGCTGCAGAGGAATGCGCTGGTGAGGTTGGTGTCCATCACCTGGTTCCACTCGGCCAGTGCGAGTTGGTCGACCCGCTTGCGAATGTTGATTCCCGCGTTGTTGACCAGGATGTCGAGGCGGCCGCAGCGCTCGGCAACCTGGGCAAACAACGCAGCCACGGAAGCCTCATCCCTCACGTCCGCCGCGAGCGCGAACGAATCGCTGCCCAGCGCCTTCAGCGCTTCGACCGCCGCAGCCGATTTCTGCGCATTGCGCGCCACGACCACCACGCGCGCTCCGGCTTGCGCCAGGCCTTTCGCCATGCCGAGGCCGATGCCCCCGTTGCCGCCCGTGACGAGCGCGACCTTGCCGGTCAGATCGAACATGAGTGCTTCTCCGCTTCTTGAAAGTTCACCTCGCGCGAGTTTTCTTCTCGCATTTATTCAAGGCCGACCAATCTCCTCATGAGAAGGCCCTGCAAATCGCGTCTCGTATCGCAGACGATATGGATGTAGGCAGTGTCTCCCCGCACCTCGTAGATCATCCGATTCATGCTGGCGATAACTTGCCTGAACTGGGCGTTGTTGAGGCTCTCCAGTTCGGGTGGCATGCTCCCAATCTTGGGGTGGTCTTGAATCATGGCCACGGACTCCTTCATCTTGCCGTAGCGCGTGAGCCATACATGCTTGTCGAAGTTCTTGACGATGTAACTGCGCAGTTCCTTCAAGTCTGCCTCCGCGGACTGGAGGAAGACGACCTTCATTGCACGTCGTCCTTGTCCATCTCGGCAAATACATCGTGCGCCAAACGAAATTTGCCTTGCTCGATTTCGCGGTTGCCAAGCGCCAGTAGTTTCAGAAGGGCAAGCGTCTCCGCATGTTCTTCATATGAGCGGACATCCATTACGACGAGTTTGGCTTCACCGTTCTGCGTGATAAGCATGGGCTCACGCGTCTCGGAAATGTTCTTGACGATTTCTGCAGCGTGACTCTTTAGGTAGCTGATGGGCTTGACCTGGGTTGAAAATTTCATGGCATGCCTCGAAAAATGAGACTGATAATAGACTGAATTTAGTCCAGGGTTGCCCGTAAGGCATTGTTCGCCGCCGCGCGGATGGTCCATGTCGGCCTATTCCACCAACGGTTCGGCACAGGGCAATGGCCGGTCTACGGCCGGTGATTCGATCCTCGCGGGCGACGGCAGACCCGCTAAAGAATCCGGTTGAACCAGAACAGCGACAACCCCGCGGAAAGCAGCGCCAGCGCCGCCGCGGCCATCGCGAACAACGCAGAGATTTCGGTCTCCTTCTTCTCCACCGTCAGCCGCGAACTCAGCGTGTCGTAAACCTTCTTCAGGTCCGCCGCGGTCCCGGCATAGAAGTAATCCGCCGACGTCTTGTTGGCCACCGCCTTCAGCGTTTCCTCGTCCAGCCGCACCCGCATCGACCAGCCCTCGAACCCGATCGTCTCGCCGTCCACTGTGCCCACGCCCACCGTGTACACGCGCACGCCGCGATCGGCCGCAGCCTTGGCCGCGTCGAGCGGGTCGACGCCGGTGGTGCGCTGGCCGTCGGTCAGCATGATGATGGCCGCCGAGGTGTAGGAGCCCGGCGTCACCGGCGTGAACGGCTTGGGCCCATCTTTGCCGGCCTGCTCGATGGAGGTTCCGCGCTGCCGCGTCTGCGGGCCGAACTGCGACACGTCGATGCCGGCATCCGGGAACAGCGTGGCCAGCGACACCACGATCGCGTTGCCCGTGGCGGTGGCGCGCTGCAACTGGAACGCGTCGATGGCGGTGACCAGGTCTTCGCGGTTGGTGGTGGGCAATTGCGCTACCTGCGCACTGCCGGCAAAGGCGACGATGCCGACCTTCACATTGCGCGGCAGATCCTTGATGAAACCCTTTGCTGCTTCCTGTGCGGCGATCAGGCGGTTGGGCAGCACGTCGGTCGCGCGCATGCTGCCGGACACGTCCATCGCGAGAATGATGGTCTGCTGGTTGGTCGGCAGCATCACGACCGCCAGCGGGCGCGCGGCAGCGATCAGCAGCGTCACCATCGACAACAGGAACAGGAACGGCGGAATGTGGCGCCGGATGCTCTGCCCCGCGCCCATGGCCTCGCGCACGATCGACAGGCTGGCATAGCGGATCGCCAGCTTTTTCTTGCGGCGCATCAGCCAGACGTACAGCAGCACCAGCAGCGGCACCGCTGCCAGCAACCAGAGGAACTGTGGCCATAGGAATGTCATGCCGCCACCACCTTCACGTTACCCGCGCCGCCACCATTGCGTACGCGGCGCTTGCGCATATCGGCGAAACGCACGATCGATTCGACCAGGTCGTCCGCTGTCGACAGTTCCAGTGCGTCGACGCCGGCCTTGGCGAGCGAAGCACGCAGCGTGGCCTCGCGCTCGGCCGCGATGCGCGCAAAGCGCTTGCGAAAGCCCGCGTCGTGCGTATCGACCCAGACCTGCTCGCCGGTCTCGGAATCGCTCAGCGGCACCAGGCCGAGGTCGGGCAGGTTGAGTTCGAGCGGGTCGTACAGGCGCACCGCCACCACCTCGTGCCGCTGCGCAAGGTGGCCCAGCGGCTTCTCCCAACCGGGCTCGCTCAGGAAGTCGGACACAACGAACACGGTGGACCGGCGCGGCATCAGCGTCGCCGCCGATTTCAGCATCTCGGCCAGTCGCGTCATGCCCGTGCCCGAGCGCAGTTCGGCCGCGCGCCGCTCCATCGAATGCAGCAGGTGCAACACATGCCGGCGCCCGCTGCGCGGCGGGATCACGGCTTCGAGATCATTGCCATAGACCAGCGCGCCGACGCGATTGCCGTGCCGCGTCAGCAGCCGCGCCAGCACCCCGACAAAGCCGGCGGACATCTCGCGCTTGGCCTTCTCGCCCGAACCGAAGTCGACCGAGCGGCTCAGGTCGAGGATGAACCACGCCGCCATCTCGCGGTCTTCGGTGAACACCCGCACATGCGGCACCTGAAGGCGCGCGGTGACATTCCAGTCGATATGGCGCACGTCGTCGTGATGCTGGTATTCGCGCAAGTCGGCCAGGTCCAGCCCCACGCCGCGCATCAGGGTCCGGTAGTCGCCCTGCAGCAAGCCATCGAGCCGCCGGATGACCGTCCATTCCAGCCGGCGCAGCGCACGCTCGACCCCCATCGCCGGCGGCGCGTCGTTGGCCGCCTCCGATGCAGGTTTTTGCTTGCGCCACCAGTTTTTCATGTCAGTCGCTCCACCGCGCTTCGCGCGACCCACGACGCACGAGACCAGGACGAACCCCGCCAAGTCTGTTCGTGGGCACCCGCGGAACCGGCTTTGCCGGGCCGCTGGGTGCGCCCCCTCGAGGGGGAGGCGCCGCAGGCGCATCGGGGGTGGTTCATGTCCCCCGCGGAACCGGCTTTGCCGGGCCGCTGGGTGCGCCCCCTCGAGGGGGAGGCGCCGCAGGCGCTTCGGGGGTGGTTCATATCCCCCGCGGAACCGGCTTTGCCGGGCCGCCGGGTGCGCCCCCTAGAGGGGGAGGCGCCGCAGGTGCTTCGGGGGTGCTTCATCACGCCGCCTGCTTTTCGTGTTCGAGCGGCTTCGGCGGCGCAGGCACGGCCCGCATGATCTTGTCGACCAGGCTGTCCGGCGTCATGCCTTCCGACAGGCCCTCGTACGACAGCGTGACCCGATGCCGCAGCACGTCGGGCACCAGCGCCGTCATGTCTTCGGGCAATGCATAGCTGCGCCCGCGCAGCAACGCCAGTGCACGCGCGCCCTCGGTCAAGTTGATGCTCGCGCGCGGACTCGCGCCGAAGGTGATGTAGCGGCGGATGTCCTGCAAGCCGTGCTTCTCCGGTGTGCGCGTGGCTGACACCAGCTTCACCGCGTAGGAGATCAGCGACGGGTCAACATACACGCGGCGTGCCTCGGCCTGCAGCATCGCAAGCTGCTCGGTGGTGGCCACCGGATTGGCGGTCACCGGCGGCCCGATCACCCGCTCGACGATCACGAACTCTTCTTCATCGCTCGGATAGTCGACCAGCACCTTCATCATGAAGCGGTCCACCTGTGCCTCGGGCAGCGGATAGGTGCCTTCGGTCTCGATCGGGTTCTGCGTCGCCATCACGAGGAAGGGGCTCGGTACCTTGTGCGTCTCGCCGGCAATGGTCACTTGCCGCTCCTGCATCACTTCCAGCAGCGCGCTCTGCACCTTGGCCGGCGCGCGGTTGATTTCATCGGCCAGCAGCAGGTTGGTGAACACCGGCCCCAGCGCGGTACTGAAGTCGCCGGTCTTCTGGTTGTAGATGCGCGTGCCCACCAGGTCCGCGGGTACCAGGTCGGGCGTGAACTGGATGCGCTTGAACCGGCCCTGTACCGTGTCCGCGAGGGTCTTCACGGTGAGCGTCTTGGCCAGGCCTGGCACGCCTTCGACCAGCAAGTGTCCGCCCGCCAGCATGCCGACCATCACGCGCTCCAGGAAGCGGTCCTGCCCCACGACCACGCGCTTGACCTGGTAGAGGATCTGTTCCATCAATTCGGCGATGTTGGTCTCGTTGCTCATGCTTTTTCTCGTCTTTCAGAAGGGTGAAGTACCAACGGCGGCGGCCGCGTTCTCGATCGGCACGGCAAAGCCGATGCCGATGAAGGTGCGCGCCTGCGTCGGGTTCAGGATGGCGGTGACGATGCCGAGCACCTCGCCGTCCATGTTGACCAGCGGGCCGCCCGAATTGCCGGGATTGGCCGCGGCGTCGAACTGGATCAGGTTGCTCAGTTCCTGCTTGCCTTCAGGCGAGCGGAAGGCGCGTTTCAGGCCCGACACCACACCCGCCGAGACGGAAGGCCCGATGCCGAACGGAAAGCCGACCGCCACGACCTGGTCGCCGGACTGCAGGTCATCGGTGGAGCGCATCGTGGCGGGGATCAGGTCGTCCGGGATCTTCCTGGCCTGCAGCACGGCGAGATCGTTCTCGGGCTGCACGCTGACGACGTTGGCGTCCGCTTCCAGTCCGTCGTAGAACGTGACCTTGATCTTCTCGGACCCTGCGATCACGTGGAGGTTGGTGAGGATCATGCCTTTGTCGACGATCACCACGCCGGTGCCCACGCCGCGCTCCACTTCGCCGGGCGGGTCGGTTGCCTCGGGCGGCTTGCCCTTGGCGAGATTGCGGCCGCGCTTCTCGGTCTTGGCCTCGGGTGTCGCCTTTTCGGGGCCGTACCCGACCACGCGCACCACGGAAGGCCGGATGATTTCAGCGGCCTTGGCGGCGGCAGAGGGCAGGGTGTTGGTTTGCAGCGTGCGCAGCACGGCCGAGTCGATGTCTTTTTGCGTCAGCTTGGGGGGTGTATTGCGGGGGCCGTAAAGGAACGACCCGCTGACGAGGCTGGCGCACAGCAGCACCAGCAGCGCAAAACTGCGTCGGCCCGGCTGCCATCCGGCCTTGGAGGCCGGCCCGGCTGAGGCGGGATTCGCGTCGGCTGTACCTGGCACGTCCGCAGACGGCGGCTCGCCTGCAGATTGCGGCGCGCGGGGCGAGCTGCTGTAGAGGGCGGGCCTGCGCATCGGTACACCTCCGGCAAAGATGGCGCGTGGAAGGTTTCACGGTAGCACGCTTTGTGCCGCCGTGCATCCCTTCGGGCATCATGCCGGCGATGCCGGCCTACATCGACACCCACTGCCACCTCGACGCGGCCGAGTTCGGCGCGGAGACGCCGGCCGTGCGCGCCCGGGCCGCGCGCGCGGGCGTGGGCATGTGTGTCATTCCGGCGGTCTCCGCCTTCAATTTCGACACAGTGCGCGAATTGGCGCACCGGCAGGGCGACGCCTACGCGCTCGGCATCCATCCGCTGTGCACCGGCCAGGCGACCGAGGCCGATCTGCAAACGCTGGCCGATGCCCTGCAAGCGCATCATGACGACCCGCGGCTGGTGGCCGTCGGCGAGATCGGCCTCGACTTCTTCGTGCCGGGCCTCGATGCTGAAAAGCAGGCGCACTTCTTTCACACCCAGTTGCAGTTGGCGCGCCAGCATGGATTGCCCTTGGTCATCCACGTGCGGCGCTCCGTCGACCAGGTGGTGAAGCACCTGCGCCAGGTGGGGGGACCCGGCGCACGCTGGCACGGCATTGCGCATGCGTTCAACGGCAGCGAGCAGCAGGCCCGCGCATGCATCGCGCTGGGCCTGAGGCTCGGCTTTGGCGGGGCGGTGACTTTCGAGCGGGCGCTGCAATTGCGCCGGCTTGCGGCGACCTTGCCCCTGGCGTCCATCGTGCTGGAGACCGATGCACCCGACATTCCGCCGCACTGGCTTTATCGAACGCAAGAAGAACGCGCGGCCGGCCAGCCGCAGGGTCGCAACGAGCCGGCCGAATTGCCGCGGATCGCCGGGGTGATGGCCGATTTGCGAGGGATCGAGACCGCGGCGCTGGCGCGGGCGACGACGCACAACGCGCTGTTGGCGCTGCCGCGGCTGCAAAAGCTGACCGATTCGTCAGACTTTGTCCCGCCCGCCGGGTAGGCCGAGTGCCCGATTTGCCACAGCCGCGTTTCAGGGCACGTTTTTGGTGTCATCCTCGGGCCGTCGGAGACCGTTGCTTCAGGGTGGCAATCGTCACGTCAATTGAAGATCACACATCTAAGGAGCTTTCGAAATGAACACGTCCTCAATCCGCCTACTGCCCGCAGCGCTGGCCATTGCCGTGGCATCGGTGTGCGTGCCGGCCGGTGCGCAGACGGCGGCCACTCCGAGTACCACTGAAAAGATCGAAGACGCCGGAAAGAAGGCCTACGATGCGACCAAGGAAGGCACGGTCAAGGCGTACGACGCCACCAAGGAGGGTACCGTGAAGGCCTACGATGCCACCAAGGAAGGCACCGTCAAGGCCTACGACGCGACCAAGGAAGGCACCGTCAAGGCTTACGACTCCACGAAGCAGGGCACGAAGAAGGCCTGGCACAAGACCAAGAAGACCACGGCCAAGGGCTGGGATGAGACCAAGAAGACGACCGAAAAGGGTTGGGACGCCACCAAGTCGGGCACCAGCAAGGCCGTGGACGCGACCGGCAAGGCCGTCGACGCCACCGGCAAGGCCGTGAGCAATGCCGGTACGGCGGCAGCCGACGCCACCCGCAAGGTCGGTGACAAGATCGGTTCGGAACTTCCGGCTACGAAGCCCTGAGCTTCGGCCCTCCGCGCAGCGCAAAAACCCGCCGACGGCGGGTTTTTGTCATTGGACCTGGGGTTCTGCCGGCGGCACGATGCTGCGGCGCACGATGGGCGTTTCCGGGGTCGGGTAGCCTGCCGCGCCGAAAGTCTGCACGATGGCGCGGTGGGTGTCGAAATACACCTGCCAGTAGTGGTCGGTGTGGGTGTAGGGCCGCACCGCCAGCAACGGCCCCTCCGGCGTGAACTGCAGGATCTCGACGTCTGCCGGCTGCTCTGGCGAAGTGTTCGGAATCTTGCCGACCGCGTCTTTCAGCAACTGGATCGCCTGGTTCACGTCCACGCCGTTGGCCACCTTGGCCGTCACGTCGACGCGCCGGAACTTGAGCCGGCTGAAGTTCTGGATGGTGTCGGACAGCACCTTGTTGTTGCCGATCATGCAGAGCGTGTTGTCGGGCGTGATCACGCTGGTACCGAAGAGGCCCAACTCGCTGACCGTGCCGTTCACGCCGCCAATGGTGACGTAGTCCCCAACGACATAGGGCCGCAGCACCTGCAGGAACACGCCCGCCGCGAAATGCGTGAGCAAGCCGCCCCAGGCCGTGCCGATGGCCAGGCCCGCGCCGGCCAGGAGCACTGCGAACGAGGTGGTCTTGATGCCGAACATGTCCAGGATCGACAGGATCAGGAGAATGTTCAGCAACACGCCGACAATCGAGACGATGTAGTTGCTCAGCGTGGCGTCCATGCGCTTGCCACGCGCCAGTGCCTTGCCCAGGAGGTTTTGCGCCAGCTGAATCAGCCAGCGACCGATCCCCCAGGCAACGAGAGCGCCGATCACTTTCAGGCCAAAATCCACCCCTTGCGTCGTCAGGAACAGCCAGATCGCTTCCGTATTCATCATGTCCTTCATGTCCTTATCCTCGAGGGCGCCGAAGTCGACTGACCGGCAGGCGTTATGAACAAGCTGGCAACACGACGCGACGACGACGCCGGCACCTTGCTTACTGGGCTGGCGCCGCTGGTTTCAAACGACACCGCCGTGCTCATCTTAGGCAGCTTTCCCGGTGCGCGGTCAATAGCTCGGCAGCAGTACTATGCGCACCCGCAGAACCATTTCTGGAAGATCGTCCAAGCCGTCTGGCCCGCCCATCCGCTGCCGGATCGGACCGATGGCTACGAGCAGCGCAGCGCATGGCTGCTCGACCGCGGGCTTGGCCTTTGGGATGTCTATGCCGCATGCCGCCGTGAAGGAAGCCTCGACACCGCCATCCGCGACGCCGTCGTCAACGACATCGCCAGCCTCGAGCTGCCGAGGCTTGCGGCCGTCGTTCACAACGGCGGCGAGAGCTTCCGCCACGCCCGCCACACGTCCGAGCTCGGCGTACCCGTCTACAAACTGCCGTCGACCAGCCCGGCCAACGCGAGCTGGAGCTTCGATCGCAAACTCGATGCCTGGCGCGAAGTGTTCGTGCGGCATGGCATAGCCCGACCATCCTGATGAAAACCAAAGCGATCGAACTGCCAGAAGTCAATTTCTCCGACTGGGGCGACGTACGCTACCTGCACCTGGGCACCGAATGGGTCCAGGGCTCGATGAAGCTCGACGCGCCGTTCGAGATCGAACTGGAGTACGTGCAGCGCATGATGGCCTGGTTGCTGTTCGTCGAACCGTCGAGCGTGGCAGGGCGCCACGCGATGCAACTCGGCCTCGGTGCCGCCACGCTCACCAAGTTCAGCCGCAAGACCTTGCGCATGCGCACCACGGCCATCGAACTCAATCCACAGGTGGTCGCGGCCTGCCGCGGCTGGTTCAAGCTGCCGGCTGATGACTTGAAGCTGAGCGTCGTCATCGCCGATGCGGGTGTCGAGATCCGCAAGCCGCAATGGATCGGCACGGTCGATGCCCTGCAGGTCGACCTGTACGACCATGAAGCTGCGGCGCCGGTGCTCGACAGCGAAGCCTTCTATGCGGACTGCCGCACGCTGCTCACCGAAGACGGCGCGATGACAGTGAACCTGTTCGGCCGCTCGTCGAGCTACGCGCGGAGCCTGGAACAGATAGTCAATGCCTTCGGTGCCGACGCCGTGTGGGCCTTCAAGCCGACGCGCGAGGGCAACACCGTGGTGCTGGCGCATCGCTCGCCGCAACGTCCAAAGCGCCCGGTGCTTGCCGACCGGGCGCAAACCATCCAGACTCGCTGGGGTTTGCCCGCGCCCAAGTGGCTGCGGGTGTTCAAGCCTCACAATCCATGAGCAGTGCGTAGCACGGAGGTTATTTTCAATGAGCGCTGTCTCGCCACTGCATCCGACGAATCCTGCATCCGGCCGCCCTGAAGGCCCGCTCGAACTGCGCCAGTTGATCGAATGGCTTGCGACGGACGGCGTCATCTCGCGCGAGGAAGCCAAGCGCACCATTGCGCGCTGCGCCCAGGCAGAGAGCAAGCAGGCGCCCATGGTCCGGCTGGCCAATGTCGCGATGACGCGCGAACAGGACGGCAAGCCGCTCGATCTCGAGATGCTCACGCAGTGGTTGGCCGTGCGCGCCGACCTGGCCTACCTGCGCATCGATCCGCTCAAGGTCGACGTGGGCAAGGTGGCCGACACCATGAGCGCGGCCTATGCCGAGCGGCACAAGGTGCTGCCGGTGCAGGTCTCGCCGACCGAATTGGTAGTCGCCACGGCGGAACCGTTCGTCACCGACTGGATTCCCGAGGTCGAGCGCCAGTCGCGCCGCAAGGTGCGCCGTGTCGTGGCCAATCCTTCCGACATCCAGCGCTTCCGGGCCGAGTTCTTCGCGCTGGCCAAGTCGGTGCGGGCTGCGCAGAAGGCCGGCGGCAGCACGGCACGCGCGAGCTTCGAGCAACTGGTCGAGCTCGGCAAGAGCAACAAGCAGCTCGACGCGAACGACCAGAGCGTGGTGCAGGTGGTCGACTGGCTCTGGCAATACGCCTTCGACCAGCGTGCCAGCGACATCCACCTGGAGCCGCGCCGCGAGCAGGGCGTGATCCGCTTCCGCATCGACGGCGTGCTGCATCCGGCCTACCAGATGCCGATGGGCGTGATGAACGCGATGGTCGCGCGCATCAAGCTGCTCGGCCGCATGGACGTGGTCGAGAAGCGCCGCCCGCTCGACGGCCGCATCAAGACCCGCAACATGCGCGGCGACGAAGTCGAAATGCGCCTGTCGACCTTGCCCACGGCCTTCGGCGAAAAGATGGTGATGCGAATCTTCGACCCCGACACCGCCGTGAAGGATCTCGATGCGCTCGGCTTCGCGCAGCACGATGCGCAGCGCTGGCAGCAATTGGTGACGCGGCCGCACGGCATCATCCTCGTGACGGGGCCGACCGGCTCCGGCAAGACCACCACGCTCTATTCGACGCTCAAGCGCGTGGCGACTGAGGAGGTCAACGTCAGCACCATCGAAGACCCGATCGAAATGATCGAGCCTTCGTTCAACCAGACGCAGGTGCAGCCGCAACTCGATTTCGGCTTCACCGAAGGCTTGCGCGCCTTGATGCGGCAAGACCCGGACATCATCATGGTCGGCGAAATCCGCGACCTCGCCACCGGCGACATGGCGGTGCAGGCCGCGCTCACCGGCCACCTGGTGTTCAGCACGCTGCACACCAACGATGCGCCGAGCGCCATCACGCGGCTCATGGAGCTTGGTGTGCCGTCCTACCTCATCAACGCCGTGATGCTCGGTGTGCTCGCGCAGCGGTTGGTGCGCACCCTGTGCTCCCATTGCAAGAAGCCCGACGAGTCGATGACGCGCGAAAAGCTGGCGGAGTTCGTCGCGCCCTGGCAGATCAGCGGCTCCGTGCGCGCCTGCAAGGCGGTCGGCTGCGTCGACTGCCGCATGACCGGCTACATGGGCCGCATGGGCCTGTACGAGTTGCTCACCGTAACCGAGGGTTTCAAAGGCCTGGTCAACAAGGAGCCGAACCTCATCGGCCTGCGGCGCCAGGCAGTGGCCGATGGCATGCGGCCCTTGCGATTGGCCGGCGCGCTGCGCGTGGCGGAAGGTGTGACGACCATCGAGGAAGTGCTGGCTGCGACCCCGCCGCTGGAATAGATCGCCGCACCGGTCCGGCCGGGTAATCCCTAATGCGCCGGTTAGTGGAACCCACATCAACCTGACCGGATGCTGACCGGACAATGTCTGCTCGATCCATTCGAGGAGACTGTTCGTGAGAATCAAGAGTCAGAAGGACTTCTATTCGGGACTGATGTTTGCCGTGGCCGGTGCGGCATTCGCATGGGGCGCCAGCACCTACAACGTCGGCAACGGCGCCCGCATGGGGCCGGGCTACTTCCCGTTGATGCTTGGCATCGTCATGGGGCTGATCGGCCTTGTCATCATGTTCACCAGCCTGACCGCCGAGACCGAAGACGGCGAGCCGATCGGCAAGTGGGCCTGGAAGCAGATCGTCTACATCATCGGCGCCAACCTCGCGTTCGGCTTGCTGCTCGGCGGCCTGCCGAGTATCGGCGTGCCGGCCATGGGCATGATCATCGCGATCTACGCGCTGGTCATCATCGCCAGCCTGGCCGGCCACGAATTCGACCTGAAGAAGGTGCTCGTGCTCGCCACCGTGCTGGCCATCGGCAGCTACATCGCATTCATCTGGGCGCTCAAGCTCCAGATCCAGGTCTGGCCGACCTTCATCACGGGTTGACAGGAAAACAACCATGGACCTGATCAACAACCTCTCGCTCGGCTTCGGCGTAGCGTTCACCTTCACCAACCTGCTGTATTGCCTGATCGGCTGCATCCTGGGCACGCTGATCGGCGTGTTGCCGGGCATCGGCCCGGTCGCGACCATCGCGATGCTGCTGCCCGCCACCTATGCGCTGCCGCCGGTGTCGGCGCTCATCATGCTGGCCGGCATCTACTACGGGGCGCAGTACGGCGGCTCCACCACGGCCATCCTGGTCAACCTGCCGGGCGAATCGTCCTCGGTGGTGACCGTGATCGACGGCTACCAGATGGCGCGCAAGGGCCGCGCGGGGCCCGCGCTTTCCGCGGCCGGTCTGGGCTCGTTCTTTGCGGGTTGCGTCGGCACGCTGATCCTGGCGGCGTTCGCGCCGCCGCTGACCGAGCTGGCCTTCAAGTTCGGCCCGGCCGAATACTTCTCGCTGATGATCCTGGGCCTGATCGGCGCCGTGGTGCTGGCCTCGGGTTCGCTGCTCAAGGCTATCGCCATGATCGTGCTCGGGCTGCTGCTCGGCCTGGTCGGCACCGACGTGAATTCGGGCGTGGCGCGCTTCAGCTTCGACGTGCCCGAACTCACCGACGGCATCGGCTTCGTGGCCATCGCGATGGGCGTGTTCGGCTATGGCGAAATCATTGCCAATCTGTCGCGCCCCGAGCACGAGCGCGAAGTGTTTACGGCCAAGGTCTCGGGCCTGTTCCCGACCAAGGAAGACTTCAAGCGCATGTTGCCTGCCGTGCTTCGCGGCACGGCGCTGGGTGCGGCGCTGGGCATCCTGCCCGGCGGCGGCGCGCTGCTGGCGGCCTTTGCGGCCTACACCATCGAGAAGAAGACCAAGCTGCACCCGGGCGAAGTGCCGTTCGGCAAGGGCAACATCCGCGGCGTGGCGGCCCCCGAGTCGGCCAACAACGCTGGCGCTCAAACCTCGTTCATCCCGCTGCTGACGCTGGGCATTCCGCCCAACGCGGTGATGGCGCTGATGGTCGGCGCCATGACCATCCACAACATCCAGCCGGGCCCGCAGGTGATGACCAGCAACCCCGAGCTGTTCTGGGGCCTGATCGCCTCGATGTGGATCGGCAACGCGATGCTCATCATCCTGAACCTGCCGCTGATCGGCATGTGGATCAAGCTGCTGTCGGTGCCCTACAAGTACCTGTTCCCGGCGATCGTGCTGTTCTGCGCGATCGGCGTGTACTCGACCAACAACAACACCTTCGACATCTGGATGGTGGGCGGCTTCGGCTTCATCGGCTACCTGTTCTTCAAGCTGGGCTGCGAGCCGGCGCCGCTGCTGCTGGGCTTCATCCTCGGGCCGATGATGGAAGAGAACCTGCGCCGCGCGTTGTTGCTGTCGCGGGGCGACTGGAGCGTGTTCGTCCTGCGGCCGATCTCGGCCGTGCTGCTGGCCGCAGCTGCGCTGTTGCTTGTGATCGTGCTGATGCCTTCGATCAAGGCGAAGCGCGAGGAAGCCTTCCACGAAGAAGAGGATTGACGCTCGCCCGTGAACAGAAACGGCGCCTTCGGGCGCCGTTTTTCATGGGGCGGGGTGAACGTCGGTCGCGGTATCGCGGATCAGGCCCCACACGCGCTGGGCCAGCGGGGCGGGGGCGCGGTTGCGGCGGTGGACCAGCATCACGGCGCGATCGATGCGCGGTGTGAGTTGCACCACCTGTAGGTTGCGAAAGCCCGCGGGCGGCACGGCCAGCGACGGCATCACGCTGATGCCGAGGCCGGCTTCGAGCATGCGGAACGCAGTGGTCGGGTGGCCGACTTGCTGGCGCACCGTGCAGTGGGCGCCCTGATGCTGCAAGGCTTGGTCGATCAGGCGGCGGCTGCCCGAGGCATGGTCGAGCAGTACCAGCGCCTCGCCGTCGAGCGCCGACCAGCGCAGTTGCTTGCGGCCGGCGAAGCGGTGCCCCGGCGGAACCACGAGGCAGAACGGATCGGCCAGGATGGTTTCGCAATGCAGGTCGTCCGGCGAGGCTGGCTCGATCACCACGCCGAAGTCGACTTCGCCCGCCCGCACACTGTCGAGCACGTCCTGCTGGATGCGGTCGAGCAGCACCAGTTCGATGTCCGGCTCCACCTTGGCGCAGGCCGCGATACAGGCGGGCATGAGGTTGGCCGACAGCGTCGGGCTGCTGGCAACGCGCACCTTGCCGCGGCGCGCGTTCGACATGCCCTGCACGTCGAGCAGGGTTTGCTCCAACTCGTCGAGCACGCGGTGGAGCCGTGCGGCCAGCGATTGGCCGGCCTCGGTCAGCGCGACTTCACGCGTCGTGCGGTCCAGCAGCTTGAGGCCCAGCTGTGCCTCGAACTCGACGATCGACCGGCTCACGGCGGGCTGCGTCAGCCCGATCTGGTTGCCCGCGCGGCTGAAGTTGCGGCTCTCGGCCACCGCAAGGAAAACCCGAAGCTGGCGCAACGTCACATTCATGCGGACGGATCATATATCTATCAAATAAATCCATTTCCCGTTTGAATGCGGCGCGTGTCCAATCGAGCGCGCGGCTCGCGGGGAGGCGAGGCGCCACGCCCTTCAGATGTCCATGAAAGAAACGATCCAATGAAACGCAGAAGCCTTGCGCTGGTGACCGCGCTGCTGATGTCGACCTTGCCCGCCTGGGCCCAGAACTACCCCTCCAGGCCGATTCGCCTGATCGTTCCGTTCCCCGCAGCCGGCGCCACCGACCTGTTTGCGCGCACGCTCACCCACAAGATGGCCGAAACGCTCGGCGCCACTTTTGTCATCGACAACAAGCCGGGGGCCGGTGGTTCGATCGGTTCCGACGCCGCAGCGAAAGCGCCCGCTGACGGCTACACGCTGCTGCTCGCCACCACGAGCACGCATTCCATCGGGCCGGCCCTGCCCAACAAGCTGCCGTACGACACGGTGCGCGACTTCACGCCCATCGCCCACGTCGGCAACGCGCCGAGCATCATGCTGGTTCCAAACACTTCCCCCGCGAAGACGGTGAAGGAGTTCATCGACTACGCGAAGAAGAATCCCGACAAGCTCAACTACGCATCGAGCGGCCCCGGCACCATCGTGCAACTGTCGGCCGAGCTGTTCAAGGCGCAGGCAGGCGTGCAGGTCACGCACATCCCTTACAAGGGCACGGCCCTCGCGATCCCCGACCTGATGAGCGGCAAGGTCGACTTGCTGTTCGATTCATTGCCCACCGGGCTGCCCTATGTGCGCGACGGTCGTCTTCGTGCGCTCGGCGTGACCTCGCTCAAGCGCAGCCCGCTGGCACCCGATTTGCCGGCGGTGGCCGACACCCTGCCCGGCTACGAGTCCAACACGCTGTTCGGCCTGTATGGCCCCAAGGGCTTGCCGCCTGAATTGGTGGCGCGCATCAACACCGCGGCCAACCAGGCACTGGCCGATCCGGATGTGAAGGACAAGCTCTCGCGGCTGGGCATCGAGCCCGTGATCAGCACGCCCGACCAACTGGCCAAGACCGTGGCCGACGACACTGCCAAGTGGAAAAAGATCATCGTCGATCGCAAGATCACGAGTGATTGAACTAGCTCGCCCCATTCGCTGCTCACAGAAGAGGCTCTGCATGAAATTCGATTACGCCAACCCCTATCTCTCCACCCGCATTCCCGTGTTTGCGCGCAATGTGGTGTCGACCTCGCATCCGCTGGCCGCGCAGGCGGGTCTGCGCATCCTGCAGCAGGGCGGCAACGCGGTCGATGCGGCCATTGCAACGGCTGCCGTGATGACGCTGGTCGAGCCCGTGAGCAACGGGTTGGGCAGCGATGCCTTCTGCATTCTCTGGGACGGGCAGCAGTTGCATGGCCTCAATGCCTCCGGCCCAGCGCCGAAGGCATGGACGCCCGACTACTTCCGCAACAAGTACGGCGCCGACAAGACCACGCCCCCGCAGCGCGGCATCGACTCGGTCACCGTGCCGGGCGCGGTGCGTGGCTGGGTTGCGTTGAGCGACCGCTTTGGCAAGCTGCCGTTCGCGGACCTCATGGCGCCGGCCATCGACATCGCCGAGCGCGGCTACCTGATGCCGCCGGTGGTGCAACAGAAATGGGCCGCCGCGACGCCGCTGCTGCAGGGGCAGCCGGGCTTTGCGCAAGCCTTCCTGCCTTGGGGGCGCGCGCCGGAAGTGGGCGAGTTGTTCCGCTTTGCCGCCGCGGCCCGTGCGCTCAAGGCCATCGCCCGCACCAAGGGCGAGGCGTATTACAGCGGCGAGATTGCCGAAGCCATCTCAAGGTTTTCAAAGGAGCAGGGCGGGGCGCTCACCGTGGAAGACCTGTCGGCCTACCAGCCCGAATGGGTCACGCCCATCTCGCGCGACTACCGCGGCTACACGCTGCACGAGATCCCGCCGAACGGCCAGGGCATCGCGGCGCTGATCGCGCTGGGCATCCTCGAGAAGTTCGACATCGCCTCGCTGCCGGTCGACTCGGTTGCATCGCAGCACCTGCAGATCGAAGCCATGAAGCTGGCCTTTGCCGACGTGTACCGCTACGTGTCGGAGCCATCGTCGATGACGGTGACCCCCGCGCAAATGCTCGATGACGCCTACCTGGCATCGCGTGCCAAACTGATCGACGTGAACAAGGCACAGGACTTCAAGGCCGGCAACCCCGTCAAGGGCGGCACCATCTACCTCACCGCCGCCGACGAGCGCGGCATGATGGTCAGCTTCATCCAGAGCAACTACATGGGCTTCGGCTCGGGCTGCGTGGAGCCGGAATTCGGCATCAGCCTGCAGAACCGTGGCCACGGCTTCAGCCTCAAGGCCGACAGCCCAAATGTCGTGGCGCCGGGCAAGCGGCCTTTCCACACCATCATCCCGGCCTTCCTCACCAAGGACGGCGAGCCGGTGATGAGCTTCGGCGTGATGGGCGGCAACATGCAGCCGCAGGGCCACATGCAGACACTGGTGCGCATGATCGACTACAAGCAGAACCTGCAGGCTGCCTGCGATGCGCCGCGCTGGCGCTTCAATGCCGGGTTCGAGATCAACGTCGAATCGGCGATGAATGCGCAAACCATCCAGGGCCTGGGCGCGCTCGGCCACCAGACGGAAGTCATCAACGATTCCTACCAGGACTTCGGCGCGGGCCAGTTCATCTGGCGCCAGGGCGATCCGGGTGTCGAGGGCTACGTCGCGGCCAGCGATCCGCGCCGCGACGGCTTGGCCGCCGGTTACTAGGCCCACCTTCAAGGTCCCCGCATTTCGTGTCGCTCCTCCAATCCCCTTCAAGCGTGCAACCCCCGCAGGCCGGCGGCGCCGGTTCTGCGGCGTTCCCCGCAATCCCGCGAGGTTCCGGTCGTGCAGCGGGGCTGGTGTTGGCGACTGTGGGCGCCATCGCATTCAGCGGCAAGGCGATCATCGTCAAGCTCGCGTACCGCCACGGTGTCGACGCGGTCGCGCTCATCATGTTGCGCATGCTGTTTGCGTTGCCGTTGTTCGCGCTCATGGCCTGGTGGGCCGGCCGCGGCAAGCCGGCGCTGACGATGCGCGACTGGTTCGGCGTGCTGGGACTGGGTTTCTCGGGCTACTACCTCGCGAGCTTCCTCGACTTTGCCGGTCTCGCCTATATCAGCGCGGGCTTCGAGCGACTCATCCTCTACCTCAACCCGACGCTGGTGCTGTTGTTCGGCTGGGTGCTGTATCGGCGCCGGGCCTCTCGCAGGCAACTGATCGGCATGGCCATCAGCTACATCGGCGTCGCGCTGGTGTTCGGCCATGAAATCTGGGGTGGCACGGGCGCTGGTGGCGGGCTCGCGGCGTGGGGCGCGTTCCTGTGCTTCCTGAGCGCGGTGAGTTACGCGGGGTACCTTATCTATAGCGGCGAGTTCGTCAAGCGGCTCGGGTCATTGCGCCTGGTGGGGCTTGCGACAAGCGTGGCCTGCCTGTTCTGCATCGCCCAGTTCGCGGTTTTGCGGCCCCTGGATTCGGCGTTCGCCGTGGCACCCCAGGTGATATGGCTGTCGGTGCTCAACGCCACCTTGTGCACGGCCGTTCCGGTACTGATGGTGATGATGGCCATCGAGCGCATTGGCGCCGCGGTGGCCGCACAGACCGGCATGATCGGCCCGATGTCGACCATCCTCATGGGCATCGTCATCCTGGGCGAGCCGTTTACCATCTGGATCGCGGTAGGTACGGTGCTGGTGATCGCCGGCATCTTCGTGTTCACGCGAACGGGGCGGTGAGCGCGGCGCGGGTCGCAGCGGGCCATGGCATCTACCGCGCGCAGAATCCGGCGAGTCTCGGGGGCTCTCCGGCGCTTCGGTCGACAGCCGGGAAGGTTCCGAGGATCATCTCGGCTTTTTGAAACACCGTAGGAAAGCCGATCATGGACTTGGGAATCGTGGGCAAGACAGCCTTGGTGTGTGGTGCGAGCAAAGGGCTCGGCCTGGGCTGCGCGGAGGCGCTGGTGCGCGAAGGCGTGAACGTGGTGATCGTGGCGCGCGGCGCCGAGGTGCTGCAGGCCGCCGCCGCGAAACTGATGGCGGTCCGCGCGGCCTCCGCCCCCTTCGTCAAGCATGTCGCGGCCGACATCACCACCGCCGAAGGCCGCGCAGCCGCATTTGCCGCGCACGCCGACTACGACATCGTGGTCACCAACGCAGGTGGGCCGCCCCCGGGCGACTTCCGCGACTGGGACCGAGAGGCCTGGATCAAGGCCGTGGACGCCAACATGCTGACGCCGATCGAGCTCATCAAGGCCACCGTCGATGGCATGGCTGCGCGTGGCTATGGCCGCATCGTCAACATCACGTCGAGTTCGGTGAAGTCGCCAATCGATGTGCTCGGCCTCTCGAATGGCGCGCGCAGTGGGCTGACCGGATTCGTCGCCGGCGTGGCGCGCACGTCCATCGCGGCCAAGGGCGTGACCATCAACAACCTGCTGCCGGGTGTTTTTGACACCGACCGGATCAGGGGGATGATGGAAGCCGCGAAACAGAAGACCGGCCAGGACATCGACATGCTGCGCGCCGCCCGGATGAAGAGCATCCCGGCCGCCCGCTTCGGCACGCCTGAGGAGTTCGGCGCGGTGTGCGCCTTCCTCTGCAGCATGCAGGCCGGCTACATCACTGGCCAGAATGTGTTGACCGACGGCGGGGCCTATCCGGGCACGTTCTGATGGGACTTTACCGTCGCTCGGGCGGGCTTTCCCTGACTGCGTATCGGTACTGCGACAGTTGTCATTGTTTCGTGGCACGATCCGTTCCCCGCAGAACCGCCGCAAGGAGCCCCTCGACATGCAGAGCAAAGCCGTCCGCATCGACCGCCATGGCGGTCCTGAAGAGCTGAAGATCGTCGAGGTCGACGTGGGCGATCCCGGGCCGGGCGAGATCCGCATCCGCCACAAGGCCTTGGGGCTGAATTTCATAGACACCTATCAGCGCAGCGGGCTCTATCCGTTCAAGATGCCGCTTCTCCTGGGCATGGAGGCGGCTGGCGTGGTGGAGGCGGTGGGCGAGGGTGTCCAGCACCTCAAGGCCGGCGACCGCGCCGCCTACGCCAGCAACCCGCCAGGCGCGTATTGCGAGCTGCGTGTGATGCCAGCCAAGAATGTCTGCAAATTGCCGGACGCCATCTCGTTCGAGACCGGCGCGGCCATGATGCTCAAGGGCCTGACGGCGCAATACCTGCTCAAGAAGACCTTGCCCGTGGAAGGCTTGCAGCCCGGCGACCACATCCTCTTCCACGCGGCAGCCGGCGGCGTGGGCCTGATTGCCTGCCAGTGGGCGAAGGCGCTCGGGTTGAAGCTGATCGGCACGGCAGGCACCGACGCCAAGTGCAAGCTGGCGCTGGACCATGGCGCTGCCCATGCGATCAACTACAGCACCGGCAACTTTGCCGCGCAGGTCCGGGAAATCACGGGCGGCAAGGGCGTGAAGGCGGTCTACGACTCGGTCGGCAAGGACACCTTCGACGGCTCGATCGACTGCCTGCGGCCGTTCGGCCTGCTGGCGGTGTTCGGTAACGGCTCAGGACCGGTGCCGCCGGTCAGCCTGGGCACGCTGGCGTCCAAGGGCTCGCTCTACCTGACGCGCCCGACGCTGTTCACCCACATCGCCACGCGCGAGGCCACGCAGGCGATGGCGGACGACCTATTCGCCGTGGTCGAAAGCGGGGCCGTGAAGATCCCGGTCGAGCAGCGCTATCCACTGGCGGACGTGCAACAGGCGCATCGGGACCTCGAAGCGCGCAAGACCACAGGTTGCACCGTGCTGACGCTCTGACGCAGCGCACGTCCACAAGCAGGGAGTTCTCCTACTTTCGGTTGCGCACGGGGACTGCGTATTCACGTGCGACCGAGCATAGCCTCCGCTGAAAAAGGAGACCCATGACTGAAGTCAGAGCTTTCATCATCGAGGACAACCCGACGATCCTCCGTCACCTGGTCAGCACGCTGCGCGAAGTGGCGCATGTCGACCCGGTGGGCACGGCCGATTCCGAGGACGACGCCGTGCGCTGGCTGCTCGACCACGACGACGAGTGGGACTTGGTCATCGTCGACCTCTTCCTGAGACAGGGAACCGGGCTGAGCATCCTGGAAGCCTGGCGCGATCGCGATCCGGCCCGCAAGATCGTCGTGCTGAGCAACCACACGTCGCCCGACATGCGCCGCAAGTGCGCCCAACTCGGCGCCGATGCGGTGTTCGACAAGGCCAGCGAACTCGACGACCTGATCGATTTCTGCCTGCGCCGGCGGGAGGAGCCGCAAAGCGCTTATTGATGAGATGAATGAATATATCTATCAGATAAATCCATTTCACTTTTGAATGACCGGGGCGTCCAATAGCGTCCATGGCCCGCTCACGCTTTCTCCCCGACAACTTCACGCTTGCCCTCGTCTCCACCGTCGCGTTGGCCAGCTTCCTGCCCGCGAGCGGCGACGCGGCCCGTTTCTTCGAAGGGCTGACGACGTTCGCGATCGGCCTGCTGTTTTTCCTGCACGGCGCCAAGCTTTCGCGCGAAGCCATCCTGGCGGGCATCATGCACTGGCGCCTGCATCTCCTGGTGTTCGCCTGCACCTTCGTGCTGTTCCCGGTGCTCGGCTTCGCGCTCAAACCGGTGCTGTCACCGCTGGTGACGCCCGACATCTACACCGGCGTGTTGTTCCTGTGCGTGTTGCCGGCCACGGTGCAGTCGGCCATCGCCTTCACGTCGATGGCGCGCGGCAACATACCGGCGGCGGTTTGCAGCGCCTCGGCCTCGACGTTGCTGGGGGTGTTCGTCACGCCGATCCTCGTGAACCTGCTGGTCGTGCCCCACAGCGGCGGCGGCGCCGGCAGCGCGCTTGACGCCATCGGCCGCATCCTGATGCAACTCATGCTGCCCTTCGCCGTCGGCCACCTGATGCGACCGCTGATCGCCGGCTTCATGAAGAAGCGCGCCCATGTGCTCAAGTTCGTCGACCAGGGCTCGATCCTGCTGGTGGTCTACACCGCATTCAGCGCGGCCGTGATCGAGGGCTTGTGGAAAGAGGTGCCCTTGAGCGCGCTGGCCGGCCTGATCGTCGTGTGCGTGGTGCTGCTCGCGCTGGCCCTCACCAGCACCACCTGGATCGCGCGCAAGCTCGGCTTCGTCAAGGCCGACGAGATCACCATCGTTTTCTGTGGCTCGAAGAAGAGCCTGGCCAGCGGCATCCCGATGGCCAAGGTGCTCTTTGCCTCCCACGCGGTCGGCGCCATCGTGCTGCCCTTGATGCTGTTCCACCAGATCCAGCTCATGGTCTGCGCGGTGCTGGCGCAGCGCTATGCCAGGCGCATCGAGCCGATCGCAACGGCAGTGCCGCCGCTCAAGCGCGCCGGCTGAAAGCGGCGGCGGCCAGACCGGATCAAACAGACCAATCAAACATTCCAGAAACACCGTGGAACTGGCTTTGCCAGGCCGCTGGTGTTGCCCCCGGCAGGGGGTGGGAGGAGCGCACGTAGTGGGTGGAGCCTGGGGGCGAGCTACAAATCCCCGAGCCGCGACGCGCGCAGCCGGCTAGGCGCCAAGGCCCCGGCCGAATCGAGGATGGGATATGCAATCGAGCAGATGTGCGAATTGATGCGCTTCAGGTCGCTGATCAGGTCGATGTGCAGCGAACTGGTCTCGATGCTCAGCGCGGTCTGCTCAGAGAGCCGGGCCAGGTGCGTGGTCGCATAGGCTCGTTCCAGGTCGCGGAAGCGCGCCTTTTCCTGCAGCAGTCTCTGTGCGTCGCGCACGTTGCCGTTCAGGAACACGCTCATGCTGAGCCGCAGGTTGGCCACCAGCCGCTCGTGCAGCTCGACGATCTCCCGCATGCCCGCGTCGGAGAAGTTGCGCTGCGGCTTGATCTTCTTGTCCTCGATGTCGATGATCACGCGCTCGATGATGTCGCCGATCTGCTCCATATTGATGGTGAAGCTGATGATGTCGGTCCAGCGTTTGCTCTCGTCTTCGCCCAGGGCTTCGCGCGAGATCTTCGTCATGTAGTACTTGATGGACGAGTACAGCTCGTCCACCGTGTCGTCCAGGTCGCGCAACTCCCGCGCCAGTCGCAGGTCGTTGTGCCGGATCACGTTGAGCATGCCGATCAGCATGGTCTCGACGATGTCCGCCTGGTGCAGCGCCTCGCGCGCGGCGTTGGAGATGGCCAGGCTGGGCGTGGAGAGGGCAGAAGGGTCCAGGTGATGCCGCCGCTGCGTGGCGACAGGCTCCACCGGTGCCGGCATCAGGCGCGTCACCAGCAACGCGACACGGTTCGTCAGCCCGATGAAGCCGATGCTCACCACGACGTTGAAGGCCAGGTGATACAGCACCACCAGGTGCGTCGCATCCGCCACATAGTGCCGAACGTGCTTGAGATACAGCCCGACAAAGGGCGCCGCAATCGCCACGCCGAGCAGCTTGAAGATCAGATTGCCGACGGTCACGTGCCGAACTGGAATCTCGGACTTGGCGGTCGTCAGCACCGCGAGGATGCCGCTGCCGAGATTGGCCCCGAGCACCAGGCCCAGCGCCACGTCGAGCGGCACCACGTTCGAACTGGCCATGGCCGCGACCAGCAGCACCACGGCCAGGCTGGAATAGGCCACGACGGCGAAGGCCGCGCCGATGGTGATCTCCAGCAACACATCGCTGTTGAGCGACGCGAGCAATGCGCGGACCGCGGGCGCGGAGAAAAGCGGGCCCGTCGCCTCGACGACCAACTGCAGTGCCAGCAGCATCAACCCCAGCCCGATCAGCACGCGGCCGAAGCGCCCCGCCGCGCTCGCCGCGCGGGTGATGAACAGCACCACGCCGACCAGGATGAACAGCGGCGACAGCCAGGACAAATCGGTGGAGAACAGCACCGACATCAGGGCCGTTCCGACATCGGCGCCGCGCATCACGGCCAGCGCCGCAGGCAGTGTCACCAGTCCCTGCCCGACGAAGGACGAAGTCATCAGCGAGGTGGCCGTGCTTGACTGCACCAGCGCGGTGACCGCGATGCCCGACAGGGCGGACGTGAACCGATTGCGCATGCTGCGCGCAAGGAACTTGCGCAGATTGGCGCCGAAGACGCGCAGCACGCCTGTGCGAACGAGGTGGGTACCCCACACAAGCAGCGCAACCGCTGCCAACAAGTTCAGCAAATGTTTCATTGAGCGGAGGGACTATAGAACACCCTCTGCCTTGCGAAATGCCCGCCAGGTCGGCGGTTTCAGCTTTTCCGGACCCGCCGCAGCTCGTCCAGCACCAGGCAAACCGCGCCGATGGTGATCGCGCTGTCGGCCACGTTGAATGCCGGAAAGTGCTTGCCGCCCAGATGAAAGTCCAGGAAGTCCACCACGTAGCCGTGCATCATCCGGTCGATCACATTGCCGATCGCGCCGCCCAGGATGCAGGCCATCGCGAACGAAAACAGCTTCTGTCCGGCATGCTTCCTGAGCATCCAGAAAATGAACACGGCTGCAACCACGCCGATGCCGGTGAACATCCAGCGCTGCCACCCAGCCGCATCCGCCAGGAACGAAAACGCCGCGCCCGTGTTGTGCGCCCGCACGATGTTGAAGAAGCTCGTGATCTCGGTGACGCCGCCGTACTGGTAGTAGCCGAGGATCAGCGTCTTGGTGAACTGGTCGATGATCAGGATGATCGCGGCCAGTCCCAGCCAGGGCCAGACGCCGGTACCCGACGCGGAAGAAGCCGAACGTCTCGCCATCAGGCGAAGCTCCGCGCTTCGCCGGCGCCATGCAGGTTGCTGGTGCAGCGGCCGCAGATCGTCGGATGGGCTGCATCGTGGCCAACGTCGGGGCGGTAATGCCAGCAGCGCTCGCACTTCGCGTCCGTGCTTACCTTGACCTGGGTCGACACGGCGCTGCCGGTCACCAGGCTGATCGCAGAGGTGATGAACACGAACTTCAGGTCATCGCCCAGGCTGGCCAGCAGGGCATGGTCTTCAGGGCCCGCGATGAGTTCGATGTTGGCCTGCAGCGACGAGCCAACCTTGCCCTCGGCCCGCACCGCCTCGATCTGCTTGTTGACGTCGTCGCGGATCTCGCGGATGCGGTTCCACTTGGCCAGTAATGCTTCGTCGGGTGCACCGAATTGGCTGAACACCTGCGCAAAGATCGACCGGCCGTCGCCGACCAGCTTCCACGCCTCCTCGGCCGTGAAGCTCAGGAACGGCGCCATCCAGCGCAGCATTGCCTGCGCGATGTGCCAGAGCGCGGTCTGAGCGCTGCGGCGCGCCAGCGAACCCGGCGCGGTCGTGTAAAGGCGGTCCTTCAGTATGTCGAGGTAGAACGCGCCCAGGTCTTCCGAGCAATACACCTGCAGCTTGGCCACCACCGGATGGAACTCGTAGACCTTGTAGTGCGCCAGGATCTCGGCCTGGAACTGCGCTGCGCGGGCCAGCGCGTAGCGGTCGATCTCCAGCAACTGGTCGAGCGGCACCGCATCCTTTGCGATGTCGAAGTCGCTCGTGTTCGCCAGCAGGAAGCGCAGCGTGTTGCGGATGCGGCGATACGCATCCACCACGCGCGCCAGGATCTTGTCGTCGCCGGCGATGTCGCCGGAGTAGTCGCTGGCAGCGACCCACAGGCGGATGATTTCCGCGCCCAGCTTCTTGCTGACCTCCTGCGGATCGATGCCGTTGCCGAGCGACTTGCTCATCTTGCGGCCCTGGCTGTCGACGGTGAAGCCGTGCGTGAGCAGGCCGCGATACGGCGCGCGGCCTTCGAGCGCACTGGCGATCAGCAGCGACGAATGGAACCAGCCGCGATGCTGGTCATGTCCTTCGAGGTACAGGTCGGCCTCGGGGCCGGTTTCGTGGTGCACCGTGGGGTGCGTGCCGCGCAGCACGTGCCAGAAGGTCGAACCCGAGTCGAACCACACCTCCAGGATGTCGGTGCTCTTGGTGTAGTGGGGCGCGTCTGCGGCACCCAGCATTTCCTCGACGGTGACGCGGCTCCAGGCCTCGATGCCGCCTTCCTCGACGATGTCGGCGGCCTGGTCGAGGATCTCCATCGTGCGCGGATGCAGCTCGCCTGAATCCTTGTGCAGGAAGAACGGGATCGGCACGCCCCAGCTGCGCTGCCGGCTGATGCACCAGTCGGGCCGGTTGGCGATCATGTCGTGCAGGCGCGCCTTGCCGTTCTCGGGGTAGAAGCTGGTCTGCTCGATGGCTTCGAGCGCGGTCTGGCGCAGCGTCTTCGGCGCCTTGTCCTTGGTGAACACGCCTTCGCCTTCGTCCATGCGCACGAACCATTGCGCCGCGGCGCGGTAGATCACCGGCGTCTTGTGGCGCCAGCAGTGCGGGTAGCTGTGGGTGATGCCTTCGGTCGTCATCAGGCGGCCGGCGTCGCGCAGTGCCTGGATGATGACGGGCACGGCCTTCCAGATGTTCTGGCCGCCGAACAGCGGGAAGTCGGCCGCGTAGCTGCCGTTGCCCTGCACAGGGTTCAGGATGTCGTCGTATGCCACCCCATGCGCGATGCAGGAGTTGAAGTCGTCCACGCCGTAGGCCGGCGAGGAGTGGACCAGGCCGGTGCCATCGTCGGCCGTTGCATAGTCGGCCAGATACACGGGCGACAGGCGCCGGTAGCCCACATCGACGTCGTACAGCGGATGCTCGAATTCGAGCCCGCCGAGCTTCTCGCCCTTGACCGTGGCCAGCACCTCGCCGTCGAGCGCATAGCGGTTCAGGCACATCTCGACAAGCGAGGCGGCCAGCACCAGCAAGCCGCGCGGCGTGTCGACCAGCGCGTAGTCCAGCTCGGGGTTCAGGTTGATCGCCTGATTGGCCGGGATGGTCCAGGCGGTGGTGGTCCAGATGACGGCGAAGGCTTTCTTGGTCAATTCCGGCAGGCCGAAGGCGGCAGCCAGCCTGGCCGGATCGTGCGCCTTGAAGGCCACGTCGAGGGTCTGTGACTTCTTGTCGGCGTATTCGATCTCGAACTCGGCCAGCGACGAGCCGCAGTCGAAGCACCAATACACCGGCTTCAGCCCGCGATACACGAAGCCGCGCTCGATCACGCGCTTGAAGGCACGCAGTTCGCCCGCCTCGTTGGCGAAGTCCATGGTCTTGTACGGATGGTCCCACTCGCCCAGCACGCCCAGGCGCTTGAAGTCCACCATCTGCTGCGCGATCTGCTCGGTCGCGAAGGCGCGGCTCCTGGCCTGCATGTCGTCGCGGCTCAGGTTGCGGCCGTACTTCTTCTCGATGGCGTTCTCGATCGGCAGGCCGTGGCAGTCCCAGCCCGGTACGTAGAGCGCGTCGTAGCCTTCGAGCTGTCGCTCCTTGGTGATCATGTCCTTCAGGATCTTGTTGACCGCATGGCCCATGTGGATCTGCCCGTTGGCATAGGGCGGGCCGTCGTGCAGGATGAACTTGGGCGCGCCGACACGGGCGTCGCGCAGGCGGTGGTAGCGGCCTTCGTCCTCCCACTCCTTCACCCACCCGGGCTCGCGCTTGGCCATGTCGCCGCGCATCGGGAACGGGGTATCGGGCAGGTTGAGGGTGGCGCGATAGTCGGTGGCGCCAGCGGTTTTGTTGTCGGACATGGGGGTTCCAGAAGTCTGCGCTGCATCCTGCAACGCTCGAAGAATCGAAGGGGCGTGAGGCGAGCCGATCGAAGGCGCGCGCCGCACGCGGCGGAAGCGAAGGTTCCGCTCTAAATTCGGTCGCGCGTGGTCTGGCGATGGGTGGAAGCGAAGAACGCGCGTGCATCGTCGCCATCCTTGGCGATGCCCGCAGTCAGGGCCTCCAGGCTGGTGTAGCGCAATTCGTCGTGCAGTTTGTGCAGCAGTTCCACGCGGACGATTTTACCGTAGGCCTCTTCGCTGGCGAGATCAGCCGGCCATTCGAGACAGTGCGTCTCCAGCAGCACGCGGCCGGCGTTGACGTCATTGGCATCGAGCGACGGACGAACACCGAGATTGGCGACACCCTGAATCGGCCGGTCGACCAGGCCGTGCACCAGCACCGCGAAGATGCCGCTGGCCGCTGGCTTCCAGTGCTTGAAGCGCAGGTTGAGCGTCGGAAAGCCCAGCGTGCGGCCCAGCTTGCGGCCGTGCACGATGTGGCCGCTGATGCTGTAGGGCCGTCCCAGCAGCGACTGAACGTCGGGCATGCGGCCCTTGCCAAGGGCTTCGCGCACGGCAGAGCTCGACACGCGCATGCGATGCACCTCGTAGCTCTGCATGCGCGCCACGTCGAAGCCCCGCGCGTCGCCGGCCGCATCGAGCGTCGCATAGTCGCCCGCACGCTTGGCGCCGAAGCGGAAATCGTCCCCTACCAATACGTAGCGGGCGCCCAGGCCATTGACCAGCACGCGGTCGACGAACTCATCGGGCGCCTGGCCGGCCAGGCGCGCATCGAAGGGCAGGACCACGGTCTGGTCGACGCCGCAGGCGGCCAGCTCGGTGAGCTTGTCGCGCAGCGTGCCGACGCGCGCGGGTGCCAGTTCGGGCTTTTTGGTGAGCGCGGCGAAGTAATCGCGCGGATGGGGTTCGAAAGTCAGCACACAGCTGGGTAGCCCGCGATGGCGCGCCTCGGTGTTGAGCAGCGCCAGCATGGCCTGGTGGCCACGGTGCACGCCGTCGAAGTTGCCGATGGTGAGGGCGCATGCCGGCGCGATGCCGGGATGCCGGAACCCGCGAAAAACCTGCATTGTTGGTATCTTTTTGATAGCACGCTGCGCCCGCAGAATGGGCACACACGGGGCATATTGTCATAAAGCCGGTATATTGTGACGCAGTGCAACGAAAGCGGCTGTTTCCGGCCCGTTCCTTGCACTGATCTTTCTGGTCTCTCTCCGTGGTCCGTCTTTCTGGAGGCGTTGTGGTGAAGGTCTTGAAGCTGTCGGCCCAAGGGCTGCCCCAATCGTGGATTTCGCTCGAACAGGCGGTGACTCACTACGCCGCCGACGAAGTGCGCTGGGAAGCCGGCGGCGAGATCGCGTTGTTCCGCGGCGGACACAATGCGCGAACGGGCCTGCAGTCACAGATCGTCATCAACAGCATCATTGGCACCAAGGGCGTGCCGCGCATCAACCCCTTTACTCAGCGGCCGGGCCTGACTAACAGCAAGCTGTTCGCGCGTGACCGCAACATCTGCGCATATTGCGGCGGACATTTTCACGAGGAAGACCTGACGCGCGAGCACATCATCCCGTTTGCGCAGAAGGGCGTCGACGTGTGGATGAACGTAGTCACGGCCTGCAAGCCCTGCAACCATCGCAAGAGCAGCCGTACGCCGGAGCAGGCCAACATGCCGCTGCTCTACGCACCGTACGTGCCGAGCCTGTGGGAAGACTTCATCTTGCGCAACCGCCGCATCCTGGCCGACCAGATGGAGTTCCTGATGGCGCATTTGCCGCACAGCTCCAGACTGCACGGGTAGCGCGCTTCTCCCTTCAGTAGGTCAGTTCCAGCACGGTCACGTGACCCGGCGCAGCGGGCCAGACGAGCCCGGTGATGCGCTCGCCATTGAACTCGCCCGAGACCGCGCGTGGCATGTCGCTGTCCAGCTTGAGTTTCGACGTCGACACGCCGGCGCCCCTTGGTGGGACACCGGGCAGCGTCGCCTTGCCGTCGAAGCGCATCGTGTCGCGCTGCGCATCGAAATAGCCACGCGGTCGCGAGAAGACAACGATGGCCCGCGCGTCGCTGTCCGCCGGAAGGATGCGAGTCGGTTGCAGGTTCACGATGCCGCTGCTGCGCGGGAACGGGCTGCGGAAGACATGCGTGGTGGCATAGCCCGCCGCGCTGATCTCGAATTCGTACGCCAGGCCGGGCTTTGCCTGGAAAGGCCCCCAGCGGCCGTCGGCGCCAACCGTCTTGCGATGCACCGCGTCACCTTGGCGCGCGCCGCTGGCAGGGTCGGTCGCATACACGGCAACTTGCGCGCCGACGACGGGAAGGTTGTTCGGAAAGGCGCCACTCGCCGGATCGGTGCTTGACAGTCCGAGGCCCGTGACCCGGCCGTCCAGCACGATATCGGCCTCGGCTGCGATGTCGGTGCGCGCCGGCGCCGCGCCCGTCAGGAACATCCAGGTCGCCCCGAATGCCGCAGGTGAGAGCGCCGCCTCGCGGTGGTCGACGCGTGGCAGCACGACATTCGTCGCGCCCTTCAGCGCCGGCGCGTCGTAGCCGATGTTCGTCGGTTGGCCCGGCGCGCCGATCATTGCGCCGTCGGGTTGCGCGTACTTGTCGTTGTTGTCCGAGCGCAGCGTCAGCCAACGCACGCCCGGCGTCACCTCATCGCCGCCCGGACCCTTGGGTGCATTGAGCTGCTGCATGAACGTGGACAAGCCCGAATACTCGTTCTGCTCATTGAAACCCTTCACCGCCCAAACGCCGTGCGCCGGCGTTCCCCCGAGCACCGCATGGCTGACCCGTGCCGCGCCGCCGCCGTTCTGCACATAGTTGCGCACCGTGTTTCCGCCCCGCGAGTTGGCCACCAGGATGACCTTGGTCGCGCCGGTCGTCTTCAGTACCCGATCGACTTCCGCCCGCAGGAAGGCCAGCGATTCGGCCGTCGACGAGCGCCCGGGCTGTGCCACTGTGTCATCGTCTCGCGCCAGCGGCATGGGTTGATCGAGCGCGAACAACCGCTCGCGCGGCCAGCCATTCGACTCGAACCGCCAGATCGTGCTTTGCCACACCGCCGCCGAGTCGCCGTTGCCATGCACGAACACGATCGGCGAGCGATCGCCGGACGGCGGCAGGGCAGCGCACCCGGCGAGGAACGACGTAGCGACACCGGAAACGACGAGTTCACGACGGTTGAGCATTTACGTTGTCCGATCCAGTCAAACCGTCCTCAGTAGATGCCAGAAACGCCACGGAACCGGCTTTGCCGGGCCGTCGGCGTTGCCCCCGGCAGGGGGAGGGAGGAGCGCACGAAGTGCGCGGAGCCTGGGGGCGAGCAACAATCCTATGCGAAAACACCCGCCGTGTCGGCCATGCGAGCGGACACCTCGCCCAGGTGATGCAGCGAATCGCCATACTGCATCTCCATCTGCGTCAACTTGCGGAAGTAGTGGCTGGCGATGTATTCGTCCGTCACGCCGATGCCGCCGTGCAGTTGCACCGCGTTCTGGCCCACGAAGCGCATCGCCAGACCGAGTTGGTACTTGGCACGCGCCATCGCCTGACGACGTTCCGCAGCCGGGGCGTTGAGCTTCAGCGTGGCGTAGTAGCTCATGGAGCGTGCCAGTTCGAGCTGCATCTTCATGTCGGCGACGCGGTGGCGCAGGGCCTGGAAGGTCGCGATCGTCACGCCGAATTGCTTGCGTTGGTTCATGTAGTCGACGGTCACGTCGACGGTCTTGTCCATCACGCCGACGGCTTCGGCGCAAGTCGCGGCAATACCGATGTCCACCGCGTATTCGAGGGCGGCGAGGCCGTCCTTCGTGATCAGCGTGGCGGCTGCCTTGTCGAATACAACTTCGGCGCCGCGACCGCCATCCTGCATGCCATACCCACGTGATTCAACGCCACTGGCCGATCGCTCGACCAGGAAGAGGGCGATCTTGCCGTCGAGTTGTGCCGGCACGATGTAGGCTTCGGCTTCGTCGCCTACTGGCACGATGCTCTTTTCGCCCGTCACCGTGTAGCCGTCGCCGGTTGCGGCAGCCTTGGCATCGCAGCGGTCCAGCGTGTAGCGCGCCTTGCGTTCCTGGTAGGCGAGCACCACGAGCGCCTGTCCGCCGGCGATGCGCGGCAGCCAGTTTTCCTTCAGTGCCTCGTCCGCGTAATTGGAGAGCACGGCACCCGAAATCAGCGCCTGCGCCAGCGGCTCCAGCACAATGCCCCGGCCGAGTTCTTCCATCACGACCATGCCCTCGACCGGTCCCATCCCCATGCCGCCGTCGTCCTCGGGGATGTAGAGGCCGGCCAGGCCCAGTTCGGCAAGTTCGTCCCACGCATCGCGCGAGAAACCGCCGGCGGCTTCCGTGGCGCGGCGGCGTTCGAAGCTATAGCCCTTGTCGACCCATTTGCGAACGGCGTCGCGCAGTTGTTCCTGGTCGTCAGAAAAATTGAAATCCATCTTGTGTGTCTCCTCAGCCCAGGACGGTTTGCGCAACGATGTTGCGTTGCACTTCGTTGCTGCCACCGTAGATGGTGGTCTTGCGCATGTTGAAGTAGGTCGATGCGAGCGGCGCCAGGGTCACCTGGCCGCCCGGGAAATTGCCTTGCCAGCCGGCTTCCATCGCCTCCCGCACCAGCGGCAGGGAGTAGGGGCCGCCCGCGAGCATCATGAGTTCGCTGTAGCGCTGCTGGATCTCGCTCCCGCGGATCTTGAGCAAGCCTGCGACGTCGAGGGAATTCTTGCCCGAGGTGGCGGCCGAAAGCACGCGCAGCACCATCATCTCGAGCGCGACAATGTCGACTTCGAGCTTGGCGATCTCGTCGCGGAAGCGCTGCTCCTCCCACACGCCCTCCTGTTTGGCGATGCGCTTGAGCCGCTCCAGCTCGCGTTTGGCGCGGTTCACGTCGGCGATGTTGGTGCGTTCGTGCGAGAGCAGGTGCTTGGCATAGGTCCAGCCCTTGTTCTCCTCCCCGATCAGGTTCTCCGCCGGCACTTCGACGTTGTCGAAGAACACTTCATTGACTTCATGGCCGCCGTCGATCAGCTTGATCGGGCGCACTGTCACGCCCGGCGACTTCATGTCGAGCAGCAGGAAGCTGATGCCGGTTTGCGGCTTGCCTTCGTTGCTCGTGCGCACAAGGTTGAACATCCAGTCGCCGTGCTGGCCGAGGGTGGTCCAGGTCTTCTGCCCGTTGACGATGTATTTGTCGCCCTTGCGCTCGGCCTTGGTCTTGACCGACGCCAGGTCGGAGCCCGAACCCGGTTCGCTGTAGCCCTGGCTCCACCAGACTTCACCGCTGGCGATGCCGGGCAGGAAGCGCTTTTGCTGTTCCGCGTTGCCGAAGGCCTGGATCACCGGCGCGACCATCACCGGGCCGAACGGAACGATCCGCGGTGCGCCAGCCAGCGCGCATTCCTCTTCGAACAGGTGCCTCTGCACTGCGGTCCAGCCCGGGCCGCCGAACTTGGCCGGCCAGCCGTAACCAAGCCAGCCCTTCGAGCCGAGGATCTTGGCCCAATTCTGCATATCGTCGCGCGTCAGTTCGAGCGCGTTGTGGACCTTGTGAGAGATGTCCTTCGGGAGGTTTTTCTTGACCCATGCGCGAATCTCTTCGCGGAACTTCTGTTCCTCGGGTGTGAAGCTCAAATCCATGCGTGCCTCGCTATCAGATAGATGTGTCCGGCGCCGCCGAATGGCGGCTGTCTCCGTTTCGAAACGATTTTTAGCACGATCGTGCGCAAACAAGGTGTCCACGCGGCGACAAGAGATTGTGTCTGGATAATCCGCGCCCAATGCAGAAGAACATCGTGATCCTGATTTCCGGCGGCGGCTCCAACATGGCGGCCATCGCGCACGCGGCCGTGCAGGGTCGCTGGGCCGAGCGATTCAACGCCCGCGTGGCGGCGGTGATCAGCAACAAGCCGGAGGCCGGCGGCTTGAAGATCGCAAGGGGTCTGGGTATTGCCACTGCCGCGGTCGACCATCGCGAGTTCGCGGCGCGTGAGGATTTCGATGCAGCGCTCTCCAGGGAAATCGACAAGCATGCTCCGGCACTTGTCGTGCTCGCCGGCTTCATGCGCATTCTCACGCCGGGGTTCGTCGCCCACTACGCCGGACGACTCATCAACATCCACCCCTCGTTGCTGCCGGCGTTCCCCGGCCTGCACACGCACCGGCGCGCACTCGAGGCCGGCTGCAAGGTGGCCGGCGTGACTGTGCATCAGGTGACGACGGAACTGGACCATGGGCCGATCCTCGCGCAGGCGGTGGTTCCCATCCTGCCCGACGACGATGCTGCGGCGCTTGCGGCACGCGTGCTCACCCAGGAACATCGCATCTATGCTCAAGCGATCGAGGGATGGCTGGCCGGCTGAGTATGTGACAGAATGTTTCAATAGTCTGGTGGACCGGTGTGGTCAGCCAGGTGCACCGGGAGACTTGGAGATTGCCCAACATGGAAACCAATAGCCGGACGCGCCCGTTGTGACGGGCCCACCGGCTATATCTTCATCGGATCCTGGCGAAGCGTGGTTGCGCAACGCCATCGATTTCGACCATCTCGCCGAACATCGCGGCCGGCCGCACCCAGAGGCCAAAATCGCCGTAGAGCGCGCGGTAGAGTGTCATGGGCTCCAGCGTTTCGCTGTGGCGCACGATGCCGATGACCTCGTACTCGCCCCCTTTGTAATGGCGGTAGCGCCCGGGCGGGGTTTCGATGAGTGGCGGCAGGTCCGTGTCTTGCATGTGCTTTGTGAAGGTGGTTTGTGGAGCGGGCAGATTTCATTCACCTCGTCCGGCTGAGCGAGCACGCCAGCGCGGAAGACAGTGTGCGCTACCGGCGCAGCGTCGCGCTGTTCGCCGCGCTGGGCTATGTGTGGGTTATTGCCTGCCTGGTACTCGCCCTGGCGGTGTTCATCTGGGCGCTCGGCTCCGTGGCGCACGGTAGCTTTCACATCGGCCTGCTATGGTCGCTGGCGTTTGGCGCGGGCCTGTTCTGGGTCACGTTACGTGCGCTGTGGGTACGCTTCGATGCGCCCGACGGCATGCGCCTTGAACGCGCGGACGCCCCCGGCTTGTTCGAGGCGCTCGACCGCATCCGCCAAAAAATTGGTGGCCCCCCCATCCACGAGGTCTACGTCGACGACCAGTTCAACGCCAGCATCCGCCAGACGCCGCGCTACGGGCTTTTCGGCGGCGCGGTCAACTGCCTGTGCGTCGGCCTGCCGCTGCTGATGGCGCTGGACCGGCGCCGGGTGCTGTCGGTGCTGTCGCACGAATACGGCCATTTGCGTGGAAACCATGGCCGCCTCAGCGCCTGGATCTACCGCACGCGCCTCTCGTGGCTCAAGCTCGACGCCAGCCTGCAGCGCGACGAAGGCGTGATGGCGCTGGCATCGCAAGCCTTCTTCCGCTGGTACTTCCCACGATTTGCCGCGCGCACCTTTGCGTTGGCCCGGCAGGACGAGTACGAAGCCGACCGCATTTCATCCTGGCTGCTGGGCAGCAAGGTGGCGGCATACGCGCTGACCGAGGTTGCCATCAAGGGCCAGTGGTATGCCGAACATTTCTGGGCCGAGCACTGGGCCCGCGCCGCACAGGACGACGTCGTGATCGGCCCCTTTGTCGCGCTGCGCGAGCGCATGGCGGAGGCGCCCGCGCCCGACTTCGCGCGCCAGGCCCTGCGAAGCGTGCTGAGCCGAGTGAGCGACGTCGATGACACCCACCCGGCGTTGCGCGACCGCCTGGAAGCCTTCGATCGCCGACCCGAGTTGCCGTCATGGTCGCGCAAGTCCGCGCTGCATTTGCTGGCCGATCCGGACCGCTGGATCGGGCATTTCGACCAGGAATGGCAGCGCAGCCATGCCGATGACTGGAAGCAGCACCATGCATGGCTCGGCCGGATCCGCGAACGCGTCGGCGTGCTGGCCGCGTGCGCGGCGCGCCACAACGCCGACGAAATGGTCGAATGGGCCGACCTGGAGCGCCGGCTCCAAAGGAATGCGCCGGTCGGCGACCGCTACGAACGCGCGCTCGCGCTCACTCCGAACCATGCCGGCGCGCTGCGCGGGATGATCCAGCTCCTTCCGGTGCATGACCGCGAAAGCGGCCTGCGACTGCTCGAAGATCTGCACGGCGCCGACGCCCCAAGCCGCTGGTGGGCTGCTCAACACGCGGTGGGCTTGCTGGAGAATCCCGACGGTGGACCGCACGACGCCATCGCACTGCAGCACTGGCGCGCTCGTCGCAAGGATGCGGAGGAGGCCGAGCGTCGCGCGTGGGAAGAGATCGTCGACACGCCCTATTTCAGCCAGATCGCGCGACACGACCTCAGCGAATTCGAAGTCGGTGAACTGCGAGCCGACATCGTGCGCTGCAAGCCGATCCAGAAGGCGTGGGTGGTGTGCAAGAACCTGCGCGAGTTCCCGTGGCGGCGCTGCTACATCGTGTTCCTCGAACTGCCAGAGGATCTGGACGACAGCGAACGATACGACTTGTGTCGCTCTCTCGAGCGTTCGTTGAGCCTTCCCGGAACGGCACTGGTGCTCTGGGCCGGTCAATCACCTACGCTGGACCAGATCGAGCGGCAGGCCTTCGAACCGGTCTGGACCCGCGGCCGCTGACGCAGACAAGATCGGGCGAAAGGGGCTCAATGGGACAATTGCCCCATGCACCCCAAAGCCCTTTTGGAGGCGACCGCCGATCTGGTCGGCCTCGTCCTCAAGTTCGACCATCCGGCTGACGCAGTCGTCTCGCGCTTCTTTCGCGAACACCGCGAGTTCGGCCCGCGCGAGCGAGCCACGCTGGCCGAAACCGTCTATACCGTCTTGCGAAAGAAGCTCCTGTTCGACCACCTCTCGCCTTCCGGCAGCGGCGCCAAAGAACGCCGGATGGCCATCCTCGGCTTTCACGGACCGCGCGACTTCCTGAAAAGCGCGCTGAACGACACCGAGAAACGCTGGCTCGACAACTGCGACGCCGTCAACGAGGCGGACTTGCTGGAGCGTCATCGCCACAACCTGCCGGAATGGCTCGTGAACCCGCTGAAGGCGCAACTCGGCGACGGCTTCTGGCCGCTGGTGCAAAGCCTCCAGCAATCGGCACCGCTTGACCTGCGGGTCAACATGCTCAACGACAAGCGCGCGGATGTGCAGAAGGAACTGAAGGTCGCAGGCATCCCCGCGAAACCCACGCCGTTTTCCGCCTGGGGCCTGCGTATCGACGGCAAGCCGGCCATCAACAAGATCGACGCCTTTGCGCGCGGCGCCATCGAGGTGCAGGACGAGGGTTCGCAATTGCTGGCGCTGCTGCTCGATGCGCACCGCGGCGAGATGGTCGTTGACTTCTGCGCCGGCGCTGGCGGCAAGACACTGGCCATTGGCGCGTCCATGCGCAACACCGGGCGGCTCTACGCTTTCGACACTTCGGCACATCGACTCGACGCGCTCAAGCCGCGGTTGGCGCGCAGCAAGCTGTCCAACGTTCACCCGGCCGCCATTGCGCACGAGCGCGACGACCGGATCAAGCGGCTGGCCGGCAAGATCGACCGTGTGCTGGTCGATGCACCGTGCTCGGGCCTGGGCACGCTGCGACGCAACCCCGACCTCAAATGGCGTCAATCGGCCAAGTCGGTGGCAGAGTTGACGGTCAAGCAGACGGCGATTCTGCAGGGCGCGGCGCGGCTCCTCAAGCCGGGCGGCCGCCTGATCTACGCAACCTGCAGCGTCCTGCCCGAGGAAAACGAGGCCATTGCCGAGGCGTTTTCGGCGGCCAACCCGGATTTCGAGATGCAGGAGGTCGGCGAACTCCTGTCCGGCCTCAAGGTGGAGAATGCGGCCAGCCTGTGCTCCGGAGGCGATTCCGGCCTGCGATACCTGCGCCTCTGGCCGCACCTGCATTCGACCGACGGCTTCTTTGCGGCGGTGTGGAAACGCAAGTAGCGGGGCTAGGGACGCGACTCCAAAGACGCCGAAAACACGCGATAGATCAAGGATTTAGCCCCTTTTTTAGGCACAAACCCTTAAAATAACAGGCTACCAAGCAAGCTGCACCTTCGTGTGGCTACGGAGTAATTAGATCAATGATGCTTCCTGACTCTGCCGTTCTGAGTGCGGCCATCGACTGGCTCGGACACGGATTGTGGGACCTCACATGGTGGCAAATCGTGTTGTACACGCTCGCCACCACGCATATCACGATTGCCGCGGTCACCATCTTTCTGCACCGCACGCAAACCCACCGCGCCATGGATCTGGGTCCGATCCCGTCGCACTTCTTCCGCTTCTGGCTGTGGCTCGGCACCGGCATGGTGACCAAGGAATGGGTCGCCATTCACCGCAAGCACCACGCCAAATGCGAAACCGTTGACGACCCGCACAGCCCGCAAGTCAAGGGCATCGACGAAGTTTTCTGGCGCGGCGCCGAACTGTATCGCACCGAGTCCAAGAACAAGGAAACCATCGACCGCTATGGTCACGGCACGCCCGACGACTGGCTCGAACGCAATCTGTACAGCCGCTACAGCTGGCAGGGCGTCGGCCTGATGCTGGTGCTCAACCTGGCGCTCTTCGGTGCGCTCGGCATGGCAGTGTGGGCTGTCCAGATGCTCTGGATCCCGGTCACCGCCGCCGGCGTCATCAACGGCATCGGTCACTACTGGGGCTATCGCAACTTCGAGGCGCCTGATGCCAGTCGCAACATCTCGCCCTGGGGCCTGCTGATCGGCGGCGAAGAGTTGCACAACAACCACCACACCTATCCGACGTCGGCCAAGTTCTCGGTCAAGAAGTACGAGTTCGACATCGGCTGGGTCTACATCCAGATGATGCAGAAAATCGGCTGGGCCAAGGTCAAGAAGGTGCCGCCGAAGATGTTGATGGGCGACATCCAGCCCGTGGCCGACGAGAAGACGCTCGAAGCCGTGATCGCCAATCGCTATGAAGTCATGGCCGGCTACGCCAGAGAAATGCGCCGTACCGTCAACGAGGAACTGGCCCAACTCAAGGCCAAGGGCGCCGATCTTTCGGTGCTGAAGGCGGCCAATCGCTGGTTGCATCGCGACGACGACAAGGTGCCGGCAGATGCTCGCTCCAACCTGGTTCAGGCCCGCGCTGCGTCTCCGGTGATCGACAAGATGGTCACGATGCGCGAAGAGTTGCGGCAGCTCTGGCTCAACACCACCCAGTCGCGCGAACAACTCGCTGTCGACTTGGCCGGCTGGTGCCGTCGCGCGGAAGCCAGCGGTATCGCGGCCCTGCGCGAGTTCTCGATCCGCCTGCGCGCTGCACGTGGCTGATCGGCACTGACCTGATGATGGGCAAGCGGCGGAACGGCCGCTTCTGCCCAACCAAAGAAAGCCGGCCCAGTGCCGGCTTTTTGCTGCTCGCCTAATCTGAAGGCAGCGCAAGAACGCTCCTCGGCCCTACGGCCAGACGCGCAGGCAACAAAAAACCCGCTGGATCGCAGCGGGTTCTTTTGGAAGCACAGGCCGAATTACTTCAGCTTGATTTCCTTGTATTCGACGTGCTTGCGCGCCTTGGGGTCGAACTTCATGATCGACATCTTTTCAGGCATCGTCTTCTTGTTCTTGCTGGTCGTGTAGAAGTGGCCGGTACCCGCGGTGGATTCCAGCTTGATCTTTTCGCGTCCGCCTTTGCTCGTTGCCATGATTCAGCTCCTTAGGCTTGGCCGCGTGCGCGCAGGTCTGCGAGCACGGCGTCGATGCCGTTCTTGTCGATCAGGCGCAGGGCAGCGCTCGAAACACGCAGGCGAACCCAGCGGTTTTCCGTTTCGACCCAGAAACGACGATATTGCAGGTTCGGCAGGAACCGGCGCTTGGTTTTGTTGTTGGCGTGGGAAACATTGTTCCCGACCATCGGGCCCTTGCCCGTGACTTCACATACGCGTGCCATGTGGACACTCTTTCATGAACAGCTGGCACCCAATGAACCGAGAGGCTCTCGCAACAAGGCGTTGCGGGGTGTTTTGCAGCTTGACCTCGCCAAGAAACGGGTGGCGGTACCCCGGCTTTGCCGCGACGCGCATAAAAGGCTGCGTATCTGAGTTCGGCAAAGCCAGAGATTATAGCCCGGATCCGAGGCGACCGCTTATTCCTGTTCCAGGAAGCGCTGCGCGTCCAGCGCAGCCATGCAACCTGTGCCAGCACTGGTGATGGCTTGGCGGTAGATGTTGTCCTGTACGTCGCCCGCGGCAAATACGCCGGGCACGCTGGTCATCGTCGCGAAGCCCTGCAGGCCCGAGCGCGTGACGATGTAGCCGCCCTTCATGTCGAGTTGGCCTTCGAAGATGTCGGTGTTCGGATGATGGCCGATGGCGATGAAGCAGCCCTTGAGGTCGATCTGTTCCGTCTCGTCGGTCAAGGTGCTCCTGATGCGGACGCCGGTCACGCCCGAGGCGTCACCCAGCACTTCGTCGAGCGTGTTGTGCACCTTGAGTTCGATCTTCCCTTCGGCTGCCTTTTCGTTGAGCTTGTCGACCAGGATCGGCTCGGCCTTGAACTTGTCGCGGCGGTGCACCAGCGTGACTTTGCTTGCGATGTTGGACAGATAGAGCGCTTCTTCGACAGCCGTATTTCCACCGCCGACCACGCAGACCTCCTGGTCGCGATAGAAGAAGCCATCGCAGGTGGCGCATCCGGAAACACCTCGACCCATGAACGACTCTTCCGAAGGCAGGCCGAGGTACTTGGCCGAGGCACCGGTCGCGATGATCAGTGCGTCGCAGGTGTACGTGCCGCTGTCGCCTGTCAGGACGAACGGGCGCGCGCTCAAGTCGACCTTGTTGATATGGTCGAAGACCACTTGCGTCTTGAAGCGCTCCGCATGCTCAAGAAAGCGCTGCATGAGTTCCGGGCCTTGCACGCCTTGCACATCGGCCGGCCAATTGTCGACTTCGGTGGTGGTCATGAGTTGTCCGCCCTGCGCGATGCCGGTGATCAGCATGGGCTGGAGGTTGGCGCGAGCCGCGTAGACGGCCGCCGTATAGCCGGCTGGGCCGGAACCAAGGATCAGGACCTTGGCGTGTTGAGTCGATGACATAGTAGAAAGCCTAGGAATTACACGGTCTTAGCGTGTACATTTTGGGGTGATTAGTAAAAGTATCACCGTTCGATCCATCCGAACGGGTTGGTGTTCTCAATGCGCGCGATTGTATGAATCCATGGAATTGGAGTGCGGCGCGGGCCATACGGGGGTTAGTGAATGTCGATGCTTTCGAACCTTGAATTGTTGAGGCGGGTGCCGCTCTTTGCCGCGCTGACGCCAACGCAATCGGCGAGCATTGCGGACGCGATTGTCAAGAAGCGCTTCAAGCGTGCGGAAGTTGTGGTGGAGCAGGGCAAGAAGTCCGATGCGCTCTACATCATCCTCACGGGCCGGGCGCGGGTGATGAGCACCGACAGCCGCGGTCGCGAGGTCATCCTGGCGACCTTGCATCCGGGCGACTACATCGGCGAGATGAGCCTGATCGACGACGAGCCCCACTCGGCGACCGTGCGCACGGAGGTGCAGACCGATGTGCTCACGCTGGGACGCGAGGCTTTTTCGCGCTGCCTGCCCGAGAACGCCTCGATGTCTTACAACATCATGCGCGGACTGGTTGGGCGCCTGCGCCACGCCGACCGCAAGATCGAATCGTTGGCGCTGATGGACGTCTATGGTCGCGTCGCCCGTTCGCTGCTGGAATTTGCCGTGGACGATGGTGCCGGCAATCTCAAGGTGCGCGACAAGATATCGCGCCAGGACCTGGCCAAGATGGTCGGTGCATCGCGAGAAATGGTCAGCCGCGTCATGAAGGATCTTGAGGAGCGCGGTTTCGTGCAGGCGCAGCCAGATGGCTCGATGATCGTCAAGGATCGCCTCTCGACGCTCACCTGAAGGTGTTGCAGGCGCCGGACTGAAAACGCAGCCGCGCAAGTTTCCGTTATCGTCATGGGGTGCTGTCCGCGCATCGGTGCGGCGCAGGCGCTCTGTATTGCATGACTTATTCGTTGAACACACTCCACTCTTCATCGGCGGCCGACAGCCAGCCGGTACGTTTGCGCGCAATGCGCTTTGCGCACGAAATCACCTTGATCGCCGGCTTTGCCGTGCTGCTGTTCTGGCTGCTGTCGATGTTCAGCTATACCCCGTCCGATGCGGCGTGGTCCACATCGGGAACTGGTGGCGACATCAAGAACTGGGGCGGCCGGTTCGGTGCGTGGCTGGCCGACGGCAGTTATTTTCTCGCGGGCTTCACGATCTGGTGGTGCTTTGCCGCTGGCGTGCGGGTCTGGCTCTCGTCGCTGGCCGCGTGGTTGCGCGGTGGCGAGGCGGGGTCGCCCGATACGCCGCCGCCGGGGCGCTTCAATCGCAGCCGCATCGCCTTCTGGGTCGGTCTGCTGCTCTTGCTGGCGGCCAGTGCCGTGCTCGAATGGTCGCGGCTCTATTCCCAGGAATTCCGGCTGCCTGGCGGGCACGGTGGCGGCGTGCTGGGCTCCATGCTGGGGCCGTTTTTCGTCAAGTGGGTCGGGTTCACGGGGTCCGCGTTGATCGCGATCGCTGTGCTCGTGATCGGCACGGCACTGGTGTTTCGTTTCTCATGGAGCCAACTGGCCGAACGTATCGGGGCCAGGGTCTATTCGCTGTTTGAATCGCGTCGCGAAAAGCGCGAGATCGCGGAAGACATCGCACTTGGCAAGAAGGCCGTGCGCGAACGTCGCGAGACGACGTCCGACGAACGTGCGGCTCAGCCTGATGGCGTCGAGGCGCCCGACGAGGAGTTGCGCATCGAGCCGCGTCCGAAGCGGCGTGCAGCCTCGCCGCCGGTGCAGATCGAGCCAGCGTTGGCCGATGTTCCCAAGAGCGATCGCGTGGCCAAGGAACGCCAGAAGCCTTTGTTCCGCGAACTGCCCGACAGCAAGCTGCCTCAGGTCGATCTGCTCGACGCGGCTTTGGTTCGTCAGGAGACCGTGTCGTCCGACACGCTCGAGATGACGTCGCGCATGATCGAGAAGAAGCTGAAGGACTTCGGCGTCGAGGTGCGCGTGGTGCTGGCGTCCCCGGGGCCGGTGATCACGCGCTACGAAATCGAACCGGCCACGGGCGTCAAGGGGTCGCAGATCGTCGGGCTGGCGAAGGACCTGGCGCGGTCGCTGTCGCTGGTGTCGATCCGCGTGGTCGAGACAATTCCAGGCAAGAACTACATGGCGCTCGAATTGCCGAACGCCAAGCGCCAATCGATCAAGCTGAGCGAGATCCTGGGCTCGCAGATCTACAACGAAGGCAAGTCGCTGCTGACCATGGGGCTTGGCAAGGACATCGTCGGTAATCCGGTGGTGGCCGACCTGGCCAAGATGCCGCACGTGCTGGTGGCCGGTACGACGGGTTCCGGCAAGTCGGTCGGTATCAACGCGATGATCCTGAGCCTGCTCTACAAGGCAGAGGCGCGTGACGTGCGGCTGCTGATGATCGACCCGAAGATGCTGGAAATGTCGGTCTACGAGGGCATCCCGCATTTGCTGGCGCCGGTGGTCACCGACATGCGGCAGGCGGCGCACGGCCTCAACTGGTGTGTGGCCGAGATGGAGCGCCGCTACAAGCTCATGAGCAAGCTCGGCGTGCGCAACCTGGCTGGCTACAACACCAAGATCGATGAAGCCAAGGCGCGCGAGGAGTTCGTCTACAACCCGTTCAGCCTGACGCCCGACTCGCCTGAGCCGCTGCAGCGCGAGCCGCACATCGTGGTCGTGATCGACGAGCTGGCCGACCTGATGATGGTGGTCGGCAAGAAGATCGAGGAACTCATTGCGCGCTTGGCGCAGAAGGCGCGTGCGGCTGGCATTCACCTGATCCTGGCCACGCAGCGGCCCAGCGTCGATGTGATCACTGGCCTGATCAAGGCCAACATCCCGACCCGCATCGCGTTCCAGGTATCAAGCAAGATCGACTCCCGCACCATCCTTGACCAGATGGGCGCCGAGGCCTTGTTGGGAATGGGTGACATGCTTTACATGCCGAGCGGTACGGGCTTGCCAATCCGCGTGCATGGTGCGTTCGTGAGCGATGAGGAAGTGCATCGCGTGGTGGCCTACCTGAAGTCACAGGGCGAGCCGGACTACATCGACGGCGTTCTGGAAGGCGGAACCGTCGACGGCGACGGCGATCTCATGGGCGAAGGTGGCGGCGACGCCGAGAAAGACCCGATGTACGACCAGGCGGTCGAAGTCGTGCTCAAGAACCGCAAGGCCAGCATTTCGCTGGTGCAGCGCCACCTGAAGATCGGCTACAACCGCGCCGCGCGGCTGGTCGAGGACATGGAAAAAGCAGGGCTGGTCAGCGCCATGAGTGGCAGCGGCCAGCGCGAGATATTGGTGCCAGCGCGCGCCGAGTGAGTCAACTGGGAATCCGGATGAAGAAGCAGTATGCAGTGGCAGTCGGTTGGATGCTGGCTGTCAGCGCCGCATGGGCCGGTGGAATGGACAGCCTTGAAGCGTTCGTGAAGGGAGTGAAGTCCGGTCGCGCGGAGTTCACGCAAACCGTGACCTCGCCCTCCAGGGATGGCCAGCCTCCGCGCACCAAGACCTCGACCGGCACTTTCGAATTCCAGCGCCCGGGCAAGTTCAAGTTCGACTACCAGAAGCCGTTCGCGCAAATGATCGTGGCCGATGGCAAGACGCTGTGGCTCTACGACGCGGACCTCAACCAGGTCACCCAGCGCGCCCAGGCGCAGGCGCTCGGCTCGACGCCCGCGGCGGTGATCGCATCGGCGCCCGATTTGCATGCGCTGCAGTCTGACTTCACGCTCGAAGGCGCCCCCGCGCGCGATGGCCTGGAATGGGTCAAGGCGACGCCCAGGAACAAGGACGGCCAGTTGCAGAACGTGCTGGTCGGCTTCCAGGGCGAGAGCCTGGCCTCGCTGGAGATACTGGACAGCTTCGGGCAGCGCTCGGTGCTGAAGTTCAGCAAGATTGAAATCAATCCGGCGTTGGGCGCCGAAACGTTCAACTTCAAGGTGCCGAAGGGCGCGGACGTGCTCAAGCAATAGCAGCACGCTCAAAGTGGCGTCCACTCCGCACCAGCCGCTTGCCGAGCGCCTTCGACCGCGCACGCTGGGCGAGGTCATTGGCCAGCAGCATCTGCTCGGTCCCGGCATGTCGCTGCGCATTGCATTCGAATCGGGGCAACCGCATTCCTGCATCCTCTGGGGGCCGCCCGGCACCGGCAAGACCACGATCGCACGGTTGATGGCCGATGCGTTCGATGCGCAGTTCCTGAGCATCAGCGCGGTGCTCGGCGGCGTGAAGGACATCCGCGATGCCGTCGAGCGGGCACTGGTCGCACGTGACGGCGTGGAGCAGCGCCGCACCATCGTCTTCGTCGATGAAGTGCACCGCTTCAACAAGAGCCAGCAGGATGCCTTCCTGCCGCACGTGGAGTCGGGCCTTTTCACCTTCATTGGCGCGACCACGGAGAACCCGTCGTTCGAGGTCAACTCCGCGTTGCTGTCGCGAGCTGTCGTGTATGTGCTGCAACCGCTCAATGACGACGACCTGAAGCAGATCGTGTCGCGAGCGCAGCAGATCAACGTGGTGCCTGCCATCGACACGACCGCCATCGACCGCCTGGTGGCCTATGCCGATGGTGACGCGCGTCGGCTCCTCAACACGCTGGAGACGCTGGCTGTCGCGGCGGCGGCCGAGAAGCGCGCGCAGATCAGCGACGAGTGGTTGCTGCGCGTGCTCGGCGAGCGCATGCGACGCTATGACAAGGGCGGCGAGCAGTTCTACGACACCATCAGCGCGCTGCACAAGTCGGTACGCGGCAGCGACCCCGATGCCTCGCTCTACTGGTTCGTGCGCATGCTCGACGGCGGCGCCGATCCGCGCTACATGGCGCGGCGACTGGTTCGCATGGCGAGCGAAGACATCGGGCTGGCCGATCCGCGTGCGCTGCGCCTGGCGCTCGACGCGGCGGAGGTCTACGAGCGGCTCGGCACGCCGGAGGGTGAGCTTGCGCTGGCCGAATGCGTCATCTATCTCGCAATGGCACCCAAGTCGAATGCGGTCTACAAGGCCTACAACGCAGCGCGCGCGCTGGTCAAGCAAGACACCACGCGGCCCGTGCCGATGCACTTGCGCAATGCGCCGACAAAGCTCATGAAACAGCTCGACTACGGCAAGGGCTATCGCTATGCGCATGACGAGGACGGCGGCTTCGCGGCCGGTGAGCGCTATTTGCCGGAGGGGCTGGAAGGCCAGCGGTTCTACGAGCCCGTCGAGCGGGGGCTTGAGATTCGCATTGCCGAAAAGCTGCGCGAATTGCGCCGCCTCAACAGTGGCGATGTTGATTGAAGCCTGACCACGCGCCTTGGACGCGGCGTGCAGATCGACAAATCCCTACCTGACTGAAGGGCCATCCCCGGGTAAGCGCGCACCGATTCGGGGAATGAGCGTGACTAAAATCCCGCCCACTCCGTCGCCAACTCATTAGGTTGGCTGACTTTTTGCTAGCGTGCATGGCACCCGATCGGTTCCTTGCAAAGCGAGCTGCGCTGACAACCGGTGCTACAAGAAAAGGGTTTTCTATATGGAAATATTGCTGCAGCAGATCATCAACGGTCTGGTTCTCGGCAGCATGTATGCCTTGATAGCCTTGGGCTACACCATGGTGTACGGCATCATCAACCTGATCAATTTCGCTCACGGCGAAGTCCTGATGGTCGGTGCGTTGACGAGTTGGACAATCATCGGCTTGATCAGAGACGCCACGCCGGGACTGCCGGGTTGGCTGATCTTGCTGATCGCGCTGATCATTGCTTGCGTGGTTGCAGCCACGCTCAACTTCGTGATCGAAAAAGTGGCCTACCGGCCGCTGCGCAACAGCCCCAAGCTCGCGCCCCTGATCACCGCCATCGGCATGTCGATCCTGCTGCAGACGATCGCAATGATCATCTGGCGTCCGACCAACAAGGCCTACCCGACCTTGCTGCCGAGCGACCCGATCATCATCGGAGGCGCCTCGATTTCGCCGACGCAGATCATGATCCTGGTGCTCACGGCGATCTCGCTGGCGGTCCTGACCTGGCTGGTCAACTACACCAAGCTGGGCCGCGCAATGCGCGCCACGGCCGAGAACCCGCGCGTGGCCTCGCTGATGGGCATTCGCCCCGACATGGTGATCTCGGCGACTTTCATCATCGGCGCCGTGCTGGCCGCGATCGCCGGCGTGATGTACGCGTCCAACTACGGCATCGCGCAGCATGCGATGGGTTTCGGTCCCGGCCTCAAGGCCTTTACGGCTGCGGTGTTCGGCGGCATCGGCAACCTCGCTGGTGCGGTGGTTGGCGGCATCCTGCTCGGCGTGATCGAAGCCATCGGCGCCGGGTACCTCGGCACCGTCACCGGCGGGGTGCTGGGCAGCCAGCACAGCGATATCTTCGCGTTTGTCATCCTGATCCTGACGCTCACGGTGCGGCCTGCCGGCCTGCTCGGCGAACGTGTGGCGGACCGCGCATAAGGAGCCGCCATCATGAAAAACAAGAACTTCATCTGGTTCCTGGTCGCCGGACTCGGCCTGCTGGTGCTGCCGCTGCTGCTGCAAACGCAGGGCAATGCCTGGGTGCGCATCGTCGACATCGCGCTGCTGTACGTGCTGCTTTCCCTGGGGCTCAATATCGTGGTGGGCTACGCCGGCCTGCTGGACCTGGGGTATGTGGCCTTCTTCGCAATCGGCGCGTACATGTATGCGCTGCTCGCTTCGCCCCACCTGACCGATACCTTCCCGGCCATCAAGGCCATGTTTCCCGGCGGGTTGCATGTTTCGCTGTTTGCCGTGATTCCGATGGCGCTGGTGCTGGCGGCCTTGTTCGGCGTGCTGCTCGGTGCGCCGACGCTGCGGTTGCGCGGTGACTACCTGGCCATCGTGACGCTCGGCTTCGGTGAAATCATCCGTGTGTTCCTGAACACGCTGGACCATCCCGTCAACGTCACCAATGGTCCCAAGGGCCTCGATGCGATCGATCCGGTGGGCATCCTGGGATTCAGCTTCGGCAAGCCGCACAAGTTGTTTGGCGACTTCTCGATCTCGTCGGTATCGCTTTACTACTACCTGTTCCTGCTCCTCGTGATCTTCACGGTGGTGATCTCGCACCGTCTGCAGCTGTCGCGCGTGGGCCGCGCCTGGATGGCGATTCGCGAGGACGAGATCGCCGCGAAGGCGATGGGCATCAACACGCGCAACATGAAGTTGCTGGCCTTCGGCATGGGCGCCAGTTTTGGCGGAGTCTCTGGTGCCATGTTCGCGTCGTTCCAGAACTTCGTCTCTCCGGAGTCCTTCAGCCTGATGGAGTCGGTGATGATCGTCGCGATGGTCGTGCTCGGCGGCATCGGCCACTTGCCGGGCGTGATTCTCGGGGCCGTGCTGTTGTCGGCGCTGCCGGAAGTCCTTCGCTATGTGGCAGGCCCGCTGCAGGAAGCGACGGGCGGCCGGCTGGACTCTTCGATCCTGCGCCAGTTGTTCATCGCGCTGGCGATGATCGTGATCATGCTGGTACGTCCGCGGGGTCTCTGGCCTTCGCCGGAGCACGGAAAGGTGCGCAAGAACGGCAATGGCGCGGCGGCGCCACCTCCGACGCACCACCATGCAGGCGTTGTGCTGGACACACCGGCCGACGAAGTGCCGGGCGAGCCATCGCGTCCGATGTCGATCAACCCCTGAGCGGCACGAGAAAAAAATATGACAGACACCATCCTCGATGTCCGCGGCATCTCCAAGCGCTTCGGTGGGTTGCAAGCCCTGTCGGACGTCGGCATCACCATCAAGCGCGGCCAGGTGTATGGCCTGATCGGACCGAACGGGGCCGGCAAGACCACGTTCTTCAACGTCATCACCGGGCTCTACACGCCCGACAGCGGTACTTTCGAACTCGCAGGCAAACCCTATCGGCCGACGGCGGTGCATGAGGTTGCCAAGGCCGGCATCGCGCGCACTTTCCAGAACATCCGCCTTTTCGCCGACATGACGGCGCTGGAGAACGTCATGGTCGGGCGCCACATTCGCACGCACTCGGGCGTGGTCGGCGCCATCTTTCGGACGGGTCCATTCAAGACGGAAGAAGCAGCGATCAAGAAGCGCGCACAGGAACTGCTCGACTACGTTGGCGTGGGCAAGTACGCCGAATTCAAGGCTCGCACGCTGAGCTATGGCGACCAACGTCGCCTGGAGATCGCGCGCGCGCTGGCCACCGACCCGCAGCTCATCGCGCTCGACGAGCCGGCCGCGGGCATGAACCAGACCGAGAAGCTCCAACTGCGCGAACTGATCAGCCGCATCCGTGCCGACAACCGCACGGTGCTGATCATCGAGCACGACGTAAAGCTCGTCATGGGCCTGTGCGACCGGCTCACGGTGCTCGACTACGGCAAGCAGATTGCAGAGGGCATACCCGCCGACGTGCAGAAGAATGAAAAGGTGATCGAGGCCTACCTCGGCACCGGAGGACATTGAGATGACGACCGCAGAAATGACAGCGCCGGTGGCTGCCACCGCTCGCAACGCTGGCAAGGTGCTGCTGCAAGTGCGAGGCCTGAAGGTTGCCTATGGCGGGATCCAGGCCGTCAAGGGCGTGGACTTCGAGGTGCGCGAAGGCGAACTGGTTTCGTTGATCGGCTCCAACGGCGCCGGCAAGACGACCACCATGAAGGCCGTGACCGGCACGCTGCCGGTGGTGGCGGGCGAGATCGAATTCCTCGGCCGCAACATCAAGGGCCGCGGCGCGTGGGACCTGGTGGGCGAGGGCCTGGTGATGGTGCCGGAAGGCCGTGGCGTGTTCACGCGCATGACGATCACCGAGAACCTGCAGATCGGCGCCTATTTGCGCAGCGACAAGGCGGCCATTGCCGAGGACATGGAAAAGGTGTTCACGACCTTCCCGCGCCTGCGTGAACGCAAGGACCAACTGTCCGGCACCATGTCCGGCGGCGAGCAGCAGATGCTGGCCATGGGCCGCGCGCTGATGGCGCGGCCCAAGGTGCTGCTGCTCGACGAACCCACCATGGGCTTGTCGCCGATCATGTGCGACAAGATCTTCGAGGTAGTGCAGACGGTGGCAGCGCAAGGCGTGACCATCGTGCTGGTGGAACAGAACGCAAATCGCGCGTTGCAGTTGGCCGATTGGGGCTATGTAATGGAGTCGGGATTGATCTCGATGAGCGGCGACGCGAGGGTCATGCTGACCGATCCCAAGGTTCGCGCGGCGTACCTTGGCGAGTGACGTTGCTCGCCCCCAGGCTCCGCGCTACTTCGTAGCGCTCCTCCGACCCCCCGCCGGGGGCGACACCAGCGGCCTGGAAGGATTGTTGCTCGCCCCCAGGCTCCGCGCTACTTCGTAGCGCTCCTCCCACCCCCCGCCGGGGGCGACACCAGCGGCCTGGCAGAGCCAGTTCCGCGGTATCTCACGAATGGAGTCGGGGAGGCTTGGGGTCAGTCGACTTGGGCGCCTGTGGCCTTGACGACCTTTTCGTATTTGACGAGTTCGCTCTTCATGAAATCGCCGAATCGCTCGGGCGTGGTCGGCACGGGCTCGGCCATCAGGCCGGCGAAGCGGGTCTTTGTTTCGGGCGAGTTCAATGCTGTCACGAAGGCCTGGTTCAGTTTCATGACCACGTCGTGCGGCGTGCCCGCGGGTGCGACAAGGCCCCACCAGGTGTCGATCGAGAAGCCCTTGAGCGTGTCGGCCACCGGCGGCACGTCGGGTATCGCGGCGCTGCGCTGCGCGGTGGTCACGGCAATCGCCTTGAGCTTGCCGGAGCGGATGTTCGGTGCGGCAGTCGCCAGGTTGTCGAAGTTGAAATCCACCTGGCCCGACAGCAGTGCGAGCTGTGCCGGATTGCCACCGATGTACGGAATGTGCAGCGCGAAGATGCCCGCTTCCTTCTTGAACATCTCGCCCGCCAGATGGCCGGCGCTGCCGCTGCCGCCGCTGCCGTAGTTGAGCTTGCCGGGGTTCTTCTTCGCGTAGGCAATCAGTTCGGGCAGGTTGTGGATGTTCAGGCGCTCGGCCGATTGCGCGTTCATCACGAGCACGTTGGGCACGCGGACCATCTGCGTGATGGGCGCGAAGTCGGTCGCCGCATTGAACGGCATCTTCCTGTAGAGCCACGGATTGACGGCATTGGTCGCGGTGGCCGCAATGCCGATGGTGAGGCCGTCGGGCGCTGCCTTGGCGACCATTTCGGCCCCGATATTGCCGCCGGCGCCGGGCTTGTTGTCGATGATCACCGTGCCCAGCGAATCGTGCACGCGCTCCGCCAGCGCGCGTGCCGTGACGTCGATCGGCCCGCCGGCCGCGTAGGGGACGACCAGGCGGATCGGGCGCTGCTGCGCCATGGCCGAGCCCGTGGCGAATAGCGCAACGAGGCCGGTGAGAAGGAATTGCGTGGTTTTCATGGCGGGCTTCAGAAGTGGTGAAGAAACCGTAGCGAGCACCCCGAGGTCGTGTCGAGGACCGCAGATGCGAGATCGGGGCGCGCAGCAGGTTTATTCACTGCTTCTAGGGTTGGGCCTTGTCGGCTTCGGTGGTGAATGCGTCGGCAAAGAACTCTTCCTCGGGCAGTCCCGCCTCGGCCAAATAGTCATGCTTGGCCGAATCGACCACGATGGGCGCGCCGCACGCGTAGACCTGGTAGCCCGACAGGTCCTTGATGTCTTCCAGCACCGCGCGGTGGACGAAGCCAGTGCGGCCGGTCCAGTTGTCCTCAGGAACGGCGTTGGACACCACCGGCACATAGCGCAGGTTAGGAAGCTCGGCCAGGTAGTCGCGTACCCAGTCGTCCATGTAGAGGTCTTCGGGACGGCGGCCGCCCCAGTAGAGCGTGGCCGGCCGCTCGATGGCCTTGAACCTCATGTGCTCGAGCAGTGCCTTGATCGGCGCGAAACCGGTGCCGGAGGCCAGCAGCACGATGGGTTTGCCGGAATCCTCGCGCAGGAAAAAGCTGCCGTAAGGCCCTTCGATGCGAAGGATTTCCTTTTCCTTCATCGCGCCGAACACATGGTCGGTGAACTTGCCGCCGGGCAGGTGCCGGATATGCAGTTCGAGCCCGGTGCCGGGCTGGCCCAACGTGTGCGGCGCGTTGGCCATCGAATAGCTGCGGCGGGCGCCGTCGCGCAGGATAAATTCGACGTACTGCCCCGCATGAAACTGCAGCGGCTCGCCGGCCGGCAGTTGCAGGCGCAGCAACACCACGTCATGCGATTTTTTCTGCAGTGCCAGCACGCGTGCGGGCATCTTGCGGATCGGATGCGCGCCGGCCTCGGTGACCTGACGCGATTCGAGCACCACGTCGGTCTTCGCATGGGCGCGGCAGGTCAGGATATAGCCCTTGAGTTCTTCTTCAGCACTCAGGGCCTTGCTCTGGTGTGCGTCGAGCGTGACTTCGCCCGAGAGTTTCTTGCACTTGCACGAGCCGCAGGCGCCGTCCTTGCAGCCGTATGGCAGGCCCACGCCGAGGCGGATGGCGGCCGCAAGGATCGATTCGTCGGCATGTGCCGTGAAGTGGCGGCCGCTGGGCTCGACGGTGATGTGAAAGCCCGTCTCGTGTGGGGCTGCGCTCGTCATTGGGTATTCTCGGAATCGCGAAAAGGAACCGGATTTTGCCCTCAAACCAGAGCCCCCTCGGCGCGCTGCCCGCGCGCTTCCGCCGTGAACGCGTACTGATCGTCGGTTGCGGCGACGTCGGCCTGCGCGCGGCGAATGCGTTGCGAGGGCGGGTCCAGTTGATGGCACTGACGTCTTCGCCGGGCAAGTTGCAGCGATTGCGCGATGCGGGGGTGAAGCCGGTCATCGGGAACCTCGATGCGCCGGACACCTTGCGGCGGCTGGCCGGCATTGCCAAGCGGGTGCTGCATCTTGCGCCGCCCGCGCGGGAAGAAGGCGCGCAGTGGTGGCGCGATGCGCGTACCACTGCGCTCGTGCGCGCGCTGGCGCGGCGCTCCTTGCCCTCGGTGCTCGTCTATGGTTCGACCAGCGGCGTGTATGGAGATTGCGGCGGCGCGCGCGTCACCGAGGCGCGGCCGGTGCGGCCCGGTACGGCCCGCGCGCACCGCCGGGTCGATGCCGAACGGGCCGTGCGGTGGTTCGGGCGCATGGGACCGGCCGTTCGCGTCTTGCGCATTCCTGGCATCTATGCGCCCGACCGCGAAGGCGGAACGCCGCGCGAACGGCTCATGAAAGGCCTGCCGGTGCTGAGGCGCGAGGACGATGTCTACACCAACCATATCCACGCAGATGACCTGGCGCGCGCTTGTGTGGTGGCGCTCTGGCGTGGCGGCTCGCAACGCGTGTTCCATGTGAACGACGACAGCGGCATCTTGATGGGCGACTACGTCGACCTGGCGGCGGATCTCTTCGGCATGGCGCGCCCGCCGCGAATTGCACGCGACGACGCGCAGCGAGACTTGCCGCCACAGTTGCTCAGCTTCATGGGCGAATCGCGCCGACTCGACAACGGCCGCATGAAGCACGAACTGCGCGTGCGCCTGCGCTATCCGACCGTGGAAAGCGGGTTGCGCAGCGATGAAGGGGCTGGATGACTTGCCAGCGCGCCAGCGTGGATGCGGCGGGTGGTGCCCGGGGCCGGAATCGAACCGGCACACCTTTCGGTGGGGGATTTTGAGTCCCCTGCGTCTACCAATTTCACCACCCGGGCAACAAGAAGTGCAGCCTGAAATTATGGCACAGTGATCCCCATGAATTACCCGACGATCGAAGACGCCATCGGCAAAACGCCGCTGGTTGCATTGCGGCGCATCGATGCCGCCGAAAACGACAAGCGCGGCAACGTGATCCTCGGCAAGCTCGAAGGCAACAACCCGGCCGGCTCGGTGAAAGACCGTCCGGCGCTCTCGATGATCAAGCGCGCCGAGGAGCGCGGCGAGATCAAGCCTGGCGACACCTTGATCGAGGCCACTTCGGGCAACACCGGCATCGCACTCGCGATGGCCGCGGCCATCAGGGGCTACCGCATGGTGCTGATCATGCCGGAGGACCTCTCGGTCGAACGCGCGCAGACGATGAAAGCGTTCGGCGCCGAACTCATCCTCACGCCCAAGAGCGGCGGCATGGAATACGCACGCGACCTGGCCGATCGCATGGTGGCGCAGGGCAAGGGCAGGGTGCTCGACCAGTTCGCCAACCCCGACAACCCGCGCATCCATTACGAAACCACCGGCCCCGAGATCTGGGCCGACACCGGCGGGCGTATCACGCACTTCGTGAGCGCGATGGGCACGACCGGCACCATCACCGGCGTCTCGCACTTCCTGAAGGAAAAAAATCCTGCGATCCGGATCGTCGGCGCGCAACCCGAAGAGGGGTCGCGCATTCCGGGTATCCGCAAGTGGCCGGAGGCTTATCTGCCGAAGATCTACGACCCGAGCCGCGTCGACCAGGTCGTCAACGTCAGCCAGGACGACGCCGAGGACATGTGCCGGCGCCTGGCGCGCGAAGAGGGCATCTTCGGCGGCATCTCCGCCGCGGGCGCGCTGTGGGTTGCACTTGAAATTGCCAGGACCGTGACCAACGCCACCATCGTCTTCGTCGTCTGCGACCGGGGCGACCGCTACCTGTCGACCGGTGTCTTCCCTGCCTGATGAAACACCATGCCTGATCCGAAATTTTGCCCTGCCTGCGCGACTCCGCTCGAATGGATCGCGCTCCACGAAGACGGCGGCCCGAAATCGCGCCTGCGCTGCCCGGCCTGCGGGCACACGCATTGGAACAACCCGACACCGGTGCTTGCCGCAATCATCGAGTACCGCGGCCAGGTGCTGCTCGCGCGCAATGCAGCGTGGCCGAACAAGATGTATGCGCTGATCACCGGCTTCATGGAGGCCGGTGAAACGCCACAGGAAGGCATTGCGCGCGAGATCAAGGAAGAGACCAACCTCGAAGCGAGTGCGCTCAACCTGGTCGGCGTGTACGACTTCCAACGCATGAACCAGGTCATCATCGCCTACCACGCGATAGCCGATGGCGAGGTGAGCCTGTCGCCCGAACTGGTCGACTATCGCCTCTACGACCTGCCCGATCTCAAGTGCTGGCCGGCCGGAACGGGCTATGCGTTGGCCGACTGGTTGCGTACGCGCGGCCACGAGCCCACCTTCCTCGAATGGCCGAAGCCTGTGAATCCGGCGCCGGCTACCTAAAATTCGCGATCAATCAAGGATTCGCATGCATATTCACAAAGAGCTCGATACCCGCGGCCTCAACTGCCCGTTGCCGATCCTCAAGGCGAAGAAGGCGCTCAACGAACTTGCAAGCGGCCAATTGCTGAGGGTCGTGTCGACCGACGCCGGGTCGGTGCGCGACTTCCAGGCCTTTTCCCGCCAGACCGGAAATGATCTGGTAGAGCAGCAGACGCACGGCGACGATTTCATCCACGTGCTGCGGCGACGGTGAATCTACCTGGTTGGTGCAATGGGCAGTCGGCAAAGCTGGGTCGGCATCAGATGAAGCTGCCAAGTGACGCACGGCTGTTGATCGTGCGCCTGCGTGCGTTGGTATTCATCGCCCTGGCGATCGGTATGGCGACACTGCTCGGTCTGGTGGCATGGCCGGACGATTTGCCCACGGGCGCAGTCCATCACCCGGTGACTTCGGCGATTTCCGTGGCGGTGATCGGCGATTCGGGGAGCCAGTCATACCAGGACAAGATCACTTTCCCGCCGGGGAGCAGAGAGCGCGGCGGCGCACTGCGCGAGCGAACTTTCCAATGGACCGAGGTGCTGGTCCGTTTGCGCGGCACGGAAGTCGACCTGGGGCCCTGGGTGCGTTGGGGACGCCTGGGCCTGGTCGCATGGCTGCGCGATCTGATTGGCCTGGGTGGTGGGCGTGCACCGGAGAAAGAGGACTATCTCTACAACTTTGCCAATTCGGGTGCGAGTTGCAAACACATCATGGGCGAGCGCTTCGGGCAGCGCTACCGGCAGGTTCCGCGGCTGCTCGCGCTGATGAACGAAGACCCCGAACGATGGCGTCGCGGCGTCGTGGTGATCGCCATGGGAACCAACGACTGGAATGGCCTGCTGGACGTGCAGGCGCGCAATCCCACCGCGCCTGAAATTCGTGCCGCTGTCGACTACTGCCGTGAACAGATCGAACTGGCGATCGAGACCATCCACGCCGTGCATCCGTCGACCCGTGTGCTGGTGGTCGGTGGCGGCAATCAGGCGGACGATCCTTCCACTTTCAACGGGTACCGCAGCATCGGTGCGACGGCAAATATCAACCATGCGGTGGATGAGTTCGACGATGCGCTGCGCAGTATTGCCGCACGCGATCCGAAGCGCGTCGGCTTTGTCGATTTCGGTGCCTGGTTCAAGCAACGATGGGGCGCGCGCAGGTTGAATGGCGTACCTGCCTATCGCCGCGTTTCGATTGGATCCCTTCAGGTTTCGAACACGTCTGGCGACGGACTCGAAAACGCCTGGCTCAGCGATGGGCATGCGGGCACCGCGATGAATGCGTTGTGGGCTCAATATCTCATCGGACGCCTGCGCGAAATATCTGGAGCGCAGTTAACGCCCATCAGCGACGAGGAGGTGATCCGCTTCGTGGTGGGTGATGAAGCACCTTCACGGCCTTGAGGACTCGCGAACTTGGCTTTCTGGAGCGATGGCATGGCTGATGATTCGCCGAGTTCCGGCAGGGCTGCCGCGCCCGCTGGGTCGATTCCGATGGCCGTCATCGGAGACTCCAACAGCCACTCCTACCGGGACAGCATCAGCTTTCCCCCCGGCTCCCGGGAGCGCGGCGGTGCGCTGCGCGGCCGCAACCTCCAGTGGGTTGAAATCGTCGCGCGGATGCGCGGAGGGCAACTCGATCCGGGGCCGTGGGTGGCATGGGGACGCTCCGGCAACGTGGCATGGTTGAGGGAATCGATCGGCCTGTCGGCCGGTCGTGCGCCGCGCAAGGAAGACTATCTCTACAACTTCGCCAATTCGGGCGCGGCCTGCAAGCACCTGATGGGCGACCGGCTCGGTCAACGCTTCCGTCAGGTACCTCGGCTCGTGGCGTTGATGGACAAGGACCGCCCGCGCTGGCGAAACGGTGTCGTGGTGATCCGCATGGGCCACAATGACTGCGTCGCCATGCTCGACGTGCAGGCACGTGATCCGGCGTCGCCCGAACTCAAGGCGACGACCGACTACTGCGTCAGCCAGATCGAGGCGGCGATCGGGCTTATCCACTCGCGGCATCCGGCAACGCGCATCATGGTCGTCGGCGTGCACAGTGAATTGGACTATCCGAGGTGGTTCAGCCTGTACCGTTCCGCGCGCGAAACGACAAATGTCCAGACGGCGAACGTCGCCTTCAATTGTGCGCTGCGCAAGCTGACAAGCAGCGATCCGCGCATTGCCTGGTTCGATGATTCCTCCTGGATTGCCGAGCGCTGGGGCACGCGGAGCGCGGAAGGTGAACCGGTCTACAAGACGGTGAATATCGGCACGGTGCTCCGGGTGACCAACACGGCTGGCGATGACCTGGCCAACGCGCAGATGGCAGACGACCATGCCGGCCTCGCGTGGAACGCAATGTGGGCGCAGTCCATCGTTGCGCGCCTGAAAGACGCCTTCGACCTGCCGCTGACGCCGATCAGCGACGAGGAACTAGAGCGCTTCATCGCCTCGCAGGTCGACCAGATCAGTGCGCCATGACGCTGGAGCGCATGAAGCCAGGACGGGCACTCCGAGTCTTTTCGTGGGCACCCGCGGAACCGGCTTTGCCGGGCCGCTGGGGGTGCCCCCTCGAGGGGGAGGCGCCGAAGGCGCTTCGGGGGTGGTTCACTTCCCCCGCGGAACCGGCTTTGCCGGGCCGCTGGGTGCGCCCCCTCGAGGGGCCTCGAGGGGGAGGCGCCGCAGGCGCTTCGGGGTGCTTCAACCTAGCGCCAGGCCCTTGAGGTACTCGCGAAACTGGCTGCCGACTTCGGGATGGGCCAATGCCAGCTCGACGGTCGCTTGCAGGAAGCCTTCCTTGCTGCCGCAGTCGTAGCGGGTGCCCTTGTAGGCGTATGCGTAGACCGATTCGTTCTTCAGCAGCGCGGCAATGCCGTCGGTCAACTGGATTTCGCCGCCGGCGCCGGTGGGCTGGTTGCGGATGTGGTTGAACACGGCTGGCGTGAGGATGTAGCGGCCGGCCACGCCGAGGCGCGAAGGCGCATCTTCGGGCTTGGGCTTCTCGACCATGCGCGTGACCTTGGTGAGCCCGGCGTCGACAGGGTCGCCGGCCACGATGCCGTAGCGCCGGACCTGGTCGAGCGGCACTTCCTGCACCGCGAGCAGCGAGCTTTGCAGCGTGGCGAAGGCGCGTGTCATCTGTGCAAGCACCGGCTCGCCGCCGGGCGGACCGACCATCAGGTCATCCGCGAGCAGGACCGCGAAGGGTTCGTCGCCGACCAGATGCTCTGCGCAGAGCACGGCATGGCCCAGGCCCAGCATGCGCGGCTGGCGCACGTAGGAGCAGGTCATGTCGTCGGGCATGACAGAGCGCGCGATGTTGAGCAAAGCGAGCTTGTTGCTGGCCTCGAGCTGGCTTTCGAGCTCATAGGCCGTGTCGTAGTGGTCCTCGATAGCGCGCTTGTTGCGGCCGGTGACGAAGATCATGTCCCGGATGCCTGCCGCGTAGGCCTCTTCGACGGCGTACTGGATCAGCGGCTTGTCGACCACCGGCAGCATTTCCTTCGGCTGGGCCTTGGTGGCGGGCAGGAAGCGGGTGCCGAAGCCCGCTACGGGGAAGACGGCCTTGCGGATGAACGTCGAAGAAGGCATGAGTCGAGTAGGGGAGTGATGTGACAGTGGACGGATGTTATGTGCCCCAGGCGACCCGGCGTGTCAGCCGAGGCGCTGAAGCTGATCTTGCAGTCGGGCAAGCATCGCGCTGAAATCAACGAGCCGCTTGCGCTCCTGCTCGATCACCGCGGGCGGGGCTTTCGCCACGAAGGATTCGTTGCCGAGCTTGCCATGCACCTTGGCGATTTCGCCTTCGATGCGTGCTGTCTCCTTGCCGATGCGTGCCTTTTCCGCGCCCTTGTCGATCTCCATGTGGAGGCAGAAGCGCACCGCACCGGCCACTGCAACAGGCGCGGCCTCGGCGGCGGCGGACCAGGCGGCTTCGTCGTCGAACAGCTTCACTTCCTTGAGCTTGGCCAGCGCCTGCAGCACGGGCGCGGCATCGCGGATGAAGGCCGCTTCTTGCGCGTTGTCGGCCACGGCGTAGAGCGGAAGGCGCGTGGCCGGCGACACGTTCATTTCGCCGCGCAGCGTGCGGCAGGCGTCGACCAGTTGCTTGAGCTTGGCGATGTGCGCTTCGGCCGCTTCGTCGATCTTCCCGGGTTGCGATTGCGGGTAGGCCGCGATCATGACCGACTCTCCACCGCGGCCGGCGACCGGCGCGACCTTTTGCCACAGCTCTTCGGTGATGAACGGGATCACCGGATGGGCGAGGCGCAGCAGCGCTTCGAGCACGCGGATCAAGGTGCGGCGTGTCGCGCGCTGCTGGGAGTCGTTGCCGTTCTGCAGTTGCACCTTGGCGATCTCGAGGTACCAGTCGCAGAACTCGTCCCAGGCGAATTGGTAGATCGCGCTGGACACGTTGTCGAGGCGGTATTCCTCGAAGCCCTTCGCGACGGCGGCTTCGACGCGCTGCAGTTGCGAGGTGATCCAGTAGTCGGCCTTGCTGAACGTGAGGTAGCCGTGGGCCGGGCCGCCGACCGCGCATTCTTCCTTGGTGTGTTCCCTGAGTCCGCAGTCCCGGCCTTCGCAATTCATCAGCACGAAGCGCGTGGCGTTCCAGAGCTTGTTGCAGAAATTGCGGTAGCCCTCGCAGCGCTTCGGGTCGAAGTTGATGCTGCGGCCGAGCGAAGCCAGCGAGGCGAAGGTGAAGCGCATCGCATCGGCGCCGAAGGCCGGAATGCCCTCCGGAAATTCCTTCTGCGTGTTCTTGCGCACCTGCGGCGCGGTCTCGGGCCTGCGCAGGCCCTGCGTGCGCTTGTCGAGCAGTTCGGGCAGCGCGATGCCGTCGATCAGGTCGACCGGGTCGAGCACGTTGCCTTCGGACTTGCTCATCTTGTGGCCGTGCGAATCGCGCACCACGCCGTGGATGTAGACGTGGTGGAACGGCACGCGGCCGGTGAAGTGCCTGGTCATCATGATCATCCGGGCGACCCAGAAGAAGATGATGTCGTAGCCCGTGACGAGCACGGAGGAAGGCAGGTAGAGGTTGTAGTCGGAGGCGGGCGAATTGTCGACCTCGGGCCAGCCCATGGTCGAGAACGGCACGAGCGCCGACGAGTACCAGGTATCAAGCACGTCTTCGTCGCGCGTGAGCGTCTTGCCTGGCGCCTTGGCCTGCGCATCGGCCTCGCTGCGCGCCACGTAGACCTTGCCGTCCTCGTCGTACCACGCGGGGATCTGGTGGCCCCACCAGAGCTGGCGGCTGATGCACCAGTCCTGGATGTTGTTCATCCACTGGTTGTAGGTGTTGATCCAGTTCTCAGGCACGAAGCGCACTTCGCCGGACTGCACCGCGTCGATGGCCTTCTGCGCAATCGACTGGCCCGTGGCGTCGGGCTTGCTCATCGCGACGAACCACTGGTCGGTCAGCATGGGCTCGATGATCGCGCCGGTGCGCGTGCATCGCGGGACCATGAGCTTGTGCTTGACCGTGTCGACCAGCAGGCCGAGCGCTTCGAGATCGGCCACGACGGCCTTGCGCGCGACGAAGCGGTCGAGGCCGCGGTACTTCTCGGGTGCGTTTTCGTTGACGGTGGCGTCGAGGGTCAGCACGCCGATCATCGGCAGCTTGTGGCGCTGGCCGACGGCGTAGTCGTTGTTGTCGTGCGCGGGCGTGACCTTGACCACGCCGGTGCCGAATTCCTTGTCGACGTATTCGTCGGCGATCACCGGGATCAGCCGGTCGACCAGCGGCAGCTTCACGTTCTTGCCGATGAGGTGCCTGTAGCGCTCGTCTTCCGGGTGGACCATCACGGCCGTGTCGCCGAGCATGGTTTCGGGCCGCGTCGTCGCGACGGTGAGCTTGCCCGAGCCGTCTTCGAGCGGATACGCGATGTGCCAGAGAAAGCCGTTCTCTTCCTCGCTCTCGACTTCGAGATCGCTCACGGCGGTCTTCAGCACCGGATCCCAGTTCACGAGGCGTTTGCCGCGGTAGATCAGGCCTTCGTCATAGAGCTTGACGAAGGTGTCGGTCACGACCTTCGACAGCTTGTCGTCCATCGTGAAGTACTCGCGGCTCCAGTCGACTGTGTCGCCGAGGCGGCGCATCTGGCGAGTGATGGTGTCGCCGGATTGTTCCTTCCATTCCCAGACGCGCGCGACGAAGTTCTTGCGGCCGAGTTCGTGGCGGTCGAGCTTCTGCTCCTGCAACTGGCGCTCGACCACGATCTGCGTGGCGATGCCCGCATGGTCCGTGCCCGGTACCCAGACCGTGTTGTCGCCCTTCATGCGGTGGTAGCGCGTGAAGCTGTCCATGATCGTGTGGTTGAACGCATGGCCCATGTGCAGCGTGCCGGTCACGTTGGGCGGCGGCAACTGGATCGAGAAGGCTGGCGCCCCTGCCTTCGGCGCCTGCGTACCGCGGTAGCCGGCCCTGGCATAGCCGCGTCGCTCCCACTCCGGCCCCCAGTTCGCTTCCAGCGCGGCGGGTTCGAAGGATTTGGACAGGCTGTCGAGGCCCGGTTGAAGCAGGGTGTCGCTCATGGCGGAGGTGCAGGCGGTGCAAAGAACGAACGGCATCCCGCAGGACGCCGTCGGGGGGTGAGGGGAAAGCCCGCGATTTTATTCGACCGGCGCAACGTCGCGTGCGATCGGGATTCGGGGCGGCCCCGATAATTCCGCGATGCTTTTCCTGCTGTCCCCTGCCAAGTCCCTGGATTACGAAACCCCCGTCCTGGCCGACCTCCCCGCCACCAAGCCCGTGTTCGAAGGACCGAAGGGTCCTTCCTCGGAATTGATCTCCATCCTGAGGGAGAAGTCGCCGCAGCAGATCGCGGTGTTGATGAATCTGTCGGACAAGCTTTCCGCCCTCAATGTCGCGCGCTACGCTGCCTGGGCCCACAAGAGCGGCGCCAGGAACGCGAAGCAGGCGGCGCTGGCCTTCGACGGCGACGTCTACGGCGGCCTCGACGCGAAGACGCTCACGACGAGGCAGCTCGACTGGGCGCAGGAGCACATCGTGATCCTCAGCGGGCTCTACGGCGTGTTGCGGCCGCTGGACCGGCTGCAGCCCTATCGCCTCGAAATGGGCACGGCGCTGGCCAATCGCCACGGTAATAACCTCTACGACTTCTGGGGCAGCCGAATCTCCGAATATCTGAACGAGCGCGCCGCTGCCGATCGCACGCCGGTGGTCATCAACCTCGCGTCGATCGAATACTTCAAGTCGGTTGACCGCAAGGCGTTGAAGGCCCGCGTCGTCGAATGCGTGTTCGAGGATTGGAAGGGCGACCGCTACAAGGTCATCAGTTTCTTTGCCAAGCGCGCACGCGGCCTGATGGCGCGCTGGGCGGTATTGCACAAGGCCGCAACGCCGCAGGCGCTCGAGAAGTTCGACCTGGAGGGCTACCGCTTCGATGCGGCTGCGTCGAAGCCTCAACGCATGGTGTTCCGGAGGAAAGTCCAATGAGTGGCGGTCAAACCATCAGTCCCGAACTGCGCGCGTGGATGGTCGCGCAACTGGCTGCGGGCCATTCGGTTTCCGCATTGAAGCAGTCGATGCGCGACGCCGGCTGGCATGACGACGTGGCCGATGCCGCGCTGTCCGAACTCGGCCCGCTGGCGCCCGGCGTCACGACGGCCCCCGCACCGCCGCGCGAAATGCCCGGGCCCGACCTGAGCGCGGCGCCACTGGAGATCGATGCCGACGGCCGCAAAGTGACGGTGCTGCAGACCATGAAGAACCCGCGAGTGGTGGTGTTCGGCAACCTGCTGTCGGACGACGAATGCGAAGGTCTCATTGCCGCTGCGCGCGAGCGGCTGGCGCGCTCGCTCACGGTCGAGACCAGGACCGGTGGCGAGGTGCTGAACATCGACCGCACCAGCGACGGCATGTTCTTCGAGCGCGGTGAGAACGCCATCGTCGCGCGGCTCGAATCGCGCATCGCTTCGCTGCTGAAATGGCCGATCGAATTCGGGGAGGGCCTGCAGATCCTGCGCTACAGCCCCGGTGCGCAGTACCGCCCGCACTACGACTACTTCGACCCCGGCGAGCCCGGCACGCCGACCATCCTGCGGCGCGGCGGCCAGCGCGTGGCCACGCTGGTGATGTACCTGCAGTCGCCGGAGCAGGGCGGGGCGACGACCTTTCCGGATGTGGGTCTCGAAGTGGCGCCGGTGCGCGGCACCGGCGTGTTCTTCAGCTACGACCGACCCGACCCGGCCACGAAATCATTGCATGGCGGCGCACCCGTCTTGTCCGGCGAAAAATGGGTGGCCACCAAGTGGCTGCGCGAACGCGAATTCACCTGAATCCTCAAATGAAACTCCAAGCAAACGGCATCCAGATCGAAGTCGACGACAGCGGCGCCGACGGCAGCCAGAACGAGCGCCCCGTGGTGCTCCTGATCATGGGCCTGGGCATGCAATTGATCGGCTGGCCGCCCGACTTCGTGCAGCCGCTGGTGGATGCGGGCTTCCGCGTGGTGCGCTACGACAACCGCGACATTGGCCTGAGCCAGGGCTTCGAGCATGCGGGCAAGCACAGCCTGGTGTGGCAGACCCTGCGCCAGCGGATCGGCCTGCGGGTGCGCTCGGCCTACACGCTTCAGGACATGGCCAATGACGCGCTCGGCGTGCTGGACGCACTGGGTGTTCAACGGGCGCACGTGATCGGCGCGTCCATGGGCGGAATGATCGCGCAGCGCCTGGCTGCCACCGCGCCCGACCGCGTGAGGAGCCTGACAAGCATCATGAGTTCGAGCGGTGCGCGCGGGCTGCCCGGGCCGCATCCGGAAATTGCCAGGAGCCTCATGCGTCGCCCGGCAGGCCGCAGCGAAGACGCGCTGGTGGACTTCAGCGTCGGTTTCATCAAGCTCATCGCGAGCCCGGCCTATCCTTACGAAGCTTCGGCCCTGGCAACGCGCGTGCGCACTGGCATCCGCCGCGCCTACCGGCCCGACGGCGTGGTGCGCCAGATGCTTGCGATCGGGGCCGACAGCGATCGGCCGACCGTGTTGTCCAGGATCAAGAGCCCGACCCTGGTGCTGCACGGCGAGGCCGACAAGCTGGTGCCCCTCGAATGCGGGCAGGACTCGGCCCGGCGCATACCGGGCGCGCGCTTCGTCACGATACCGGGCATGGGGCACGACCTGCCGCCACAGGTGTCGGCCATCCTGCTGGACCACATCATTCCCTTCGTGCGATCTGCGGGCGAGGCGCCATGACCCTTTCCAACACACCCGAGGAATCACAACTCGGCCGCCGGTCGGCCTACGTGGACCAGTACGACGCGAGCCAGCTGTTCCCGATCGCGCGTGCAACGCAGCGCGAGGCGATGGGCATCGTCGCCGGCGCGCTCCCGTTCTTCGGTGCCGACCTCTGGACCGGGTTCGAACTGAGCTGGCTCAATGCACGCGGCAAGCCCCAGCTGGCCATCGCGCACTTCACCATCCCGTGCGAAACGCCAAACATCATCGAAAGCAAGTCGTTCAAGCTCTACCTGAACAGCTTCAACAGCACGGTGTTCGCGAGCGCCGACGCAGTGCGCGACCGACTGCGCGCCGACCTGTCGGAAGCCACCTGGCGCGGCAGCGACCGCAGCGGCGGCATCGGCGTGCGGCTGGTGCTGCCCGATGCATTCGACCAGGAGCCGGTGCATGAACTCGACGGGCTCAACCTCGACCGGCTCGACATCGAGTGCGTGCACTACCAGCCCGCGCCCGGGTTGCTGAGCGCCGACCAGAACGAGGTGCACGTCAACGAGACGCTGAGCAGCCGCCTGCTCAAGAGCAATTGCCTGGTCACCGGCCAGCCTGACTGGGGCAGCGTGCAGATCCGCTACAGCGGCGCGCCGATCGACCAGGCGGGCCTGCTCGCCTACATCGTGAGCTTTCGCAACCACAACGAGTTCCACGAGCCGTGTGCCGAGCGCATGTTCATCGACATCTGGCAGCGCTGCAAACCGACCAAGCTCGCCGTGTACGCGCGCTACACGCGGCGCGGCGGGCTCGACATCAACCCGTTTCGCACCAGCTGGCCGCAAGCGCTGCCGGGCAACATCCGCACTGCGCGACAGTAGGCAGGTTCCTACAGCCGGCAGACGCTGGCGAGACGATACTGTCGATTCGATAAATCCCGGGGCCCGACGTGAACGTGTTGATCGTCGACGACAACGAATCTGCGGCAGATCTGCTGCAGGAATTGCTCTCGCTGCAGGACCACACGGCGCACTGCTGCTACACCGCGCAGCAGGGCCTCGACGCGGCTGCGGCCCGGCATTTCGACGCGGCGCTCATCGACCTGAGCCTGCCCGACCTGCCTGGCAGCGAAGTTGCACGCCAGTTGCGCAGTGGCGCAGATGGACAGTCGATGCTGCTGGTCGCGATTTCAGGCTACTCCGAGCAGGACGCGTCCGCCGCGCAGGCGCGTGCGTTGTTCGATCACTATCTGCAGAAGCCCATCGATTTCGACGCGCTCGACCGCATCCTGGCGGCGCCGCGCGCCCACGCTGCTGCATGAAGGCGTCGCCCAGCGCCCGCAGCTGGATCGCAGCCGGCGTCCGGCACGAGGTGCTTACGCGCGCCTTGCCGGCCTTGCGCCACGACATGGTGGCGCCGGTGTCTGTCATCCGCATGGGCCTGCTGATGCTCAAGCGCCAGGTTGCCGCGGATTCGATCGATGCATCGGCCTGCGCCGAGCGTGTCGAATTGGTGGAAAGCCAGTTGGGCGAACTCGTCATCGGCGTGCGTTCGTTGCGCGACTGGGAACTGGCCACCACCAGCGAAGGCATCACGCGCTCGGCGCTGGTGGCGCAGTGTGTCTCCCTGATGCGCGCGGCCTATGAAATGCAAGGCATCTCGCTCACAGTCGATCCGGCCCTGGCGTCGGCGGCGGATGAAATCCAATGGCCGCATGCGGCCGCGTTGCGCTACTTGCTGCTGGGCGCGATGGGGCATCTGCATGACAGCATCGAAGGGCTCGGCGCGATCAGCGTTGCGCCAGACGGCCCGCGCGTGCTGTGCCTCAGCGCGGTCGCCAGAGACGGCGCGGCTGCCCTGCCGGACGAAGCGGATGCCCACCGTGCGCCGCGCGCGCTGGCCATCGATGCCATCGCGCTGCAGAGCCTGGCGGACGACCTCGGCTATGCGGTGAAGCGGGACGACGCGACTTTGCGGCTCGACTTCGGCGCGGCCTGACGCGCATCGCGCGCCGCGCTGCGTCGTTGCCGCTGCAGGAATGCCAGCAGCCGCGCCTCTGCCGCCTGCAGCCGGCGCAGGCTCGTCGTGCGGCCTGCGATGTCTTTCCAGATGTCGTCCATCGCGCCCACGTCGCTCGCGAGCAAGCTGCCGAGTTCCAGCACGGCGGGGTGGACATACGCTTTCTTGCAGACCGCCGGCGTGTTGCCGAGTCTCGCAGCCACGGCCGCTAGGATTTCCTTCGCGCCGCAGCGTGCCGCGCCCGGCGTGCCGGATGTCTTGGCGCCGCAGGCCAGCCGGATGAGTTCCAGCGCCTGCACGGTGCCGTGCCATGTGCGGAAATCCTTGGCGGTGAAATGATCGTCGGGCACGGCTTCGCGCAGGTAGTCGTTGACGTCGGAGGATGACAGGCTGCGTGGCAGGCCGTCTTCGTCCTGGTACTGGAAGAGTTCCTGCCCCGGAAGTTGCTGGCAGCGCCGCACCACGCGCCTCACTCGGGGGTCGTCCACCTTCGCCTCGTGCATCACGCCGCTCTTGCCGCGAAAGCGCAGCGTCAGCGCATTGCCGCGCAAATCGGCGTGGCGGTTGCGCAGGGTGGTGAGTCCGAAAGAGCCGTTGCTGGTCGCATACGCCTCGTTGCCGACGCGCAGGAACGTGGTGTCGAGGAGGCGCACCAGCGTAGCCAGCACCAGCGTGCGCCTGAGTGGCTTGTCGCGCCCGGGCTGCAGGTCGCGCGCGACACGGGCACGGATGCGCGGCAGCGCGCGGCCGAAGGCTTCGAGCCGGTCGAACTTGGTCTGGTCCTTCAATGCGCGCCAATCGGGGTGATAGCGGTATTGGGTGCGACCGCGCGCGTCGAGGCCGGTTGCCTGCAGGTGGCCGTTGGGCAGCGGGCAGATCCACACACGCTCGTAGGCCGGTGGGATGGCCAGTTGCCGGATGCGCGCGATCTCGTCCGCATCCTCGAGCCACCTGCCTTTCGTGTCCCTGTAGCGGAATCCGGTGCCGGCCTTCACGCGGAGGAACCCCGGCATGTCCGGAGTGACGTAGACAAGGCGGGGCTGGGCGGCGGTCGAGTCGGGCATGAGGATTGCATCAAGGGGATACTTGCGGATGTGCCGCCGGCCGCGGCGCGGCGATGTAGGACGCGACAGGCGATCCAGGTGCGCGCCGGCCTGATCGATGCCGCCTTATCCCCGAGTCTCCCGGAGCCTTCGATGTCAAAACCCCTCCCGTCCCTCGCGCGCTGGTCCGCAATCTGCGCCTTCGCGGCTGCCGCAGCGCTTTCTGCCGGTTGTGCTTCCGGGCCTTCCGCGACGCCTACCACCGAGGCGATCCAGGTCAAGGTGTTCGTTGCGGCCATGTTCGAGATCGGCCAGAACACCGGCGACCGCGCCGGCGAGTTCCAGCACTGGTACGAGCGCTACTGGAAGGATGCCAAGCCGATCGCCGTGCCGGGCGCGCTGAAGCCCGTCTACTGCAATGCCGACGGCGTGTGCGGCTCGGTGCTTGGCATGGGCAAGGTGAATTCGTCGTCGTCGATGCAGGCGATCCTGCTGAACCCGAAGTTCGACTTCTCGAAGGCCTACTACGTGATCTCCGGCGTGGCCGGAACGCCACCGCAGCGCGGCACCATCGGCGAGGTGAACTGGGCCACCTGGCTGGTCGACTACGACCTCGGCCACCGCTGGGCGCCGGAGGAGAACAAGGCCGGCGAGCCGAGCTTCATGCCACGCAAGGGTTATGAGGAATACCGCCGCTTCCAGCTCGACCCGGCGCTCGTGGCCTGGGCGATGAAGCTCTCGGCCGACACGCCGCTGAAGGATGCCGAATCGGCCCGCAAGTACCGCATGCGCTACCCGGACGCGGCGGCGCGCCGTGCGCCCTTCGTTGGCACCGGTACGCACATGACCGGCGACACCTTCTTCCACGGTCCCGGCATGTCGAAGCAGGCACAGTACATCGCCAGGCTCTATGGCGCGGACGACTACGTGATCACCGAAATGGAAGCCGCCGCGATCACGCTGGTGATCCAGCGCACGCACGGCACCGACCGCGTGATGAGCCTGCGCGGCGCGGTCAACTTCGACCAGGGCAATCCGAAGGAGACCACGCTCCAGCACCTGGACCCGGCGCCCGGCGAAACAGCCGGCGGCTTTGCCGAGACCGTGGAAAACATCGAGCTGGTCGGCAGCCGCGTGGTTGATCACATCGTTGCCAACTGGCCGCAGTGGCAAGGCGGCGTGCCCGCCCCTCGCTGACGCGCCTTCAGGGAGTCACGGGCTGGAGATGCCGAACGACGGTGAAGTCGAACGGCGTCCAGCGGCTCACCGTAATGCCCGCTTCGCGCAGGCCGCGACCGGTCCAGGTATTGCAGGTATCAATCAGGTTGTAGCGGCCTTCGGCTTCGTAGAAGGCGTCGCTGTCGGTGTAGTGCACGCCGGTGACGGGCACGGCGCGGCCCTGCCTCAACGTGGCGCGCACATGGTTGACCAGCACGTCGTATTGGCGCTGCGAGAGCGGCATGCGGCGGGCCACCGTCTCGAATTCGGCGCGGCGCAAATAGGTCACGTGCAGCACGGAATCGTGGATGCCGGCCAATGCCCCGAGTGCGCGCGACACCGTCAGGTCGGCCCAGCGCGGGGTGTTCAGGTAGAACTCGCGGTCGCCCCAGCCGATGGCGATGTAGTCGGCGTCGGGCGGCAGGGCGCGGAAGTCGGCGGGCTTGAAGAGTTGGGACCAGTCGGTGCCGTGGCCGCGCAGCGGAAAGACCAAGTCGGTGTGCACGCCGTTGCTCAGCACCCATGCGTCGATCACGCGGTGTTCCGCGGGCGGCTTCGCGTTGGCAGGCCAGAACATCAGCGCGCTGGCGATGGCCACATAGACCGCGGCGGCCAGCACGGGTGCCAGCAACACCAGCGCGAGGTACAGGCCCGGGCGCCACATGCCTGCGTCAGAAGAGCGAGGCCGTCAGGGCGGTGGAGTCGGCATCGGCTCGCGCCTGCCTGCCGGCTGCCGGAGTGCCGCCGGCTGCGAGCGCGTCGTCGGCGCGCCTCAGCGTGCCCACGCGCACGCCCAGCAGGCGCAGCGGCCGCTCCAGCGGCACGCGCTTGAGGCATTGGCCCGCCACCTGGCGAATCGTCCTGCCGTCGGCCGTGAAGCTGCTCATGGTGTGGTCGCGCGTGGCGGTCCTGAAGTCGTCGTAGCGAAGCTTGATGCCGATGGTCTTGCCGACGTAGCCCTTGCGCTGCAAATCCTCGCCGACCTTCTCGCAGAGGTGCGTGAAGATCGCGCCCAGTTCGGCCCGGTCGCGTACCGCATGCAGGTCGCGGTCGAAGGTGGTCTCGCGGCTCATCGACACGGGCTCGCTCTCGGTGACCACGGGCCGGTCGTCGCGGCCCCAGGAGATCTCGTGCATCCATGCGCCGGTGGCCTTGCCGAAGTTGGCGACCAGCCAGTCGCGGTCTTTTGCGGCAATCTCGCCCACGGTGCGGATGCCGAGGCGCTCGAGCTTCGCGTCGGCCTTGGGTCCGATGCCGTTGACCTTGCGCGCGGCCAGCGGCCAGATCTTCGATTCGAGGTCGCTCTCGTGGACGATCGAGATGCCGTTGGGCTTGTTGAATTCGCTCGCGAGCTTGGCGATGAGCTTGTTCGGCGCCACGCCAATGGAGCAGGTCAGGCCGGTGGCTTGAAGGATCGACTTCTGGATCAGCCGCGCCAGCACGCGCCCGCCCTCGCGCTGGCCGCCGGGCACGCCGGTGAAGTCGATGTACACCTCGTCCACGCCGCGGTCTTCCACCACCGGCGCAATCTCGCGGATGGTGCTCTTGAACAGTCGCGACAGGCGCCGCACCTCGTCGAAGTCCACCGGCAGCACGATCGCCTGCGGGCACAGCTTGGCCGCCTTCATCATGCCCATTGCCGAGCCGACGCCGAACTGGCGCGCGGCGTAGGTGGCGGTGGTGATGACGCCGCGGCCGACGTAGTCCTTCAGCAGGGGAAAGGCCGCGACCGGCACCTCGTGCAAGGGCAGGTCGGCATGGTCGCGGTGGAGGATGTCGTCGACCTTGCGCCGCCCGCCGCCGATCACCATCGGCAAGCCCTTCAGCTGCGGATAGCGGAGCAACTCGACGGACGCGAAAAACGCGTCCATGTCAAGGTGGGCGATCCGGCGAATGGGCGGTGTGGAGGAGTCGGGGAGCGGCACTGCGGGCATTTTCGCGCGATGCCGGCCACGCTGTCAGCGCTGCGCGCCTGCAGCGCCGGCCCGTGGATTCGGCATGCGATGAATTGTGCTCTGCGTCTTGCGCTGCGCGATGCCTCAGGTCATCATGAACGCATGCAACCCGTCGCTTCCACACTCTGGCACCGACTTGATCTTCCAGGCCACGACGCCTGCCGCCTCGATCGCCAGGGCGACGCCTGGCAGCTCGATGGAACGGCCCTGTTCCGACATGGCGATGGCCGCATCGCGCAACTTCACTACCGGGTGCGCTGCGACAAGAACTGGCACACGCAATGGGGTACGGTGCGCGGGTGGATGGGCGGCAGCGCGATTGATTTTTCGGTGGCGCGCGGCGCGCATGGCGAATGGAAATTCAACGATGTTCCGGTGCCTGAACTGGCACACTGCGTCGACCTCGACCTCGGCTTCACGCCGGCCACCAACCTGATCCAGTTGCGGCGGCTGAACCTCAAGCCCGGGGAAGCGGCCGATGCGCCGGCCGCGTGGCTCGACGTGGAGGAGGGTGGACTGACCCTGCTTGCACAACGCTATGAGCGGCGTGACAACAGCAGCTACTGGTACCAGTCCCCGCGTTTCGAGTACGCGGACCTGCTGCACGTGACGGCAGAGGGCTTCGTGCACGACTATCCGCGGCTTTGGCTCGCGGAACGGTAAGTACGCGCGATCAGTTGCCGCGCAGTGCGTGTCGCGGCTCCCTGCTCCCGGGCGGGATGCAAACAATTCCCGCGGCAAATCCCGCAGCGCTCATCGAGCGCGGACGATGGCCCTCCAGCCAGAACAGGAAGAAATGAAGAGAACCGGACCCAGCCTCACGGCACGCGGCGTTGCGATGAGTCGCGCTGCCCATCAACTGCTCGATCGGCCGGTGGTCATGGAGGACCCGATCGCGGTGCCGATCATCGGCCAGGAGGACGCCGACCGGATTGCCCTGGGCGGGCGCTTCTTCGACAACGAAGCGGCGCGCGGGCTGCGCGCCTTCGTGGTGGCGCGCGCCAGGTTCGCGGAGGCCGAACTGGAGGCGGCGGTCAAGCGGGGCGTCGGCCAGTTCGTCGTGCTTGGCGCCGGACTCGATACCTTCGCCTATCGCAACCCATACAAGGCGACGCAGCTTCGCGTGTTCGAGGTCGACCATCCGAACACGCAAGCCTGGAAGCGCGAGCGCCTCGCGGAGGCCGGCGTAGAGGCGCCACCGTCCGTGCGCTACGTGGCCTGCGACTTCGAGCACCAGGACCTGGCGACTGAATTGCGGGCCGCGGGGTTCAGGCGCGATGCGCCGGCTTTCTTCTCATGGCTCGGCGTCTCGATGTACCTCGAGCACGAGGTGGTCATGGACATGATGACGTTCTTCAGGTCCTTGCCGGCGGGCAGCGGGGTGGTGTTCGATTACCTGGCGCCGGTCGAGAGCGTGGGTTTCCTGTGGCAGGTCCTGATCGGCATGGTGACCGCACAGCTCGCCTGGATGGGCGAACCGTGGAAGTCCTACTTCGATCCGGCCGAGCTTGTCGCGGCGCTGGAGGCGCTGCATTTTGCGCAGGTGAGCGACGTGGGGCCGAAGGAACTCAATGCCTTGTACTTCCCCGGGCGTTCGGACCAGCTCACGGCGGGCGGTCTCCAGCACATGATGACCGTTCGCGTCTGAAGGCGTCACGGCGATCCGTGCTTCGTGCATTTGTGTGCACTTCAAGCGACAGCAGGTGTTGTCACCCATTCAGAATAGTGAAACATAAGTTAACAATTAGGCGAACTCTTGGGGGCCAATCGCCATGAATGCATCTCGCTGGATCAGATCTGTCCGCCGCTACCTGAGCAGCCTCTGGGGTGCACCCCGAAAGCACAAGCCTGCACGGCCGGCGCCGAACGCGATGGCGTTCGCCGGTGGCCCGATGGCCATGCCGCCGCTACGTGCCGCGACGCCGACGCCTGGCCGTCCCGAGGCGTCCGCAGCGACACCAGCAGCGAAGCCGACACCCATGGCGATCCCGGCAGCGACAGCGCCCGTCAGGAAATCCGTCTCCGTGGCGCCGCCCGGATGGGACGACCAACTCCTCCAGCCCGCCCCCAAGGCGGAGGCGCCGAAGCCCGTGGCGGCCGCGGTCAAGCCGGTGGCCAATGCACCCGCCGTCGCCAAGCCGATGCGCTCGCTCGAAGAGGTAAGGGCTGACCTGGCGCGGCTGCGCAAGAACGCGAAGGAGCGCCACGCGCCGGTGCCCGTCAAGCGCGACACCCATTTCGAGCCGACCGACTTCCAGGAATTCGTCGTGCCGGAACCCCGGCCGGCCATGGACGGCTTTGCGCCGACGGCGTATGCGAGCTTTACCGTGCTGAAGCCGAATGGGTAGCGCAGGACGACCGCGGTCAGTGATCGTGGTGCAAGTAGCTCGCCTGCTTCGGCAAGCGCAGGCTGACCAGGAACGCGATGACCATCATGACCGTCACGTACCAGAAGAAGTCCGACTCGTGGCCCTCTGACTTCAGGCCAAGCGCCACATACTCGGCCGAGCCGCCGAAGATGGCGTTGGCCACGGCATAGGCCAGCCCCACGCCCAGGGCACGCACCTCCGCCGGGAACATCTCGGCCTTCACGATGCCGCTGATCGAGGTGTAGAAGCTCACGATGCCCAGCGCGACGATGATCAGCGCGAATGCCCCGAACGGGCCCGTCACGTGCTGCAGCGCAGTGAGGATCGGCACTGTCGCCAGGGCACCGAGGCCGCCGAACAGCAGCATGTTGCTGCGCCGCCCGATGCGGTCCGACAGCGCGCCGAACACCGGCTGCATGCACATGTAGACGAACAGCGCGCAGGTCATGATGTAGCTGGTGGTCTTGATCGGCAGGTGCACCGTGTTCACCAGGTACTTCTGCATGTAGGTGGTGAAGGTGTAGAAGATCAGCGAGCCGCCGGCCGTGTAGCCCAGCACCGTGAAGAATGCTGCCTTGTGATGTCGGAACAGGCCGGCCATGCTGCCGGCCTCCTTGTTGGCCCGGGCCTCAGCCGTTTGCGTCTCGTGCAACGTGCGGCGCAGGAACAGCGCAACGACCGCCGCGACGGCGCCGACCACGAACGGAATGCGCCAGCCCCATGCCTTGAGTTCGGCCTCTGTCAGCACCTGCTCCAGGATCACGATGAGCAGCACCGCCAGCAGTTGCCCACCGATTTCAAAACGTGCCGGGTAGCAGGATGCTCGAATCCACGTCGTCGATGCGCGTGCGGCCGCAGAACGCCATGGTGATGTCGAGTTCCTTGTGCAGGATCTGCAGCGCGCGGGTCACGCCTTCCTCTCCATAGGCGCCGAGCGCGTAGAGGAAGGTGCGGCCGATCAGCGTGCCGCGGGCGCCAAGGGCGCGGGCCTTCAGGACGTCCTGGCCGCTGCGGATACCGCCGTCCATCCATACCTCGATCTCGCGGCCCACGGCCTCGGCGATGGCCGGCAGCGCTTCGATGGACGACGGCGCGCCGTCCAGCTGGCGGCCGCCGTGGTTCGACACGACCAGCGCGTCGGCGCCGCTGGATGCGGCAAGGCGCGCGTCTTCCACGTCCATGATGCCCTTGAGGATCAGCTTGCCGCCCCAGCGCTTCTTGATCCATTCCACGTCGGCCCAGCTGAGCGACGGGTCGAACTGCTCGGCGGTCCATGAGGAAAGCGATGAGAGGTCGCCCACGTTCTTCGCGTGGCCAATGATGTTGCCGAAGCTGCGGCGCTTGGTGCCCAGCATTCCCATGCACCAGCGCGGCTTGGTCGCGAGGTCGATCAGGTTCCTGAGCGTGGGCTTGGGTGGCGCCGTCAGGCCGTTCTTGATGTCCTTGTGGCGCTGGCCGAGCACCTGCAGGTCGAGCGTGAGCTGCAGGGCCGAACAGTTGGCGGCCTTCGCGCGGTCGATCAGGCGTTCGATGAAGTCGCGGTCGCGCATGACGTAGAGCTGGAACCAGAACGGATGCCCGTTGGTATTGGCCGCGATGTCTTCCAGCGAGCAGATGCTCATGGTCGACAGCGTGAACGGAATGCCGAAGGCCTTGGCCGCCTTCGCGCCGAGGATCTCGCCGTCGGCATGCTGCATGCCGGTCATGCCCGTAGGGGCGATGGCGACAGGCATCGCGAATTCCTGCCCGAGCATGGTGGTTCGGGTCGTGCGGCCCTCGATGTTCACGGCCACGCGCTGGCGCAGCTTGATCTTCTGGAAGTCGCTTTCGTTGGCGCGGTAGGTACCTTCGGTCCAGGCACCGGAATCGGCGTAGTCGTAGAACATGCGCGGCACGCGGCGCTTGGCGATCACGCGCAGGTCTTCGATGCAGGTGATCTTGGAAAGGTCGGGCACGTCGCGGTCTCCTGGCTGGTGTAACGGTACAGCCGGCATTATCGGCACGCGAGTCGAATTCAGTGTGCGACGAGCGACAGTGCGGCCTGGTGCAGCGGGGTAAGTTGGCCGTGGATCAGGCGGAGCTGTTCCGCCACCAGGCGTTGCAATGCATCGGCGGCATCGGCCGAGCGGGTGTCGTCGGGCGCGTTGCCTGCGGCCGGCGCGAGCCTGCCGCTTGCGGCCGCGTTGTTTTCCGCCGGTGCAAGGCCGTCGCCACTGTGCGCCTTGCCTTGCGCGAGATTGCCGCCCAGCGACTGCAGGAGGGCCGCAACCTGCTCGGCATCGGCCAGCAGCGCGGCAGAGCGTTCTCCCGCAGCCAATGCTTCGCGATGCGCGCCCAGCCCCGAGAGGTAGTTGAGAACCGTGTGCGAGTGCACCAGGAATCGCAGGCCGCGCTCGCCTTCGTCGGCGCGCCTGCCGGGCTCGGTCATCAGGTTGCCCAGGGCCGTCGAGAGCGCGGCATCGGCGTTGTGCGCGTTGCGCCGCGCGAGCCGGTAGGCCAGGTCATCGACGCGGCCGTCGCGGAACTGCCCTGTCAGCGCGCGCAGGTAGTTGGCCAGTGCGGCCAGCGCACGGCCGGCCAGCGCGTCGAGCCGGCGGCCCTGCCAGTCGGGCAGCACCAGGAACACGGCCGCGCCGGCCAGCGCACTTCCGATCAGCGTGTCGACCATTCGCGGCACGATCAGCACTTCGCCGTCGCCGGTCTGGTTGAAGCACATCAGCACGACCAGCGTCATGGAGGCCGTGGCGATGGTGTAGCGCGTGGTCCGCATGCTGAAGAACATCACGCCCGCCACCACGGTGAACATCGCCTGCAGCAGCAGGTTCGGGAAGAGGTCGAACAGCGCCCAGCCGATCGCCAGGCCGATGATGGTGCCGGCCACGCGCTGCACCATGCGCTGGCGGGTTGCGTTGAAGCTGGGCTGGCAGACGAAAATGGTGGTCAGAAGAATCCAGTAGCCCTGGTGGGCGTGGATCGCGCGCATCAGGCCATAGCCTGAGGCCAGTGCCAGGCTGAGCCGCAGCGCGTGCCGCAACAGCGGCGACGAGAGGCGGAACTGCTCGCGCACGCGGCCCCATGCATCGCGCCACGAGCGGGGCGTGCGGTCGTACAGCGCGCCGTCGTGCGCACCGAGTTGCGCCTCCGGATGGCTTGCGCCTGCAAGTTGCGCGTCGAGCGTGGCAAGGTTGTCGGCCAGCGCTTGCAGCGAGGCCAGCAGCGCGGCCCATTGCGGTTCCTGGCGGGCTTCGAGGTGCGCGATGGAACTGCGCAGGTCCAGCAGCGCGGTCGAGCCCTTCTGGCCCTTGACGAACGGCACGCGCAGCAGGATGGCGCGTCCCAGCTCGCCGCAGGCACGCCCCTGCACGCGCAGGAGCCGCTGGCAGCGAAACAGCACGTCGCTGTGGAAGAAGGCGTCGATCAGCGCGTCATAGGGATAGTGCGACGAGCTCGCCCGCTCGTGGATGTCCTGCGCGATGAAGTAGAGGCCGAGGTACTGCTTCATGCGGCTGCTGGAACGCGTCGCGTCGATGCGGTTGAAGATGCTTTCCTTGGCCTGGTTGAGCGCCATCACCACGCGGCCGCTTTGCTGCGCGAGTTGCAGGCGCCGCACCTCGCCCTGGTCGTCGCGCACGGGTTCGAACAAGGTGGACTTGAGCCGCAGGTACGCCTCCAGTTCGCGCATCACCAGCGCCAGGTTCTGTTGCACCGGCTGGTGCACGAACAGCGCGCACCAGACCACCGACAGCAGCCCATACCAGCCGGCGCCGGCCAGCAGCAACGCCGGCTCGAGCCAGAAGGCCTGGCCCGCGTCGCCGCGCTGGTCCATACCGATGGAGGTGTACAGCGCCAGGATCAGCGTCGCGTACCCGATCGCCTGGTAGCGGCGGCTGACGGCGCCGAGCATCGTGAGCGTGAACGTGACCAGCATCAGCCCGACGACGAACAGCGCGCGATGTGCGAACGCGGCCTGCACCGCAAACGCCACGGCTGCAAAGCACACCAACGTCAGCAGCAGCGCCCGGGCCCGGCCGCGCCAGTTGTCGTCGGTCTCGGCCAGCGCGCTGGCCACCACGCCAAGAAACAACGGCACCACGAGCGGCATGCGGTCCAGCGACCAGCAACCCGCCATCAGCACCGAGAGGGCAATCGCCACGCGGATGCTGTAGGCGAAGCTGTTGAGCGCCCACAGGCGCCGCATCGTGGAGGAGAGATTGAGGGAAAACATGGTCGTCCGCAGCAACGATCATGCCGACCGTGCGGCGGCGCGCAATGCCCGGCTGCGGGATTCCAGCCCGCGCAGTACCACGTCGACCCATGCCGCAAAGCCGCTGTCGAGTGGCTGCGTCTTGCCGCTCGACCAGCGCAGCAGGAAGGCGCGGTTGCGCAATGCGTCGAGGTTGCGCCAGAGGTGGGGATGCTGCGCGTGATCAACCGCATCGAGCCGTGCCCGGCAGGCGGCTTCCCAATCGGCCGTGTCGTCGGGTGGCGCGCTCGACAGTTCCAGCGTCGCAAAGCCGCACATCGCGGCGATGACGACGTTGAAGGCATCGACCAGCGCCTCGCCTTCGAAGCGCGCGTCTTCCAGCGCGGCCACCACGTGCTGCAGCAGCGGTGCATCGAAGGCTGCGTTGTAGGCCAGTTCGCTGGCCACGGCCGGTGCCAGGTGGGGATGCTGCCGCAGCGCCTCGCGAAACCGTTGCAGCACCGCCTGCAGGCGCACCTGCCAGGTTCCGTCGGGCAGGCCGGTTGCGACGTCCGAAAGGGCCAGTGCGATGGCGCCGGAGACCAGCGCATCGCGGCTCGGAACGTGCCAGTAGATCGCGGCCGGAAACACGCCGAGTTCCGTCGCGAGTTCACGGATGTTGAAGGCGGCCAGGCCCTTGCGATCGATGAGTGCGAGGGCCGCCTGCAGGATGCGCTCGCGCCCCAGCGCCGGGGTGCCGCCATTGGCCGCGTCCTGCTTGCGCGGGCGACCGGGGCGTGCACGTGGGGGTGGCGGGGCCTTGCTGGGTGCGGCGGGCTTGCGCGGGCTTGGCATCGGAGGATTCTAGGCGCCTTGATCGCTGTTCAATTTAAATTGAACGTCGTACAATTAATTATCCGAATCGTCGTGCCAGCCCTTCGAGGAGTTGTTCCATGCCCGTTCCCGCCACCCCGCCCGCCGGCCAGTTCGACGGCGGGTGCGTCTTCATCGATGGCGCGTACGCGCCGCTGTCCGAGGCCAGGATTTCGTTGTTCGATTGGGGCTTCACGCGTTCCGACGTGACCTATGACGTCGCCACGACGTGGAAGGGCAGCTTCTTCCGGCTCGACGCGCACATCGATCGCTTCTTCAGCAGCTTGCAGAAGATGCACTTGGCCATCCCGTATTCGCGCGACGAGTTGCGCGAGATCCTGCACGGCTGTGTGCGCGCGGGCGGCCTGCAGGATGGCTACGTCGCCATGGTCTGCACGCGCGGCGTGCCACCGCGCGGCGCCCGCGATCCGCGCATGGCGCAAAACCGCTTCTATGCCTACGCGCTGCCTTATGTGTGGATTGCGTCGCGCGAGAAGCAGTTGTCCGGCATCGACCTGCACGTCAGCGAGCGGCAGCGCATTTCGCCTGCGTCGGTCGACCCGACGATCAAGAACTACCACTGGATGGACCTGGTGCAATCGATGTACGACGCCTATGACCGCGGCCACGACACCAGTTGTGTGGTCGATGCGGAAGGCAACGTCACCGAAGGCCCCGGCTTCAACGTCTTCGCCGTGAAGGACGGCCGGGTCTTCACCGCCGGCCGTGGTGTGCTCGAAGGCATCTCGCGCCGCACGGTGCTGGAGTTGTGCGGCACGCTGGGAATTCCGTTGTGCGTGGGGCCGTTGTCGGTCGATGCGTTGCGCGGCGCGGATGAGGTGTTCCTCACGTCGAGCGGCGGTGGCGTGCTGCCGATCGGCAAGATCGACGGCAAGCCACTGCCGCCGTTCCCTGGTCCGATCACGACGCGGCTATACGACGGCTATTGGGCGCTGCATGATGACCCGGCCTACAACGACCCGGTCGACTACGGCGCCTGATATTCCACATCAACGCTGCACCGAGCTTGTTGCTGCGGGTCCCTTGTGTGGGGGGCGGGGTGCCAGGATTCGGGGCGCGTGCCGAGGGCACTGGGTATCCCCCTCCGCGAATGTCCCCCGCCTTCGGCTCCTCCTTTATTTCGCTGCGGGGGACACCCAGCACCCTCGGCACGTGGAACGGTCGGTGGTAGCGGCCGATCAACGACTGCACGTCTGGATCACGTCGATGGTGTGCTCTGCGCAGCGAAATAAAGGAGGAGCCGGCAGCCGCAGGCTGGCGGCGGGGGACATTCGCGGAGCAGAGTACGCCGTCGGCGTGATCGCGCCCCGAACAGAGTACACCGTCGGCGTGATCGCGCCCTGAGCGGAGCACGCCGTCGGCGTGACCGCGCCGCGAATCAAGCGCTCCACGCACGCCGCATCGAGGCGAGAGTCAAGTCTTCATCCTGCAGTCAGTTGGCAAGGTACGTTCGATGTCAGCGTGACGGCGCCTCGCGCATGCTGCCGATCAAGCCGCCCTTGGGCAACATCAACGACAGCGCGATGGTGCCCAGGCTGAACAGGAGGAGGGCCGAGAACGTGAGATGCAATGCGCCGCCCAGCGCCAGCCGCGTCGCCGAATCGGCCGCGGCCTGCACCGTCGAATCGCGCAGCAATTGACGAAGCTGGTCTTCCGGAATCGCCTGGCCTCCATGGAGCCGTGCCAGTCCGAAGTTGAACACCGCGCCAAAGAACGCGGCGCCCAACGCGCTACCCAGGTTGCGCGAGAAAACATTCGAAGCCGTCGCGCTGCCGCGCTGCGCAACGTCGACCGACTCCTGGATGATGATCAGCGAGCACAGGCTCAACAGCCCCATGCCCAGCCCCAGAACGAATGACCCGAGCCCGGCCACCATCGGCGAGTCGCCGGACCTCAGCAAGGCGAATGCCGACGCTCCCAGCGGCAGCAGCACCCCGCCCACGATCATCAGCCTCCAGAGCCCGAAGCGAAGGAAGGTGCGCGAAGCCAGCGTCGCCCCGACCGGCCAGCCCAGCATCACCATCGTGAGCGTCAGCCCCGCCACCACCGGCGTCTGGCCGAGCACCACCTGCACGTACATCGGCACGAAACTCGTGACGCCGATCAATGCCATGCCGCCGATCAACGCAGAACCATTGACCGTCGCGATGACGCGCCGGCTCCAGAGCTGGAACGACACCATCGGATCGACCGCGCGACGCTCCTGCGCAATGAACAGCAGCGTGACGATACCGAACGCACCGGCCCATGCCCACGCGACTTCGTGCGCTCCCAGGCCGAATTCGGTGAGGCAGATCATCAGCGCCGCGATGCCGGCGGTGAAGAGGATCGCGCCGATGACGTCGATCGATGCGCGCCGGGCCATGGGCGCCTCCCGCAGGAACAACCAGAATCCCGCAGCGGCCGCAATGCCGATGGGCACGTTCATCCAGAAGATCCAGCCCCACGACAATTTCTGGACGATGAGCGCGCCCACGACCGGACCCACCACGGCCGAAGTCGCCCACACGCTGGCGAGATAGCCCTGCACCTTGCCACGCTCGTGCACCGGGTACAGGTCGCCGACGATCGTCAGTGACGTTGGCTGGATCGCGCCTGCGCCGATGCCCTGGAGCAAACGGAAGGCGATCATGGCCGGCATCGACCATGCGAAACCGGCCAGCACCGAGCCGACGAGAAAGATGCCGATGCCCGCGAGCATCACCGGCTTTCGTCCATAGAGATCGGAGAGCTTGCCGAACACCACCGTCATCGCGGTCTGCGCAAGCAGGAAGGATGCGAACACCCAGCTGTAGAGGCTCAGGCCGCCCAGGTCGGAGGCAATCTGGGGCATGACGGTGGAGACGATGGTCGCTTCAATGGCGACCATCGCCATCGAGGCCATCACCGAAGCGATGACAAGCGGACGGTGGGTGGCGTTATTCATGTTTTGCCGATGATCGGCGAACACCGCCACCCACGCCGGCGTGGGGTCAAGAGGGCGGCCTTGACTTGACGCCGGCGCCGCGCACTTCAATGCGCAACTGGTCGAGCACCTCGCCGCGCGCGTCGACCAGCTGCACCACATGGCGCCCGGGCCAGGGGAACCATTGCGCGCGATTGCCGCGGCCGATGCTCTTGCCGTCGACGCGCCATTGCGCCGCCTGGCCCTCGGCCTCGAAGCTCACGCGTTGGCGATTCGGCGGGATGTCGGGGTCGAGCGCAACGATGGTGCCGTCCGCGGGCGCGGTGATGCGCGCGACTGCGCGGACCACGGCGCTCGAAGATGGCTCGACCGCGAACAGCGGTTGCTGCGTGCCCGCGATGAACCATTCGTCGCGCGCCGCCTCCAGCGCATCGCCGAACGTCACGTGCGTGCGGACCACGCCGCGCGGCGGCGACGGCGCCCGGCTCGGCTCTGCACGGTGCAGGAAGCCCATCACCTCGGCCCAAACCGGCGCCGCGCCGCTGGTGCCGCTCACGTCCCACATCGGCGCGCCGCTGGCGTTGCCGACCCACACGCCGACCGTGTAGCGCTGCGACCAGCCGACCGCCCAGTTGTCGCGCATGTCCTTGCTGGTGCCGGTCTTGACTGCTGTCCAGAACCGAGTGCCGAGCACGCTGTCCAGCCCGAAGGTGCGCGCACGCGCATTCGGATCGCTGAGGATATCGCCCACGATGAACGCCGCGCCCTCATCCACGGCTTGCTGAGCGGATGGGGGCGACTGAGCCTGCATCAACTCCCGCGTCGGGCCGTAGCGCCCCCCGTTCGCCAGCGTCCGATACCCGTTCGTCAACGCCAGCAGCGATACCTCGGCGCTGCCCAGCGCCAGGCTGTACCCGTAGTAGTCCCCGCTCTCTCGCAACGGCATTCCTGCCGCTCGCAATTGCCGCGCAAAGGCTTCGGGTGACACCATCACCAGCGTGCGCACTGCCGGCACGTTGAGCGATGAAGCCAGTGCGGTGCGCACGGACACGTAGCCCTTGAACTGATGGTCGTAGTTCTGCGGAATGTAGAGCCCGCTGGCCGTGCTGATCTGCGCCGACGAGTCGTCCAGCAGCGATGCCGCGGTGAGACGCCGCTGCGCGATCGCCTGTGCATACAACAGGGGCTTCAACGTGGAGCCGGGCTGCCGCTGCGCCAGCACGCCATCCACTTCGGACGCCTGGCTCAACGGCCCCGACGAGCCGACCCATGCCAGAACCTCGCCAGAGGCGTTGTCGAGCACGACGAGCGCGCCGTCTTCCACGTGGCGCCCGCGCAGTTCGCGCAGATGGCGCTGCAAGGTGCCGAGCGCGAAGCGCTGCAGCGGGGCGCGCAGGGTCGCACGGATGCTCTGCGCGCCATTCGCACGCTTCGCCACGCGACGCCCGAGGTGCGGCGCAATGCCTTCGCTCGCATCGAACACGCGCCGCTGCAGGGCCGCGCTGGCGAACATGTCCATCGCATCGCAATCGGCCTTGCCGGCTTGCGTGGCATCCATCGTCCGCAAGACCTCGCAGGCACGCGGGGCCACCTGCGCCGGCAGGGCGTTGGGCGCGCGAACCAGCGCGGCGGCCAGTGCCGCCTCGCGCGTGTCGAGTCCGCTCGGCGCCTTGCCGAACAGCGTGCGCGACAGCGCGTCGATGCCGACGAGCTCGCCGCGAAACGGCACGGTGTTGAGGTATGCCTCCAGGATCTGGTCCTTGCGCCAGCTGCGTTCCAGCCGTTGCGCGTCGATGGTCTGGCCCACCTTCTGCGACAGCGTACGTCCGCCGGCGGCCTGCCGCAATTCGTCGTCGAGCAGGCCGGCCAATTGCATGGTGATGGTCGACGCTCCGCGCGTGCGGGTGTTCCACAGGTTGCCCCAGGCGGCCGCCGACACAGCGCGCCAGTCGACGCCGCTGTGCTCATGGAAGCGCTTGTCTTCCGACAGCAGCATCGCACTGCGCAAGGCCGGCGACACATCGGCCAGCGCCACCCACTGCCCGCGCCGCACGGTGGCGTCGGTGCGCACGCGCTGCAGGAGTTCGCCGTCGCGGTCGAGCACGCGCGTGTCGGAAGGGTGGAAGTCGCGCCTGACTTCGTCGAAGGTGGCGACAGCCCATGCGGAGCCGGCTGCCATCGACGCCAGGGCGATGGCGAAGGCATGCACGTACGACACCGCCCTTGGCGGTACGCGATGCTGCTTCGCGCCGCCGGTGCAGCGACCTTCGAGTGGAAGCGTCGCGCGCGCCATGGAGAAATCAGGCGCGCTGGTTGTTGCCGAATCGCTCCGCAGACCGGGCCTTGGCGCGCTGCGCCTCGATCGCGCGGTCGCGTGGCTCGGCGGTGGTCACCAGCGACTGGATCAGCGTGCGGGCCGTGGCCGCGACCTCTTCAACCGCGCGATCGAAAGCCTCGGTGTTGGCCTTCGAGGGCACGGTGAACCCGCTGAGTTTGCGGATGAACTGCAGCGACGCGTCGCGTATCTCCTGCTCGGTGGCGGGCGGCTCGAAGTTGAAAAGGGTTCGAATGTTTCTGCACATGGCAATACCACTTGCTGTTTTTACCGATCGGCAACGCGCTTCGTGCAATCGGGGCCGCTGAAGCCTTGCCTGCATTCGGTGAGCACTGCCGGCCCGGTGATGGTGCGCGAAGCAGCGCCGGTACTCGCAGGGGCACCCGCCTGGTACAGGATCTTGCTGTTGCCGTTGTCGCACGTGCCGACAACCCGGCCCGGCAGGAGGGCGGCTGCATTGGCCACCGTCAACGAGAAGTTCGCAACGCCACCTGTCCTGAACTTTTGATCGATCTCGGCTTTCAGCGCGTCGCAGGTGATGGCATGGCTCGAAGCCGATGCGGCGAACGACAGCGCAAGTACTGCAACGGGCCGGATCATGACGCCCCCTGTGGGTTGATCGAGACGTTGGCCACTTCCGCAGCCAGTCGATCGAGATTCTGCTCGTTGGCTTCGGTCACGATCCCGGCAAGGCGCTCCCGCTCTTGCGCCGTGTCGAAGATCTGGCGCCAGGTCACTTTCGTTCGCTTGTCCTGATCGGCGAGGGTGATGACCAGGACGAAGTGATGACTGCCGAGGTGCTCGATCACGACGCGCTTGGACGGCGTGATTTCCACGAACACCGACTCGTTGGGATAGGTGGTTCCGTCCGGTCCGTGCAGGTCCAGGCGCCATGCGCCGCCGTTGCGGAAATCGAAATCATGGAACGTGCTGGTAAAGCCCCTGGGGCCCCACCAGCGCGTGAGATGGGTCGGGTCGCCGATGGCACGGAACACCCGATCGCGCGGCGCATCGATCACGCGCTCGTGAAGGAAATCGCGCCTCGGCGGCCGCGCATAGCTCACCGTCAGCATCTCCCACTGGTGGCCGTCGGGCTCGTTCCAGTAGATCATCCGGCCGCCGTAGTCGGTGTTGATCTGCATGTTCATCGGGCCGGTCACGGTGCTCCTGTACGGAATGCCCGCAGCCCGGATGCGGCCGAGGATGGCGTCGAACTCGTCTTCGCCGACCCGGAAGCAGAAGTGGTAGACCGGAAAGTCTTCATCGGTGTCGATGAAGTCGAGCGTCAGGCCGTCATTGACAAAGACGGGCGAGAACGGACCGAGCGAAGTTTCAGCCCAGGGCACGCCGAGCAGGTCGGCCAGTCGTTTTGCCGAGGCGAGCTTGTGGCGCGTGGGGACGATGGTGTGGTCGAGTTCGATGGGCATTGCAGGTCTCCTGGGCGGCGCGCATCAACCGGCGCCGTCGAGTACCAGTTGCGTCTGCGTGATGACCGCGCACAACTTGCCGTCGGCGTTCTTGATGGTGGTCTGCCACACCATTGTCGTGCGGCCGCGGTGCAAGGCGACGCTCTCGCCAGTGACCATTGTGCCGACGCGGGCGCCTGCGATGAACTTGGTGCTTGAATCGGTGGTGGTCGTGCGCTTGCCGGCTGCCAGGTTCACCACCGTGCCGACGGCGCCGAGGGTGTCGGCAAAGGCCATGTAGGCGCCGCCGTGCAGGATGCCGCCGGAGGTGCACAGGTCGGGCCGGACTTCCATCGTCGCGACGACACGGTCAGGCGCGACCTCGGTGAGCTTGACGCCCATGAGGCCGGGAAAAACGGGGTCCAGAAAGTTTTGCAGCGCGGCAAGGTCGAGCATCAGTTCTCCTCGGTGAGTGACCGGGTCGTGAAGACGCTGTTCGGGTCTTCGAGGTAGTCGCCGAATGGCGAACAGTATTTGAAACCGAAGCCGGCGTACAGCCTCCGAGCCGGTGCCGGAAGGCGGCCATTGCGCCACGATCAGGCCCAGGGTACGCCGGAACGCAGTGCCATTCGTCGTTGTCGATGATGCAGAAGCGCACCGAGCGGTTTCGTGGGCCGGTGAGTGATTGCATGCGTGTTTATAGCAACTCGGCCAGCAGCGGGGGAGGCGGGTCAAGGCTCCGGCGCCGAGCCCGGTGCGCCAGTCGCAAAGGCCAGCGTGGCCGCTGCGGACAACGAGGCGCTGCAGGCGTCGGCGCCGGCCTTCCTTGCCTGCAGCAGCTGGGTTTCAAACGCCGAGTCGCAGAACGACTTGGTGCGCTGGGAGCGCCGCTGCTGTTGATCGCGCGCAGCGCCTGCGAGGCGCTCGCCTGTCAATGCGCGCAGCTGGCGTCGGCTGGGATCTCCGATGCTGCTACGGACTTCCAGGTTCGGCGGCAACCTCTGCGACAACCCGCGCGGCAAGTCGCGCGGCGACGCGCGCGGTGTGCGCATCGATGTCGAATGCGGGGTTCATCTCGGCGATGTCCGCGATGCGCAGCTTGCCTGATCGCGCAACGGCATCCACGATGGATTCGACGAGTTCGAGCGCAACGCCGCGCGCGGCCGGTGCGCTGACACCGGGTGCCACCGAAGCCGGCAGCACATCGAGGCAGAGGGTGAGGTAGACGTGGTCCACGCCGGCCATGAATGCGGCGAGTTGTTCCAGCGTCTGCGCAAAGTGCGGCGCACCCATGTCCACGTCGCGCCGCCACACCGCACCGAGCGATCGCGCGCGGGCGAAGAGCGCCTCGGTGTTGGCGAATTCGCTCACGCCCAGGCAGCAATAGTTGAAGGGCCAAGCGCGCGCCGCGCAGTCTTGCGCGATCTGCCGGAACGGTGTGCCTGAACTTGCGCGGTCGGCCATGCGCAGGTCGAAGTGAGCGTCGAGGTTGATGATGCCGATGCGCGGGGCCGGCGTGCCGTCTTCGGCGTGCCTTCGGGCGAGGTGCCGCGCCAGGCCGCCGAAGCTGCCGTAGGCCATCTCGTGGCCGCCGCCGAGCACGAGCGGAAACAGGCCGCGGTCGAGCAGGCTGTCCAGGGTCGAGGCCAGCGCCTCCTGCGCCTGTTCCAGGCCATCGTCGCCGCAGGCGGTTGGATGGCATCGAACATCGCCGGCATCGAACAGGCGCATGCGCCCGCGCATCGGCATGTTGGACAACATCGCGCGGATCGCGGCCGGCCCGTCGCCAGCGCCGGTACGGCCGTGGTTTCTCGCGACGCCGGCGTCACAGGCGAAGCCAACGAACGCAATGCCATCGGATTCGTCGGCAAGCGGCTTTACGACCTGGTGCCAGCGCCTCCCCAGTTCGCCTTCCGCTTCGTCGACGCGCCCTTGCCAGGTTGCCATGTCAGGTTGGATTCGCATGCGATCAATGACCTCAGCGGACCATCGGCAGCTTCAGGCCCTGCTTCTTCGCCGTGGCGATGGCCTGCTCGTAGCCTGCGTCCGCATGGCGCATCACGCCCGAGCCGCAGTCGTTGACCAGCACGCGCGCCAGGCGCTCGGCCGCCGCATCGGTGCCGTCGGCCACGATCACCATCCCCGAGTGCTGCGAATAGCCCATGCCCACCCCGCCGCCGTGGTGCAGGCTGACCCAGGTCGCGCCGCCCGCGGTGTTCAGCAGCGCGTTCAGCAGCGGCCAGTCGCTCACCGCATCGGTGCCGTCCTTCATCGACTCGGTCTCGCGGTTGGGGCTGGCCACCGAGCCGGTGTCCAGGTGGTCGCGCCCGATCACGATCGGCGCCTTCAGCTCGCCGTTCTTCACCATCTCGTTGAACGCCAGCCCGGCGCGGTGGCGCTCGCCCAGGCCCAGCCAGCAGATGCGTGCCGGCAAGCCTTGGAAGGCGATGCGCTCGCGCGCCATGTCCAGCCAGCGGTGCGTGTGCTTGTTCTCCGGGAACAGCTCCTTGATCTTGGCGTCGGTCTTGTAGATGTCTTCCGGATCGCCCGACAGCGCCACCCAGCGGAACGGGCCCTTGCCCTCGCAGAACAGCGGCCGGATGTACGCCGGCACGAAGCCGGGGAAGTCGAAGGCGTTCTTCACGCCCATGTCGAAGGCGACCTGGCGGATGTTGTTGCCGTAGTCCACCGTGGGAATGCCCATGCTCTGGAAGTCGAGCATCGCCTGCACGTGCACGGCGCAGCTCCTGGCGGCCGCATCGGTGAGCCTGGTGTGCTGCGCCGGATCGCGCTGCGCGGCCTTCCACTGCGCCACGCTCCAGCCCGCGGGCAGGTAGCCGTGGATCAGGTCGTGCGCGGAGGTCTGGTCGGTCACGAGGTCGGGCTTGATGCCGCCTGCCTTCGCGCGCTTCACGAGCTCGGGCAGGATCTCGGCCGCATTGCCCAGCAGGCCGATCGAGACCGCTTCCCGGGCCGCGGTGTGCTGCCGGATGAGCTCGATCGCGTGGTCGATGTCGCGTGCCTGCTTGTCGACGTAGCGCGTGCGCAGGCGAAAGTCGATGCTGGACTGCTGGCATTCGATGTTCAGCGACACCGCGCCCGCGAGCGTGGCGGCCAGGGGCTGTGCGCCGCCCATGCCGCCGAGGCCGGCCGTGAGGATCCACTTGCCCGCGAGGTCGCCGCCGAAGTGCTGGCGGCCGGCCTCGACGAAGGTCTCGAAGGTGCCCTGCACGATGCCCTGGCTGCCGATGTAGATCCAGCTGCCGGCGGTCATCTGGCCGTACATGAACAGGCCCTTGCGGTCGAGCTCGTTGAAGTGCTCCCAGTTGGCCCACTTGGGTACGAGGTTCGAATTGGCGATGAGCACGCGCGGGGCGTTGGGATGCGTCTTGAACACACCCACCGGCTTGCCCGACTGCACCAGCAGCGATTCGTCTTCGTTCAAGTCCTTGAGCGAGGCCAGGATCTGGTCGTAGCAGGCCCAGTCGCGCGCGGCGCGGCCGATGCCGCCGTAAACGACCAGGGCTTGCGGGTTCTCGGCCACGTCCGGGTCCAGGTTGTTCTGGATCATGCGGTAGGCCGCTTCGGTGAGCCAGTTCTTGCAGGTCAGCTGGGTGCCGCGCGGGGCGCGGATCACGCGGGTCGGGTCGATGCGGGGGTCGATGTTGCTGGTCATGAGGGTTCTCCTTGGAGGGTGAATCGGTCAGTGCAGGCCGAGGTAGGCCGCGGTCAATGAAGGGTCGTTGCGGGCATCGGCGGCGCTGCCGCGCCAGACGGACTGCCCGGATTCGAGGACGCAGACATCGTCGGCGATCGAAAGCGTGCGTTCGGTGTTCTGTTCCACCAGCAGCACGGTCATGCCTTCGTCGCGCAGCTTGTGCAGCGCCTGGTAGCACAGGTCGATCACCTTGGGCATGAGGCCGAGCGAGAGCTCGTCGATCATGATCAGGCGCGGGCGCGTCATCAGCGCGCGGCCGATGGCCAGCATCTGCTGTTCGCCGCCCGACAGGTTGCCGGCCAGCGAGGTGAGGCGCTCGGCCAGGCGCGGGAACAGCGAGAGCACGCGGTCGCGGTCTTGCTGGTACCAGCTCGCGGGGTGGATCACGCCGCCCACGCGCAGGTTGTCTTCGACCGTAAGGTCCTTGAACAGGCGCCGGCCTTCGGGCGAGATGGCGATGCCCTTGCGCACGCGCTCGGTGGCGGGCATGCGGCCGATGTCCTGTCCGTCGAACAGCAACTGGCCGCCCTGCAGGCCCACGTGGCCGGCGACGCACATCAGCGTGGACGACTTGCCCGCGCCGTTGGCGCCCAGCAGCCCGGTGATGGTGCCGGGGCGCAGCACCAGCGAGAGCCCGTGCACGGCGCTGAAGGCGCCATAGCCGCAGGACATCTGTTTCAGCTCAAGCATGTTCCTCCTCCTTCACGGCCGAGGCCGACAGGTTGTCGCCACCGAGGTAGGCGGTGCGCACTTCGGGGTCGTTCATGACGGCGCGGGGCTCGCCGTCGGCGATCCTGCGGCCGTTGTCCAGCACCACGAGGCGCTGGCATACGCGCATGACCTCGCCGAGGTTGTGCTCGATGAGCACGATGGTCACGCCGCGCCGGTTGATGTCGACGATGGTGTCGGCCAGGGCGTTGGCTTCACGCGAATTGAGGCCGGCCAGCGGCTCGTCGAGCAGCAGCAGCTTGGGGTTCAGCGCGAGCGAGCGTGCCATCTCCAGGCGCTTGAGCACGCCCAGCGGCTGGGTGCCCGGCAACTGGTCGGCGCGTTCGGCGATGCCGACGCTCTGCAGCATCTGCAGGGCGCGCGCCTTTTCGTCGGCCTGCGAGACGTGCATCAGCGAGCGCAGCGGCGACAGCGTCTTGTGCGCGCCGGCAGCGAGCGCCACGTTGTCGATCAGCGAGATGTTGCGCAGCGGCTTGACCAGTTGCTGCGACAGCGACAGCCCGCGGCGGATGCGCCGCTCGATCGGCAGCGCGTCGAGCCTCTCGCCCGCCAGCGTCACGTTGCCGGTGTTGGCGCGGACCACGCCGGTGATGGAGCGCAGCATCGTGGTCTTGCCCGCGCCGTTCGGGCCGATCAGGCCCAGCAGCTCGCCGGGGTAGACATCGAAGGACACGTTGTCGATGGCGGTGAGGCCACCGAAGCGCACCGTGATGCCGGAGACGCTCAGCAGGGGAGTCTTCGGGGTCATGGGCGCACCTCCAGGGCCTTGGCGGCAGGGGCGGCCTTGAAGGCCTTCTCGCGCAGCGCATCGATCATCCCGGCCAGGCCGCCTGGAGAGAACCGCATCATCAGGAACAGCAGGCCGCCGTACACCAGAAGCTTGTAGTCGCCGATGAACTGGAACCAGCCGGGCAGGGCGGTCAGCGTCGCCGCGGCCACCGTCACCCACAGCACCGAGCCGATGCCGCCGACCACCACCATCGAGAGCACGGTGATCGATTCGGCAAAGCCGAAGCTGTCGGGGCCGATGAACTTCAGGTTCTGCGCATACAGCGCGCCAGCCGCACCGGCCAGCGCCGTGCCCACCGCGAATGCCGCCAGCTTGTAGCGCGGCACGTCGATGCCGAGCACGCGCATGGTGTCCTCGTCCTCGGCGATGCCGTTGAAGACGCGGCCCATCCAGGAGCGCTGGATGTACAGGCAGAGTGCCGCGGTGAGCACAGCCAGCACCAGCACGAGCACCAGGAACGCGGTCTTGTCGAGACCCGAGCCCGGAAAGCCCGAGATGCCCATTTCACCGCCCAGCCACTCCTGCTGGCGCACCACGCCGATGAACAGGAAGCCCACGCCCATCGTGGTGATGGCCAGGAAGTCGGCCCGCACGCGCAGCGAGGCCAGCCCCACCACCACGCCGAGCGCACCGGCCAGCAGCATCGACAGCGGAATGGTCGCGAAGAAAGGCAGGCCCGCCTTGCTGAGCATGGCCGACACGTAGGCGCCGAGCCCGAGGAAGGCCGCGTGGCCCAGGCTGATCTGGCCGCAGAAGCCGGTGATCAGGTTCAGCGACAGCGCGAACAGCACGCTGATGCCGATCGTGGTGAGCAAAGAGATTTCATAGTCCATGACGGCTCCTCAGCGTTTGGCGAACAGACCCTGGGGCCGCGCCATCAGGACCAGGATCAGGAAGGCGAAGGCGATCGCGTTGCGGTCCAGCAGCTTGCTCAGGTAGGTGGTGCCGAAGGATTCGACCAAACCGAGCACCAGTGCAGCCAGCAGCGTGCCGCGCACCGAGCCGAGGCCGCCCAGCACGATGATGGCCAGCGCCTTGTACGAAGGCACGCTGCCCATCGTGGGCTCCACCAGGTTGTTGAGGATGGCCACCCACACGCCGGCGAAGCCCGCGAGCGCCGAACCCACGAGGAAGTTCAGGTCGCGCACCGTGTTGAGCTTGATGCCGAAGGACTCGGCCATCTGCGGATCGGACACCGTCGCCTGGCAAGCCACGCCGATGCGCGTGCGTGTCTGCAGCCAGCCGAGCAGGGCGATGATGACCACGCTGCTCAGCATCACGGCCAACTCGGCCTGCTTGAACTGCAGGCCGCCCACCGACACCTGCGCCTGCAGCGGCGGCTCGGTGAAGGACAGGCCCGAGGCGCCGAACACGATGCGGAAGATTTCTTCCGAGGCGATGTAGAGGCCGATGGAGGCGATCAGTGCCACATAGGCCGGCTTGTTCAGCAGCGGCTTGTAGGCCAGCCGGAACATGGCCACGCCGCCCAGCCCGGCGAGCGCCATGGCGACCGCGAAGGCCAGCAAAAGGCTGCCGGTGGCGTTGCAGACCAGCACCCCGAGGTACGCGCCGAGCGTGAACAGGGCGGCGTGTGCCACGTGGAGGATGCGCAGCAGGCCGTAGACCAGCGTCAGCCCCAGCGCGATCAGCGCGTAGAGGCTGCCCTGCACCAGGCTCTGGGCGACCAGTTCGATGAAAAGCATGGGGCGCCCGTTTACTGGCCGCTGGACTTCGACGGCGGCGCCAGCAGCACCGCGTCCGAGATCACCGAATGGCGATGGAAGGCCTTGTCCTTGACCACCTGGACCTGGATGTCCTTCTTGACTTCATGCAGGTCGTTGAACGAGAGCTTGCCGATCGGCGTGTCGAAGGTGCCCGCGGCCATCGCGTCGCGCAGTGCCTCGCCGCCCTTGCCGCCGGTCTTCTGCAGGCCTTCGATCATCACGTTGGTGGCGGTGTAGGTGGCCGCGGCGACCATGTCCGCGCCTTCCTTGGTGGCCTGCTTGAAGTCGGCCAGGAAAGCCTTGGTCGCGGGGTTGGTCGAATCGCGGTCGAGCGAGGTGGTCACCAGCACGCCTTCGGAGGCGGCACCGGCGATCTCCATGAACTTGTCGGAGTCGTAGCCTTCCTGGCCGATGATCGTTGCCTTGACGCCGGCGGCGCGCAACTGGCTGACCAGCGGGCCGGCGGTATAGAAGTAGCCGCTTGCGTAGATCACCTCGGGCTCTTGCGACTTGACCTGCGACACCAGGGCGCCGAACTGTCGGTCCTGGATGCTGTACTCGTGTTCGCCCGCGATGGTGAGGCCGAACTTGGCGGCGCCTTCCTTGAACCCGACCGCCAGCGACTGGCCGAAGTCATTCTTGACGTTGATCAGCACGACCTTCTTCTTGCCCAGGTCGTTGACCAGCTTGGCGCCCGCACGGCCCTGCACCTCGCCCATGGCCGAGACGCGAAACATGTAGTCGCCGGCACGCGTGATGTCGGGGTGGATGGCGTAGGCGGTGACGTAGGGCACCTTGGCTGCCTGGAACACGCCGGCCGAAGCGCGGGTCGAGCCCGAGTAGGAACCCGACACTGCCCCGACCACCTTGTCTTTTTCGATGAGCTTGGTGGCCGTGGGCACTGCTTCCTTCGGCGAGGCCTGGTCGTCATAGATCACGAGGTCGAGCTTCTCGCCCTTGACGCCGCCCTTGGCGTTGGCCTGCGCCACGGCGAGCTTGGCTCCCTCCAGCGCCGACTTGCCGTCCGCCGCGGCAAAGCCCGTGAGCGGGACCATCAGCCCGATCTTGATGTCGGCATTTGCCGTCGTCGTGCATGTGGCTGCAGCGGCCGCCAACGTCAATACCCACCCGTTCAGCTTGAAATCAGACATGTCGTAATTCCTGGTTGCGATTGAAGAAAGGAGGCTCGATCCGGGATTGGTGTCGAGCGGCGATCTGGGTTGAATGTACTTGTCTAGACATGTTCGATCAAGCGCAATGGATCGGTATTAACCCGCATTCACAGGTTTTCTTGTCTAGACAAGATCGCTCATGTAATCTCGACCCATGAACTTCGAGCAACCCGCGCCCGCCTATGCCAAGGTCAAGGCATTCCTCAAGGATGGCCTGGCAACGGCCAAGTGGCCGCCAGGCGCCCTGATGCCTTCGGAGGCGGAACTGGTCAACCGCTTCGAGGTGAGCCGCATGACGGTCAATCGCGCGATGCGCGAACTTCAGTCGGAGGGGCTGCTCCAGCGGATCCAGGGCGTGGGGACTTTTGCGGCGCAGCCCTATCGCGCGTCATCCACGCTGACCATCCGCGACCTCCACACCGAGATCGCCGAGCGAGGCCGCAAGCACCATGTCGAGGTGCAATTCGTGCGCGAGGAGAAAGTCGGCGCAGGCATGGCCCAGCGACTCGGCCTGCCGATGGGCAGCCGCGTATTCCACTCGCTGATCGTGCATTTCGAGGACGGCCTCGCGCTGTTGTGCGAGGACCGCTATGTCAATCCGGCGGCCGCGCCGGACTACCTCGGTGTCGACTTCAACCAGATCACGCCGACGCAGTACCTGCTTTCAGTGGCGCCGCTGTGGGAGGCGCAGTACTCGATCGAGGCGAGCAAGCCCACCGCCAAGGAGGCGCGCCTGCTCGGCATCGACCCGCAGGAGCCCTGCCTGGTGATCGTGCGGCGCACGGAGAGCCAGGGCGCGCCCGTCACGCTGGCGCGCCTGGTCCATCCGGGAACGCGCTACACGCTCGAGGGTTCGTTCAAGCCGTAGGGTGGGCCACCCCCGAAGCGCCTGCGGCGCATCCCCCTCGATCCCCTCGAGGGGGCGCACCCGGCGGCGGCCCGGCAAGGCAGGTTCCACGGGTGCCCACGAATTCACTTCGCAGTAGGGGTTCCGGATTCAATACACCTGCCCCAACTGCTCCAGGATCGCCGGGTTCTCCAGCGTCGAGGTGTCCTGCGTCGAGGTTTCGCCTTTGGCGACCGAGCGAAGCAGGCGCCGCATGATCTTGCCGCTGCGCGTCTTCGGCAGGTTTTCCGCGAAGCGGATGTCTTTCGGCTTCGCGATGGGGCCGATTTCCCGGGCAACCCAGGTGCGCAGTTCGCTGGCGATGGCGGTGGCCTGGTCGCCGACGGGCAACGCGCCCTTGAGCACCACAAATGCGCAGATCGCCTCGCCGGTGGTGTCGTCGTGCCGGCCGACCACGGCCGCTTCGGCCACCAGCTCGGTGCACGACACCAGCGCGGATTCGATTTCCATCGTGCCCATGCGGTGCCCGCTCACGTTGAGCACGTCGTCGATGCGGCCGGTGATGGTGAAGTTGCCTGTCTCGGCATCGCGGATCGCGCCATCGCCGGCGAGGTAGTAGCGGCCCTGGAAGTCCTGCGGATAGTAGCTCGACTTGAAGCGCTCCGGGTCGCCCCAGATGGTGCGGATCATCGCGGGCCATGGCTTCTTCACCACCAGGATCCCGCCCTGGCCCCAGGGGACGGGGTTGCCGGCCTCGTCGACCACGTCGGCGCTGATGCCGGGGAAGGGCAGGCTGCAGGAGCCGGGCACGAGGTCGTGGACGCCGGGCAGCGGCGTGATCATGTGGCCGCCGGTCTCGGTCTGCCAGAAGGTGTCGACGATAGGGCAGCGGCCGCCGCCGATGTGGTCGTGGTACCACTGCCAGGCAGCCGGGTTGATGGGCTCGCCCACCGTGCCGAGGATGCGCAGGCTCGACAGGTCGTAGTTGCGCGGATGGGCCGCCGGCGTGCTTTCCGCCGCCTTGATGAGCGAGCGGATGGCGGTAGGCGCCGTGTAGAACACCGTCACCAGGTGGTCCTGGATCATTCGCCAGAAGCGGCCGGCGTCGGGGTACGTGGGTATGCCTTCGAAGACCACTTCGGTTGCGCCGAGCGCCAGCGGGCCGTAGGTGATGTAGGTATGGCCGGTGACCCAGCCGATGTCTGCGGTGCACCAGAACACGTCTTCGGGCTTGAGGTCGAAGGTCCAGTAGCAGGTCAGCGCCGCATGCAGGAGGTAGCCGCCGGTCGAGTGCTGCACGCCCTTGGGCTTGCCGGTGGAACCCGAGGTGTAGAGCAGGAACAGCGGATGCTCCGCGCTGACCCATTCGGGCTCGCAAGTCGTCGGCTGCACGGCCAGCAGGTCCGCCATCCATTGGTCGCGCGGCGCCTCGAACGGCACCTCGGCACCGGTGCGCTTCGTGACCAGCACATGGCGCACGCTTTCGCAGCCGCCGAGCGCCAGCGCCTCGTCGACGACGGCTTTCAGCGGCAGGTGCTTGCCACCGCGCACCTGCTGGTCGGCGGTGAGAACCACCACCGCGCCGGTGTCGGCGATGCGGTCGCGCAGTGCCTGCGAGGAGAAGCCGCCGAACACCACCGAATGGATTGCGCCGATGCGCGCGCAGGCCTGCATCGCGACCACGCCGTCGATCGACATCGACATGTAGATGACCACGCGGTCGCCCTTCTTCACGCCGATCAGGCGCAGCGCGTTGGCGGTGCGGCAGACGCGCTCGAGGAGGTCGGCATAGGTGACCTGGGTGACGGCGCCGTCGTCGGCCTCGAAGACGATCGCCGTCTTCTGCCCGAGGCCGCGCTCGATGTTGCGGTCGAGGCAGTTGTAGGAGGCGTTGAGCGTGCCGTCCTCGAACCACTTGTAGAAGGGCGCGTTGCTGTCGTCCAGCACCTTGGTGAAGGGCTTCTTCCAGGTGATGAACTCGCGCGCCAGGCGGGCCCAGTACGCCTCGTGGTCGGCCTCCGCTTCCGCGACCAGGCGGTCGTAGGCGGCGCGGCCGGAAACATGCGCATTGCGCACGGTTTTCTGCGAAGGCGGATAGGTCGTGGGGGTCGCGACCGGTGTCGTTGCGGTGTGCATGGGGTACTCCTTGAACGCGATCAGAAATGGCTGCCGCCGTAGGTGCCGATGGCGGTGCGGGCGGCGACGACGATGAAGACTTCGGGCTGGGAACTCATGGCAAGGTCCTCGTGGGTTGGTTCATTCGATGGCGCTGGCGGACTGCACGCGGTCGCGCAGCAGGAATTTCTGGATCTTCCCGGTGGAGGTCTTGGGCAATTCGCCGAACACAATGCGCTTGGGCACCTTGAAGCGCGCCAGCAGCGGACGGCAGAAGGCGAGGAGTTCGTCCTGCGTCACCGTGTCGTTGCCTGGCTTGAGCTCGACGAAGGCACAGGGCACTTCGCCCCATTTCCGGTCGGGCTCGGCGACCACCGCGGCGCTGAGCACGGCAGGATGGTGGTGCAGCGCGTCTTCCACCTCGATGGACGAGATGTTCTCGCCGCCGGAGATGATCACGTCCTTGCTGCGGTCCTTGATCTTCACGTAGCCGTCGGGATGCCGCACGCCGAGGTCGCCGGTATGGAACCAGCCGCCCGCAAAGGCTTCCTCGGTGGCGCCGGGGTTCTTGAGATAGCCCTTCATCACCGCATTGCCGCGGAAAAAGATCTCGCCGATGGTCTCGCCGTCGGCCGGCACCTGGGTCATGGTCGCCGGGTCGAGCACGGTCACCGCCTGCTGCAACGGATAGGGCACGCCCTGGCGGCCGTTGAGGCGGGCGCGCTCCTCGACGGGCAGGCCTTTCCATGACTCCTGCCTGGCGCAGATGGCCGACGGGCCGTAGACCTCGGTCAGCCCGTACACATGGGTGATCTCGATGCCCGCGGACTCGCAGCCCTCGATCACTGCGGCCGGCGGCGCCGCACCCGCGACCAGGCCCTGTACCGTGTGGCCGATGCCGGCGCGCAGTTCGGCCGGCGCACTGATCATCATGCTGTAGACGATCGGCGCGCCGCACATGTGGGTCACGCGGTGTTCGCGGATGAGCGGATAGATGAGGGCAGGGTCGACCCGGCGCAGGCACACGGCAGTGCCCGCCACCAGCCCCAGCACCCACGGGAAGCACCAGCCGTTGCAGTGGAACATCGGCAGCGTCCATAGGTAGACCGACTGGTCGGGCATGTTCCAGGCGAGCGCGTTGCTGGCCGAGTTGAGGTAGGCGCCACGGTGGTGCGTCACCACGCCCTTGGGGTTGCCCGTGGTGCCGGAGGTGTAGTTGAGGGCGATGGCATCCCACTCGTCGGCGGGCAGCTGCCAGGCGAAGTCCGGATCGCCGCCGGCCAGGAAGTCTTCGTAGCTGATTTCGCCGAGCCGCTGGCCCGCGGGCGCCGCTTCGTCCTCGACCTCGATCACCAGCGGGCGATGGGTGCCCAGCGTGGACAGCGCCTGCGCCACCACGCCCGAGAATTCGCGGTCGGTGAGCAAGACCTTGGCCTCGCCATGCTGCAGCATGAAGGCGATGGCCGGCGCATCGAGCCGCGTGTTGAGCGTGTTCAGCACCGCGCCGCTCATCGGCACGCCGAAGTGGGCCTCGAACATGGCCGGCGTGTTGGGCAGCATCACCGCCACGGTGTCGCCGGGGCCGATGCCGCGGGCCGCCAGCGCGCTGGCCAGCCGACGGCAGCGGATATAGGTTTCGGCCCAGGTCCGGCGTTCGTCGCCGTACACGACGGCGATGCGATCGGGATACACGTTGGCCGATCGCTCGACGAAAGACAGCGGGGAAAGCGCCACGAAGTTCGCGGCATTCTTGTCGAGTCCCATGGCGTACGGATTGATGTGGGTCATGTTGTCTCCGGGCGGGCAGTGGTTCAATGGCCGCCCAAGCATCGGCGATGAACGTTTCACCAGTCGGCGCGAAAGATGACGAATGTTTGCAAGCCCTGGGCTATAAACCGCTTATTGGCGACCGCTGCACCGACAAACAGCCGGAGACCCCTTGAGAGACAACGACTTCGCTGCCGCAGAGACGGCACCGCTGGCCCGCTACCAGACCTTGCAAGCCGGTCTCGACCGGCTCGACCAGGGACTGTCGATCTTCGACGCCGACCTGCGGCTGGTGGCGTGGAACCGCGCCTACGAGCGGCTGCTGGATTTCCCCGAAGGCATGGCGCGCATCGGCACGCCCTTCGAAACCTTCATCCGCTACAACGCCCGTCGCGGCGAATACGGCCCGGGCGACCCCGAGGCGCTGGTGGCCGAGCGCGTGGCGGCGGCCCGCGCCTTCAGGGCGCACGACATCGAGCGCACTCGCCCTGGTGGATGCGTGATCCACATCCACGGCGAGCCGCTGCCTGGGCACGGCTTCGTCACGCTGTACTCCGATGTCACCCCGCAGCGCCGTGCCGAGCGCACGATCCGCGAGCAGAACGCCGAGCTTGAAAGCCGCGTGGCTGGGCGCACCGCCGAACTGGTCAGCAGCGAGCAGCGCATGCGGCTGGTGATGGACTCGATTCCGGCGCTGGTCGCGTATTTCGACCACCGCCGCGTCTACCGCTACTTGAACCGCGCCTACCACGACTGGTTCCACATCGACGTCACGCGGCCCGAAAGCGTCAGCGCCCGGGCCTTCCTGGGCGACGAGGTCTATGCGGTGGTCAAGCCGCACGTGCTGCGGGCGGTGGCGGGTGAATCGGTCACCTTCGAGTACGAATTGGTCATCCACGCCGGCGAGCGCCGGGCCGTGCGCACGTCGCTGGTCCCGGAGCGTGCGGCCGACGGCACGGTGGCCGGCTGCTTCGAGCTGACCTTCGACATCACCGAGCAAAGGCGTTCCCAGGAGTTGCTCGCACGCACGCAGAAGCTGGAGGCGCTGGGCCACCTCACCGGTGGATTGGCGCACGATTTCAACAACATCCTCACGGTCGTGATCGGCAATCTCGCGGCGCTGAGGGACGCGCATCCGGACGACCCCAACGTGCCCGAATACATCCAGCCTGCGCTCGATGCCTCGCGGCGCGGCGCCGACCTGGTGAAGGGGTTGATGCGCTTCGCGCGCCGGCAGCCGCTGCAGGCGGGCACGGTGGATGTCGCGGCGCTGCTGCGCGCGGTCGAAGGGCTGGTCAGGCACTCGCTGCCCGAGCGCATCCACCTGCGCGTCGACGCGGGGGCGCAGCCGCTGGACACCTGGATCGATGCGGCCCAGCTCGAACAGGCCATCCTCAACATGATCCTCAACGCACGCGACGCCATGCCCTCTGGCGGCCGGGTCACGCTGCGCGCGCGGCCGGCGCACCTGGACGCCGATGCCGCCGACGCGCTCCAGACCGCACCGGGCGACTGCGTGCGCATCGACGTGCAGGACGACGGCTGTGGCATGGACGCCCGCACGATGGCCCACATGTTCGAGCCGTTCTTCACCACCAAGCAGCCCGGCAGCGGAACCGGCCTGGGCATGGCGATGGTCTACGGTTTCATCAAGCAATCGGGCGGCGCGATCGACGTGCAGAGCCTGCCCGGCCGCGGCACCACGATTTCGCTCTGGCTGCCGGCGAGCGAGCGCGCCGACGTCCACCGGCCCGGCCCAGCGGCTGCGTCCGAAGCACCGGGCCGACGCGGACTGGCGCTGCTGGTGGACGACGACTCCCAGGTCCGCCGCGTGGTGCGACGCGTGCTGCTCGACATGGGGTATGCGGTGCTCGAGGCGGACAGCGGCGTCGAGGCGCTCGCCCTGCTGCGGCAGACGTCCGACATTGCGCTGCTGCTGTCCGACGTTGCAATGCCGGGCGGCGTCGACGGCCGCGAAGTCGCTGCTACCGCGCGCCAGCTGCACCTTGCGCAGGCGGTGGTGCTGATGAGCGGCAATGCCGCCGGCGAGCGCGCCGTGGCCGGCGTGCCATGGCTCATCAAACCCTTCACCCCCGCGCAACTGGCCGACGCGATCGAGGCGTCCCGCGCATGAGTGCCGCCCGGCCGCCCGAAGGCACTCGCACCGCCGCGCGCAGCGTGGAGGTCATCCAGTGAGTGCCGCCCGGCCGCCCGAAGGCACTCGCACCGCCGCGCGCAGCGTGGAGGTTATCCAGTGAGTGCCGCCCGGCCGCCCGAAGGCACTCGCACCGCCGCGCGCAGCGTGAAGGTTATCCAGTGAGCACACACGCATCCCACCCCCAGCGCGACGAGAGCGCGCCGCGTTCCCTGGTCTTCCTGATCGAGGACGATCCGGCCGTCACCAAGCTCGTGCTGAACGCGCTCGCGGAATTCGGATTCAACGCCGAAGGCTTCAACACGGGCGCCGCCATGCTGCGCCGCATGCAGACCGAAAAGCCCGACTTGTGCATCGTCGATCTCGGTCTGCCGGACATGGACGGCATCGACCTGGTGCGGCGCATCACCGCACAGACCAGCGCCGGCGTGCTGATCCTCACCGGCCGCGGCCATACCGCCGATCGCGTGATGGGCCTCGAACTCGGCGGCGACGACTACATGACCAAGCCCTTCGAGTCCCGCGAGCTGGTGGCGCGGGTGCGCAGCATCCTGCGGCGGCGGATGGCCGCGAACGGCGCGGCCGGCGCGCAGCAGCGGCGCTATGCGTCGTTCCTCGGCTGGCGCATCGACTGCGCCGCCAACATCCTGCGCGCGCCGGACGGTACGGAACATCTGCTGGGCACCGCCGAGACCCAGGTGCTGCGCTGCTTCGTCGAGCGACCCCACCAGATCCTCACCCGCGAACAGCTGATGGGCGCGCGCGACCTGCTGCCCACCGACCGCAGCATCGACGTGCGCATCTCGCGCCTGCGCCGCAAGATCGAGGTCGACCCGCATGACCCGGTGATCATCAAGACGGTCTATGGCGCGGGCTACATGTTCGCCGCGGCCGTCACTTGGGGGTAGGGCCTGTCGCCGTTGCCTGCTCTCGTCGTGTAGCTGCCTCCGATTGCATCGCATTCGCTCGAATGCAGTGACCCACCTGCGCCGCGATATTCCCGCAATGTGACGAATGTTTGCGTATTCCCCCGTGCCTGGAGCCGACATCCCAGAATCGCGCCGAACCCCCCATCCACCGGAGACAAGCTTATGCGTGATCCCATCGTTGAAAAGATCCAGTCGAACCCCCTGTATCTGGAGTTACGCCGAAAACGCAACAAGTTCGGTTGGCTGCTCACGGCGCTGATGATGGTCGTCTACTACGGCTACATTGCGCTCATCGCCTTCGACAAGCCCTTCCTGGCCCGGCCGATCGGCGCAGGCGTCACCACCATCGGCATCCCGATCGGCCTCGGCGTGATCGTCTTCACCATCGTCATCACCGCGATCTACATTCGCCGCGCGAACGGCGAGTTCGACCGCCTCACTGCAGAAATCCTCAAGGACGCAAAGCCATGACCCGCCACCGCATCCAATCCTTCATCGCGACGGCGACGCTGCTCGCCGGCAGCGCGGCGATGGCCGCGGGCGGCGATGTCGGCCAAGTGGACAAGCAACCGACCAACTGGATCGCCATCGCGATGTTCTCGGGCTTCGTGCTGCTCACCCTGTACATCACCAAGTGGGCGGCCGGCAAGACCAAGTCGGCGGCAGATTTCTACACCGCGGGCGGCGGCATCACCGGCTTCCAGAACGGCCTGGCAATCGCCGGCGACTACATGTCGGCCGCGTCATTCCTGGGCATCTCGGCTGCCGTGATGGCGACCGGCTACGACGGGCTGATCTATTCCATCGGCTTCCTGGTCGGCTGGCCGGTCATCACCTTCCTGATGGCGGAGCGCTTGCGCAACCTCGGCAAGTTCACCTTCGCCGACGTGGCGGGCTACCGCTTCCAGCCCGGCCCGATCCGCGCCTTCGCGGCCTCCGGCACGCTGGTGGTGGTGGCGTTCTACCTGATCGCCCAGATGGTCGGCGCGGGGCAACTCATCAAGCTGCTGTTCGGGCTTGACTACATCGTGGCCGTGGTGATCGTCGGCGTGCTGATGATGGTGTACGTGCTGTTCGGCGGCATGACCGCCACCACCTGGGTGCAGATCATCAAGGCGGTGCTGCTGCTGGCGGGCGTGACCTTCATGGCCATCATGGTGCTGGCGCAGTTCGGGTTCAGCCCGGAAGCGCTGTTCGCCAAGTCGGTGGCCGTGCGCACGCAGATCGCGGCCAATTCCGGCAAGAGCCCTGAGGAGGCCTCGATCATCGGCCTCAGCATCATGGGCCCGGGCGGCTTCGTGAAGGATCCGATCTCGGCCATCTCCTTCGGCATGGCGCTGATGTTCGGCACGGCCGGGCTGCCTCACATCCTGATGCGCTTCTTCACCGTGCCCGATGCGCAGCAGGCGCGCAAGTCGGTGTTCTGGGCGACGACCTGGATCGGCTATTTCTACCTGCTGATCTTCATCATCGGCTTCGGCGCAATCACGCTGGTGCTGACCAACCCCGAGTTCGCGGACACGGCAACGGGCACGATCAAGGGCGGCGGCGGCGCAGCCAACATGGCGGCGGTGCTCGTGGCCAAGTCGGTCGGCGGCAACGTGTTCTTCGGCTTCATCTCGGCGGTGGCCTTCGCCACGATCCTCGCGGTGGTGGCCGGCCTCACGCTGTCGGGGGCCTCGGCGGTCTCGCATGACATCTACGCCACGCTGGTCAAGAAGGGCAAGGCCGACAGCGCGGCCGAGCTGAAGGTGTCGCGCATCACGACGGTCGGCCTGGGCGTCGTGGCCGTGCTCCTGGGGATTGCGTTCGAGAAGCAGAACATCGCATTCATGGTGTCGCTGGCTTTCGCGGTCGCGGCGTCGGCCAACTTCCCGGTGCTGTTCATGTCGGTGCTGTGGAAGGACTGCACGACGCGCGGCGCGGTGATCGGCGGGTTCCTGGGGCTTGCATCGTCGGTGGCATTGACCGTGGTCTCGCCGTCGGTGTGGGAAGCGACGCTCGGATATCCGAAGGGCTCCGCGCTGTTCCCCTACGCTTCGCCGGCACTGTTCTCGATGGCCATCGGTTTTGCAGGCATCTGGCTGTTCTCGGTGCTGGATCGCAGCAGCCGCGCCGCTTCGGAGCGTGCGGCATTCCCGGCGCAGCAGGTCCGGTCTGAAACGGGGCTTGGGGCTTCGGCTGCGGCACAGCATTGAGGCACTCCCGAAGCGCCTGCGGCGCTTCCCCCTCGAGGGGGCGCACCCGGCGGCCCGGCAAAGCCGGTGGGATGAAACACCCCCGATGCGCCTATGGCGCCTCCCCCTCCAGGGTTCTCCAGGGGGCGCACCCAGCGGCCCGGCAAAGCCGGTTCCGCGGGTGCCCACGAACAGACTTCGCGATGCTCGTCCTGGTTTCATGCGTCGCGGAAACACGCTCCAGCGTCATCGAGCACTGATATGCGCACGGGCGGTCCTCTGAAAGGGGGCTTCGACGACGGCCATGACGCGGATCGGATACGCGTCACGGGCGCTTTCACATGCAAGGCGTCGTCGGCCTCCCGGTGTGAGTGCAGCGCGTACCAGTTCTTCATGCGGTTCACCGCGCGTTGAAGAGTACGGAGTGGCTTGGGACCGTTCGGACCCGGGGTCCGAAGCTCGAAATGTTGGCGAGCGTCGCGTTGTGATGCTGGATGACCTGCCGCGGCGTCACGAAGTCATTGCCCTCGGTCGTATGTGCGTCTTCGACCAGCACGACCGGATAGCCCAGCGCGAGCGCCTTTCGCGTGGTCGTGTCGACGCAGAACTCGGTGTGCATGCCGCAGATGACCAGTTCGCTCACATCGCGTTCCTGCAAGACAGCCTGCAGTTCGGTCCGCAGGAACGAGTCCGGCGTCGTCTTTCGAATGCGAAGGTCGGCAGGTTCTGCGTGCAAGCCTTGTGCGAGTTGCCATTCGCGCGTTTCGAATTTCAGAAGGCCGTCGTCTTCATGCTGGATGAAGATCACCGGAATGCGTGCGGCACGGGCCTTCGCGCAAACCGCGTTGATCCTGTCGATGACCAGCGTCGATTCGAAGGCGTCATGCTCGCCCTCGCACAGCCCCTGCTGGACGTCGATGATGAGGAGCGCCGTATTGTTCATGCGGACCGTCTCACTTCCCCGCCTCCACCTTCACCTTGGCATTCGGCACCTCCCCGAACATCTCCGGCGCATACATCGCCTCCACCCGGCTCGGCGGCAGCGCGAAGTCGCCGACGTTGTTCAACCGCACCGTGTATTCCATCTTCACCACGCCCTTGGGAAGGTACTCGTAGTAGCTGCGAAAGGACTCGAAGGATCGCTCCTCGAATGCGGCCCAGCCGGCGCCAGTCTTCTTCTCGCCCTGCGTCGCAATCTGCGAGTCGCGGCCCAGCCCGCCGCCGAGGATGGTGGCGCCGCCCGGGATCGGGTCGGTGATGACGACCCAGGTCATGTCGGCGCTGGCATTCACCTCCAGCGACACACGGAGCACGTCGCCGCGCGTGTACTTGCCTGCCACGGCCTGCTCGACCGGTGTGATGGTTTTCTTGATCGCATAGCCGGCAGCGAACGGCGCTTTCAGTTGCACCGCGGCCACCGACTGCAACGTGAGCCACGGCCTGCCGGTGCCGGTCTGCGTGACCAGCAACGTGTCGCGTGCCGCAGGCGGATTGGCCCAGGCCATGAACATGCTGTTATTGCGCAGGGTGCCCGGTGAAGCGGGCGCACCGAACGCCGTCGTCTGGTTGGGCGCGCCGCCGGCATCGCTGGCCTTGATGCGCTCGACCTTGCTCCAGTCCACCTGCGCCTTCGCCGCGCCGAGCACGGCGGCGGTGAGGCCGGCGACCGGAACGGCCTCGAACTTCTTCGAGAACTTCTCCAGCGCCAGGCCGCCCCACAAGTTGGCCGTCGTGGTGTGCCAGGCGCCGTTCTGCTGCCGGCCGATGAAGCCGTTGGCCAGCTTGCCCATGTCGTCTTTCCACTCCGGGTCGTCCATCACCGCGAGCATCAGGCGTGCGGTGTTGACGTCGCCATTCGTCATCAGCCACCACCAGTAGTCGTCCTGTTCGGTGCTGAAGATCAGCTTGGTGCCCTGGTAGCTCAGGCGCGCCTTCAGGATGTTGTGGGCCTCGGCGATGCGCTCGTCACGCTTGGGCACGTCCTTCACGCGCTGCAGGATCTGCAGCCAGTCGATCACCGCGCTGGTGGGCCACTGGTTCGGCGCGATCGTGATGCTGCCGAGCATGCGGGCTTGCGCCCTGCCGTAGCGCGACAAGGCCTCGAGCGCGGCGAGCTTGCGCACGTCGAGGTCTTTGCGCGGGCTCCAGAACTCGCGCTGGATGCGGCCTTCGACGAATGCGATCAAGGCGTTTTCCATGGGTGCGCGCACGTCGTCGGCGATCGCGAAGCCGGGGTCGATCGCCGAGGCCTCGTTGGTGGAGGAGAGCAGGTAGGCCGTGAGCGTGTCGCTGCCGCGATTGGCCTCTCCATCGCGCGGCGGGAAATAGCTCGCGAGGCCATCGCTGTCAAGGTAGCTCGGCAGTTGCGCGAGTACGCCTTGCCACAACTTGGCATCGCGCAGGCCGATCGACTTGCTGGACTTCTGTTCGAGACAGGCGAAAGGGTAGTTGGCGAACCAGTCGCGCACGCCCGGCAGGCCTTCGGCGAGCCGGGGCTGCAACGACATCCGCAAACCGCCGCGGCCGGGCAGGGCGTCGGCCGGCGGCACCACGTCCAGCGTGTAGACGCCATCGACTTGCACCAGAGTGGCTTGCTGCACCGTGAGCGGCACGGCAGGCACGACGCGTTGACGCAGCTTCAATGCATCTGCCGCGCCGGCGAGCGTGTCCTTGGCCGCAATCTCCCAAAGGATGGCTTCGGCGCGCGTCTGCGCCAACTGTGCCGGTGCCGTCACGTTCCACGCCACCTCACGTGATTCCCCGGCCGGGATGTCGACGGTCTGCGGCTCCAGCGTGAGCAGGGTGGCACGCGGCGTGACCACGACCTTCATCGGCTTCTGCGTGGTGTTGCGCAGCGTGATCTGCGCGCGGAACTGGTCGTCCTCGCGAACCAGCGGCGGCAGGCCGCTGATGATCTGCAGGTCTTGCGTGGCCTGGATGCTGGCCTGCCCGGTGCCGAACAAGCCCGTGCCGGCATCGGCCACGGCCACGATCTTGAAGGTGGTCAGTGCATCGTTCAGCGTCACAGTCACCTTGGCCTGGCCGTTGGCGTCGAGCACGATCTTCGGGTTCCACAGCAGCAGCGTTTCCAGCAGCTCGCGGGTCTGGCCCTTGCCGCCGCCGCCACCGGCCGGCACCGCCTTGCGGCCGTAGTGCCGACGCCCGACGATTTCCATTTGCGCGGTCGATGTGCCCACGCCCCAACTGCGTCGCTGCAGCATCGCGTCGAGCAGGTTCCAGCTGGTGTTGGGCATCAGCTCCAGCAAGGCCTGGTCGACGGCGGCCAGTGCCACTTCGGCGCCGGCGGCGGGCTTGCCGCCGGGCAGCTTGCCGGTAATGGTCACTTCGGCCTTGCCGCGCACCGGGTAGCTTGGTTTGTCGCTCGACACGCTCACCTCGATCTGGTGCGCCTTGGTGCCCACGCGAATCTCCGCGAGGCCAAGCCGGAAGGCGGGTTTGCTCAGGTCGACCAGCGCCGTGGGCGCGATGTACTCGCGGCCCTCGTACCAGAAGGCGGTCCACCACTCGCGCGGCGACTTGAAGCCCCAGGTGAAGAAGCTGTACCACGGCACCTCGCGCAGCCGGCCGCGCAACGCCAGCACGCTCACGTACGCGTTCGGACCCCATTCGGGCTTGACCTGCAGCGTGACGGTCGGGTCTTGCCCGTTGAGTTGCACGACGTGCGTTTCGATGACGCCTTCGCGCTCCACCGCGACCAGCGCCGTCGCGAAGCGGAACGGCATGCGCACCTGGAACCTGGCGACTTCGCCGGGCTGGTAGCTCTTCTTCTCGGGCAGCACGTCGATGCGGTCGTTGTCCTCGCCGCCGAACCAGAGTTCGCCCTGCTTCGTCACGTAGACCGAGTTGGCCGCGAGGCTCGTGCGGCCTTCCTCGTCCTTGGCGTTGACGACCAGTTCCACGCGGCCCGGCTCGGCCAGCGAGGCATCGCACAGCACCAGGCCGCGACTGTCGCTCTTGCCGCTGCAGACGCTGCCCAGGTCCTTGGTCTCGGTCTTGTTGTCGTACGTGTAAAAGCCGCCGACCATGCGCTTGCGGCTGCTGGTGGTGATGACGGCGGTCGCCTTGACGTCGATCGGAACATCGGCGAGCGGCTTGCCGGCGAGGTCGAGTGCGAGCGCCTGGAACTTGAGCTTCTTGTCGGTGGAGATCCAGCTCTCGGTCTTGATGCCGGCGATCACCGCGGCGGGCCAGAGCGTTTGCGTGCTTCGGAGGGTCTGCACCTCGCCGTTGGGGTCGGCATAGCTCGCTTCGAGCAGCAGTTCGCGCGGCGCCTTGGATGCGGGCAGCTTGTCGACCGTGATCTTGCCGGCGCCGTTGCGGTCCAGGGTGACGGGAAGCTTGTCGGCGACCACGCGGGTGTCGTCCGAGGCGGCAGCTTCCTCGTCGGCGTGGCTACCCGAGGCCACCTGTCTTTGCGGCGGCGCGAAGCTGAAGGTGTCGTAGTCGGCAAAGCTCATCGACTTCGCGCGCGTCACGGCCGACACCCGTACCGGCAGGTTCGACGCACCACCGCCGGCGACGTAGTTGATCTGTACGTCCGCGGGCACCGAGGTCACCGCGACAAGCGGGTTCTTGTCGCTGGGCGCGACACGGCCTTCCAGCACGGGCAGGCGGAATTCCTCGACCCGGAAGCGGCCAGTGCCGTAGCTGTTGCGGCGGCCGTCCTCGTAGTCGCCGCCCTCGGACTTCTCCTTGCCGTTGCGCAACGTTACCTCGTAGACGCCCAGCTTGGCGGCGGGCGGGATGGCAAAGGTGTTCTCCGCGCTCTGCCCGCCGGTCGCCGTCTTGCGCCAGGCCAGTGCTTGCGTGAACTGCTGGCCGCTGCCGGTGTGCGTCACGACCAGCGTGTCGGGCACGCTGTCGGGCAGGCCGAAGCCACCGCTGGTCTGCGTGCGGATGAGGTGCTTCATCGACACCGTTTCGCCGGCGCGCAACAGTGTGCGGTCGAAGATCGTGTGCGCGATGCGGTCGGGCTCGGGGTCGGCACTGGTCGGCACGTTGAAGCGCCAGGGCTCGATGCCGCGCTGCCAGTCGCTCCACGTGAAGGCGAGGTCTTCGGTGCCCGCATCGTCCTTTGCCCGGGCGCTGACGAAATAGGCGCCGCTGCTGTAGTCGACGTCGTCTTCGCCGTCATCGCCGCCGCACTTAGGCGCTTCGGACGAGAGATCCTTGAAAGTGACCAGGCCGTTGGCATCGGTAGTGCCGTTTGCAAGCGCCTTGCCGTCGCAGCCAGACACGCGCACCTTCGCGCCGGCGACGACCTTGCCCTTGTCGAGCGTGGTCACCCATGCCACCGCGTTTTCCCGGCCGAGCTTGAAGTGCACGGCCAGATTGGTCGCCAGCGCGCTGGTGCGCACGTACATCGTGCGGTCGGCGCCGAAGCGCTCGTCGAGCAGGGAGCCGCCGAGTTTTTGCGACGAGATCTCCAACACATGGAAGCCCGGCGTCAGCGGGATGCCGACCACTTCGAACGGCCGCGGAGCAGCGCCTTCGACCTTGGGCATGTCGAGCGTTTTCACGCCGGCCTGGCCGTTGAGCAGCGACAGCATGCGCGTCTGGACGCTGTCGCGGTCGTCCTTGTCGATGATCTTCGGCAGCACGCCCTTCACGTCGCTCGCGGCCACCTTGCGGCTCACGGTGTAGCTGTTGTCGTAGCGACGCACCTTGCGAAACCACGCGATGATTTCGCTGTCGGTCTGCGGGTTGAGGTCGCTTACCTTCCCGGGCGTGAGCGCCTGCAGCTGCAGGGCAGGTTCCACATTGCGCACGGTCACCGGCATCATGGCTACACCGCCGGGTTCGGCAAAGCGCTCGACCACGCCAAAGGGCGAGGCCGCGAACTTGGCCAGGGGCGGCATCGCGCCGGTCGCCACCTTCATGGGAAAGGCGCCGGGGGAAGCGGGCGGGCGGTCCGACGCGTCCTTGAAGCCGGCAGGCAGTTCGATGCTGAACTGCGTTTGCTCTGGGAAGGGCGCCGGAAAGCTCACCGAGTCGACCAGCGTCTCGGCATTCGGCCGGCTTTCGTCGTCGAACTTGGGTGCGATGGATTTGCCGCCGCCCTTCAGCACGATCTGCGCGGCGAGGGCGCGCGCCACCGGTGAGTTGAAAGTCAGCGTCATCGGCCGCAGCGGCAGGCAGGCGGCCTGGGCGTTTTCGCGCTCGCAGGTGAACGACACGGCAAAGGGCTCGCGCACCTGGTAGGCGAAACGGCGCTCCACCTTGTTGGCCACGCCCGAAGGGGTGGCCACGCCAGCGCCATAGACGAGTTGCACCTTGGCCGACGGCGGCAGCGTGCGGTTGCAGCGCACCGTGGCAAAACGCAGCGGCTCCCTGGCGGCGCGCTCGTTGGCGCCCACCGATTGCAGCAGGGCGGCGCGGTCGGCGTCGGCCAGCGCCACCACCGGAATGCGCTCGCCGATACCTTCGGACTGGCACCACACGTTGGCCAGCAGGCTCTGCGAGGTGGCGGCGCCATTCAGTTCGAGCAGGAAGAACTGCTGCTCGTCGATACGGCCACCCCCGGGCCGCACGCTGCGCACGAACGGCCCGCCGGTGTTGAACTGCCAGCTCGCGGTACCGGTCAGCTCCGCACCGGAGGCGGACTTGAAGCCCGCCACCCGGGTGACGGTGCAGCGCACACCCGGGCCAAGGTCGTTTTCGAAGTCGTACACCCACTGCTTCTCGTTGACCCACCGGCCGGTGCCCTTGGACCCAGCCGCATCGGTGCAGCTCACGGCCAGCGGGGCGGGCGCCTTGGGGTCGCCGAAGTTGACGGCAGCCTGGTCGAACCTGGCGACAAGCTGCCGCACGCGGGCGACTTCGCCTTGCGGTGTGACGCCCGTGATTTGCAGCGCCTGCGCGCCGAACGCCATGCCGGCCAGCACAGCGGCGGCCACGACTTTTTCGCGGATATTCAAACTCAAACGGTCTCTCCTTGGCGACCAAAGGACTGGCCTGCCCAATTCACATATCGATACACTTGACGGTGAGTACCAAAGGACGCAGTGCCATGACTCCATCGCGCGGACGCGCCGACGCCATCACGCCATTCTGGTTGCGATTGCCCCGGTTCTTCCTGTTCCCTCTGCAAGGCGAGCCTTTGCTGTATGCGACGCTCCTCGCGGCGTCGAGCCTGATTGTCTTTGTCATTCCGCTGCCCTTCGCCGTCATTCTGGTGGAGATCGGCATCCTGCTGGCGGTGAGCCGCTACGGGTTCAAGGTGATCCAGTTCAGTTCGCAAGGCTTCCTTCACACGCGCGACTTTCCATCGCAACGCGACCCGGACCTGGCCGGGCTGCCCTGGAAGCTGTTCGCGGTGCTGTTGGTAATGGGTCTGGTGACGGGCGGTTGCGCGGCACTGTCGAAGAACCTGTCGATCGCCGCCTGGGCCGTCGAGTCGATTGCGTTGCCGGCCATCGTGGTGGTGCTGGTGCAGACGGCCAGCGTCGGCCAGGCGCTGAATCCGGCGCAATGGTGGACCGTGATGCGCGCGATGGGCTGGCCCTACCTGGCGCTGTGGGCCTTCCTGTTTTTCCTGAGCGGTGGCTCCGACATCGCATTGCCGATGCTCGCGCCGCTGGTCAAGCAGTGGATGCTGCTGCCGCTGGTCAACTTCGCGATCATCTATTTCAGCTGGGCCATGGCGGCGCTGCTCGGCTATGCGATGTACCAGTACCACGATGCGCTGGGCATCGACCAGCGCTTCGTGTCGCCGGTCTCGCCAGCCGAGCGCGATGCGTCGGAAGAGGCGCGCGCCGTCGACGCCCACGTGGCCGACCTGATCGAGCACGGCGAGGCCGACATCGCCATAGGCATCGCGTACGACGCGGCGCGTGTGGCCGAGAACGACGTGTATGCACAGCGCCGCTATCACCGTGTGCTGGCCGTGGCGGGCAAGACCCAGGACCTCTTGCGTCACGGCAAGAATTTCATCGAATTGCTGATGCGCGGCAAGCTCGAATCGGAGGCGCATTCGGTCTATTCGACCTGCATCGCGAAAGACCCGGGCTTCCTCTGCGAGAACCCTGCCCACGTGGTGAGCTTTGCAAAGCTGCAATGGCGCGCCGGCGATGCGCGCGCCGCGCTGGCATTGCTCAAGGGCTTCGACAAACGCTATTCCGGCCATGCGGCGATTCCGGATGCCTACGAGCTGGCCGCCCGGGTGCTCATCCAGGGCATGGACCGGCGCGATCTGGCCCAGCCCATCCTCGACGTGATGAAGAAGCGCTACCCGAAGACACTGCAGACGGAGGAGGTGCGCTGGCTGCTGCGCGACGACAATCCGACAACGCGCGCCGCCACGCTGGCCGGCGGCTGACACAAGAACAAATACAAGAACAAATTCCGACGTCGACGCTCGCCATCGCAGTCGATGGCAGGGCTTGCCCGCGACACAATACGCGTTTGAGCGCTTTCGCTCTCGAAGCCGTCATCACTCAAGCCAGTTACTCCCATGGACAAAGAAGTCGACCCCGCGGTACTCGCGGTCATCAATGAAAAGCGCCTGCGCGGCGAGAAGCGCACGCCAGTCGAAATCATTGCCAGGATGGGCGTGTTCGATGCGCGCGAGAAAGCGTCGGAGCAGGCCTGGCTGGCCACCGGCGACAACGTTATCGCCACCATCTGGGCGGAGTTCGTCAGCGTCGGAGCCGGCGGGCGATGGTTCTATCTCGAGTCGCTGGATACGCACCACCGTCTTGGCGGCGGCGAGCGGACTGCGCTGCAAGCCCAGCGCGCCAAGGATCGCCTCCACCTGCTCAAGCGCTCGCTGGACGGGGGCCTGGGTTTGCGGGCCGTGCTGCAGACGAACCGCGTCGCCATCGCCGACCTGGAGTCCGACAAGGCTGCCAAGGTTTCGGTGCGGGTGCAGGACGACCAGGAATGGCACGTCGCCACCTGGGACGCCGATCAGAAAGTGGCGGTCCTGATTCGCGGCCCGCGTGGGTGGCTGCCCACCGAAGAAGACATGCAAGCCGCACGGGCACGCGGCGGCGTGCCGGTTGCGGCGCCAGCGAGCGCTGCTGGCAACGCATCCCGCGAGGAGGTACAGGCGGCCGCGATGGACTACCTGACGCGTCACTTCGCGGGCTATGGGTACAAGGCCGAAAACGTGGCCAGCCAGAAGCTGGGCTACGACATCGAGGTGTCGGACAAAAAGGGCGCTACTTTGCTCAAGCTCGCCGTGAAGGGCACCGCGGCCGGAATGACCACGTTTCAGCTCACGGGTGAAGAGCGCGCTTGCGCCAAGCGCGGCGATCCGTGGCGCCTTGCGGTGGTCACGGATGCCATCGGTCCCGCGGCGCAGCACAAGCTCTACAAGTCCTCCGAAGTCGACAAGGCGCCTGGCCTCGAATCGCTTCTCGAATAGCAAGCCCGTCAGCCCGCTCCCCGCTGAGCCTGCGGCGCGCACCGATCAGGTCCATTTTGGTCATCGCCGCTGTGACCGCTGTCTCGGTGTCGCGAAGATGCTGGTCCATCAGCGCGATCGTTCCCTCGGTGCGCCGTCGAATCTCACGGTACCAGCATGCGCGTCACCGGATGCGCCGGCGCCAGTTTCTGCAGTTGCGGCAACCAGTTCAACGCCTGTTCGCGCTGGCCGGCGTGCCATTCGCACGACGCGATCATGGTCAGCGCGTCGATTGTCGCCCCGTCATCCGGCGCGCTGGCCAGCATGGCCTGGCACAGCCGGCGTGCGTCGTCGAGGTGCCCACCGCGTCCAAATCTTGCGACGAGGCGGCCCATGTCACGCGGCTTCAACCGCACCGACGGGCGCGCCTGGTCAAGGTAGATCTTGTAGCACTCATGCTGGAACTCGACTGTGGCTTCGCTGCTGTCCTTCAGGCGGAAGACCTGCTTGGCCGCGCGATGGAAGGCATCGCTCGAGGGATGCAGCCGCGCCGTGTTGAAGAACGCACGCAGTGTCGGCTGGTCGTCGGGCCGCAGCTTGGCCGCGGCCTGCCATTCGGTTGCGGCGCGGTCGAATTGCAGGCGGCTGCTGAACTGCGTGGCACGTTCCACGTGGCCGTGGAACGGATCGGGCGCCTTGACGGGCGCGACCACGGGCTGGCTGCGCCGCGCCGCGGGCCACAGCAGCATCAGCAGGGTGCCGGTGAGCAGCCCGCCCAGATGGGTCATATAGCCGACGCCAGCGTGCCCGGTGACGTGTTGCACGACCTCGTTGACCATCCAGATCGGCAACAGGATCAGCGCAGGTGCGGTGACGTAGTTGAAGTAGAAGAAGAACTGGTAGAAAAACCGGATGCGGCGCAGCTTGTAGATCAGCGCATACATCGCCATCAACGCGGCGATGGCACCCGACGCCCCCAGCCCGTAGCCGCCGCGTCCGCCGTACGCCCACATCGCCATGGCCGATGCGCCGAGCGCGCCCGCGATGTAGAAGCCGAGGTACGTCGCGCGGCCCAGCGCCAGTTCGACGGTGAAGCCGAACAGGAATAGGAACAGCATGTTGCCGATCAGGTGGCCCGTGCTGCTGTGCAGGAAGGCAGACGTCAGCCAGGTGGCCGGTTGCGGCGGAGCGTCGTCAGCAAAGTCCAGTGCCCAGCGGCTGGTGAACGGCACGGGCAGCATGCGCTCGTAGTCAGCGCGCAGCGCCTTCCATTCGGCATGGCGTGGATCGCTCGGCAGGATGACCTTGTCGGCATGCAGCCTGGCTTCGAACTTGCGTTCGCTGTGCATCAACCGCATCAGTTCGCTGCGCTCGTTCTTGCGACGCATCGCCTCGCGCGCCTGTTTGGCAAAGCGGCTGCCGGTTTGCTCCAGGTGGGCGACGAAAGGCGGCAACTCCCATTCGGGCAGCGACGTGGAGAAGTAGTAGGCGTTTGCGCGCTCTTCGGCCTTTTCCTCGGTGCGTTGCGGGCCGAAGAAGACGGCGACGTTGATGAGGATCAACAGCAGCGTGACCCACGGCGGATTGCGCCAGGTCGGTTTGCTCTCGAGTGGTATTGCGTAGAACACATGTGCGAGCGTAGCCGATACGGCGCTGCTTTTCGGGCCTGCTCGTGGCGCGGTGAACGCCGTGGCGGGATCAGTGCGGCGGGGCATGCTGCTCCGCGAATGTCCTCCGCCGGCAGCCTGCGGCCGCCGGCTCCTCCTTTTTCGCTGCACAGCGCATGCCCCACCGCCATGATCCTGCGGGGCGTGGGTCGTGTTGCGACCGAACACCCATAGCGTGTCCAGGGCCGAGGGCGGCAGGTAGCCCTGCAACGAAATAAAGGAGGAGGCCGCAGGCCGGGGGCATTCGCGGAAGGGGCTACCTGTCGTCCTCGGCTGCGCACGGGACATTGGCCGAAGGGGCTGGCTACCTGTCGCCCGTGGCTGCGCACGGGGTCATTCGCGTAAACGATAGCCACTGGCTATCCGCCGCCCGGCCCGCTCCAGACGTTCGCGGAATCGTCGACCCGGACACCCCCGGGGCGCAGTCAGTCAGCCGATCCGCACGGGCACGAAGATCTTGTCATCCCCGCGTTGCACCAGCAAGGCGACCGACTTCGGTGACCTGCTCACCACATCCTTCACCTGTTCGACATTGCGTACCGGGGTGCCGTTGACCGCCAGGACCACGTCGCCGGCCTGCACGCCGGCCAAGGCGGCAGGTCCGCGCGCAGCCTCCACCACCAGGCCGTAGTCGATGCCGGCTTCGCGCCGCTCTTCGGGTTGCAGCGGACGCAGCGCCAGGCCCAGCTTTCCCTGGCTTGCCGCGTCGTTCGCATTCGCGACCTTTTCGGTCTTGTCGTTGGCATTGCCGAGCTTGGCCGTGATCGTCTCGGCGCCGCCCTTGCGCCAGATGTCGAGTTGCACCTTCGAGCCCGGCATCGCCAGGCTGATCACCGCCGGCAGGTCGCCCGACGAGACAATTGGCTTGCCGTCCACCTTGCGGATCACGTCCCCGGTCTGCAGCCCGGCCTGGTCGCCGGGGCCGCCCTTTTCGACGTTCGCGATCAGCGCGCCTTCGGGCCGGTCGAGCTTGAAGGAATCGGCCAGCGTCTGGTTGACCTCCTGCACCGACACGCCCAGCCGCGCATGCTCGACCTTGCCGGTCGCGACGATCTGCTTCTCGATCTTGCTGGCCAGGTCGATCGGGATCGCGAACGACACGCCCTGGTAGCCGCCGGTGCGGCTGTAGATCTGCGAGTTGATGCCGACCACTTCGCCGCGTGCATTGAACAGCGGACCACCCGAGTTGCCGGGGTTCACCGCCACGTCGGTCTGGATGAACGGCACGGCGCTGTCGTCCGGCAGCGAGCGGCCCTTCGCGCTCACCACGCCCGCCGTCACCGTGTTCTCGAAACCGAACGGCGAGCCGATGGCCAGCACCCATTCGCCGACCTTCAGGTTGTCGACGCTGCCCAGCGTGACCACCGGCAGGTTCTTCGCGTCGACCCTCAGCACGGCGATGTCGGTCTTCGGATCGGAACCCAGCACCTTGGCCTTGAGTTCACGCCGGTCCGTGAGCTTGACGGTGACGTCCTTCGCGTCCTTCACCACGTGCGCGTTGGTCAGGATGATGCCGTCGGCACTCACGATGAAGCCCGAGCCCTGGCCGCGCACGGTCTGGCCTTCAGGGTGCGAAGGCGCGCCGCGAGGGGTGCGCCGGCCGGGCTGCTGCATGCCGGGCGCGCCAAAGCGCTTGAAGAACTCACCGAATGGATCGCCGTCGGCAAACGGGTTGCCTTCGTCGTTGCTGGCCATTTCGTCGGCCGGGCGCGTGCCGACCACGCTGATGTTCACCACGGCCGGGCCGTTCTGCGCGGTGATCTGCGAGAAGTCAGGCAACGCCACTGGAATGCCGGTCGTGGTGGTCGCCGTGGCCACCGGCGGCGTTGTTGCCGCAATGGCGTGTGTCCCTTCGAGTGCCGAGACACCGGCGCCGCCGATAACGCCCGCGGTCACGAGCGCCAGCACCAGGCGGGTAGGGGTGAGGGATTCGAGTCGCATGGGTCAGTCCTTGTGAAATGGATGACCGGATGATGGGTACGCCGGCTTAGAGGGGCCTTAATCGAGTCGGCCGCTCCTCACGACAGGGGATGGTTCGCCGCCATGCAATCGATAGAGTGAAAACTCCACCATCCATTCAACGAGAGGCACCACATGAGGAACGTTTTCTGGGGAGTTCACAGCGCGTTGCAGGACAACGCATTTGCCTCGGTCCTGATGATCGGGGACTCGTGGTGGTGGTACCCGATCGACAATCTCGCGACCGAAGTCGGCGCGTTGTTCCAGGACGAGATATTCGTCGTCATCGGCCACAACGGCGCCGAGGCATCCGAGTGGTCCCAGGGCATGCGCAAGGCCATCAATTTCGGCTTCGACATGTACGCCAGCGGCTGCAAGGCATTGATGCTCAGCGGCGGTGGCAACGACGTAGCGGGGCAGGACGACTTCCTGCGATTGCTCAACGCCAACTGCAGCTCCGCGACCACGGTGGACCAATGCTTCGCGCGCATCCAGCCCGACGCGGTCATCACCGGGATCATGAACGCGTACCGAGAGGTCATCGTGCGCTTCCGCGCGCACAACCCGAACGCAGCGGTCGTCATGCACAACTACGACAACGCGTGGCCCACGGGCAAGGGCTTCTTCGGTCCGGGCACCTGGCTCAAGGCCCCGATGGACACCGCGCAGGTGCCGGATGCGCTGCGCCGCGACGTGTTCAAGAGCTTGGTGAACAAGCTGCACGTGGCGCAGGTCGCGTTGGCGAAGGAGCCCGGCCTGGGCCCGGGACCGCTCGTGGCGGTTCAAACCTCGGGTGAACTGCCGGAAGATCCCGGCCCGACCGATGAACGGTGGTGGGCCAACGAACTGCACCCGACGCCGAAGGGCTTCAAGCGGATTGCCACGAACCGCCTGCAAACGCCGCTGGACCAATTCCTGGTGGGGTGAGGCACATCGGTGCTCCATGACGCCATGCGTCTTCGGAGCGACGCATGCACCCAGGACAAGCGAAGTCTGTTCGTGGGCACCCGCGGAACCGGCTTTGCCGGGGCGCCGGGTGCGCTCCCCCGAGGGGCTCGAGGGGGAGGCGCCGCAGGCGCATCGGGGGTGTTTCACCTTAAAACAGGTGGCGCTGCGGGAAATGACACGTTCACTTGCAGGCCACCGAGCCGGTCCGACGTCGCAAGCTTCACCAAGGCGCCATGCCGCTGTGCAATCGCCCGCACGATCGCCAACCCCAACCCGCTGCCGCTGGCCTCGACGCCTGCCGCGCGATAGAACCGGTCGAAGGCGCGCTCGCGATCCGCCTCGGGAATGCCCGGGCCGCTGTCTTCCACGCGCAGCACCGTCGCATCGCCTTCCGATGCGATGGTCACATCGACCCGGCCGTTCAATGGCGTGTATTTCACCGCGTTGTCGAGCAGGTTACCGAGCAGGATATGCAGCGCGCCGGGTTGGCCCCGCACCCGTGCCGGCACGGACGAGGCAAGGCCCAGGTCGATCTGGCGCTGCTGCGCCTGCGGCAAGGCGGCGGCGATGGCTTCGGCCACCAGCGCTTCCAGGTCGACCGGCTGGCTCGGGTCGTCGGCCGGCGTGGTCGTCGCCTCTTGCCGTGCAAGCGCGAGCAACTGGCCGACCAGCCGGATCGAGCGGTCGATGCCCTGCTGCAACCGCAGCGTGGCCTGCTCGCGGGTGGCGTGGTCGCCGGCGCGGCGCAGCGACTCGGCCTGCAGCTTGAGCGCGGTGAGCGGCGAGCGCAGTTCGTGCGCCGCGTCGGCGACGAAGTTCTTCTGCGCGTCGAAGGCGGCGCCGACGCGTTGGAACAGCAGGTTCAGCTCCCGCACCAGCGGGCGCACTTCGTCGGGCAGGTCCCGCTCGGGCAGCGGCGAGAGGTCATCGTCGGCGCGGCCTGCAACCTCGCGCTGCATGCGCTGCACCGGCGCCAGCGAGCGCGTGATGATCCAGCCGACCGCGAGCATCAGCAACGGCGCCATCAACGCCAATGGCAGCGTCGCGCGCAGGGCGAGCCCGCGCGCGCGAGACTTGCGCGCGTCCATGTCCTGCGCGATCTGCACGGTCTGCAACGGCGTCTGCAGCGAGTAGACGCGGTAGCGCGTACCGTCCACCGTCGCGTCGGAAAAACCCAGCACGGCCTGCGGCGGCAGCGCAGCGCGCGCGGAACGAAACACCTGGGTGCCGTCGGGTCCCCAGATCTGCACGAACACGTCGTAGCCTTCCTCGCCGTAGTCGCCATCGGCGGCGGTGCCGAGGACGGTGCTGCCGCGCAGCGTGTGCGCCATCTGTTGCAGGTGCAGGTCGAACAGCGCGTCGGCATCGCGCAACGCGCCGCGGTACGTCGTGATGCCGAGGCCGAGGCCGGCCAGCAGGATCGACGCAAGCACGAAGCCAAGCAGGCGTCCGCGCAGCGAGTGACGGGCGCCGGTGGCGCTCATTTCCGGGGCACCATGTAGCCGAGCCCGCGCACCGTCTGGATCAGGCCCGCGCCAAGCTTCTTGCGCAGGCCGTGGATGTAGACCTCGACGGCGTTGCTGCTGATGTCGTCTTTCCAGCTGTAGAGCTTTTCTTCGAGCTGTGCCCGCGACAGCAGCACGCCGGGCCGCGCGATCAGCGGCTCGATCACGGCCCATTCGCGCGCGGAAAGCGTCACCGGCTGGTTGTCGAGCGTGGCCTCCTTCGTGGCGGGATTGAGCGTCACGCCCATGTGCGAGAAAACCGGTTCGCCATGGCCGGCCCGGCGTCGGATCAATGCGCGGATGCGCGCCAGCAGCTCGGTCGTGTCGTAGGGCTTGACCACGTAGTCATCGGCACCCGCGTCGAGGCCGGCCACGCGGTCGCCGATCGCATCGCGCGCGGTGGCGATCAGCACCGGCACGCTGTCGCGCCGCGCACGCAGGCTGCGCAGCACGTCGAGGCCGTCGCGGCGCGGCAGGCCCAGGTCGAGCAGCATCAGGTCGTAGCGGTGGGCGCGCAGGGCCGTGTCGGCCATCTCGCCGTCCCGGACCCAGTCGACCGCATAGTTCTCGCCGCGCAGCAGGTCGAGCAGCGCCTCGCCGATCATGGTGTCGTCTTCTACGAGCAGCAGGCGCATGTTTTCTGGAATGTGGGAGCGGAGACTCGATTGTCCCCGTGCCGCTTAAGCCGGGCTGAATCAGGGCTGTACGATCCAACCCGTTTTGCCTTGCCCGACCCATTCCCATTCCAGCCCGTTGCGATGAAGCGCCAATGGGAAATCGACGCCCTGCGCGGGCTCATGCTCGTGCTGATGACGCTCACGCACCTGCCCTCGCGGCTGACCGATCCGCTCGGGCAGCCCTTCGGCTTCGTGTCGGCGGCCGAGGGTTTCGTGCTGCTTGCGGCCTACGTGTCGGGTCTTGTCTACAGCCGCCTCGCGCAGCGCCAGGGGATCGCGGCCATGCGGTGGGCTTTTGCCCGGCGGGCGTTCAAGGTCTGGCTGGCGCAGGCGGCCACCTTGCTGTTGCTGTTCACGGTGATTGCCGGCCTGGGCGTGCGCTTCGAGCAGCCCGCGGTGACCGACCTCGTGTCCTACTACCTTGCGCAACCACGCGACGCCTTCCTGAGCGGGCTGCTGCTGGTCTACGAGCCGCCGCTGCTCGACATCCTGCCGATGTACATCTTCTTCATGCTGGTGAGCCCATGGGTGCTGGGCTTTGCGCTGCGGCGTGGCTGGGGCCCGGTCATGCTGGCCAGCGTTCTTCTGTGGGCGCTGGCGCAGTTCGGGCTGAGCGAGTGGATCTATGGCGTCGCCGTGAGGGAGTTCGGGCTGTCGGTGCCCTACGACGAGATGGGCTCGTTCAACACATTTGCCTGGCAATTCGTCTGGTTCGCCGGCCTGTGCATCGGCATGGGGCGGCAGGGGCATGGCGCCAGGCACCTGCACTTCCCGTGGTGGATCATCGTGCCGGCAGCCATGGTTGCGGCGTACTGCTTCGTCTGGCGCCACTTCGGCGACGACGGGCAGGCGCCCTACGGCGGCGACGTGGCCATGAATCTCCTGTTCGACAAGTGGCAACTGGGGCCGTTGCGCGTGATCAACTTTGCGGCGCTCGGCGTGCTGGCGGTGCGCTTCGGCCCTGCCTTGATCGAGCGGCTGCCGCGATCGTGGCTGTACCCGCTCGAAGTCATGGGCGCGGCCTCGCTGCCGGTGTTCTGCGCGCATCTCGTCGCGGTGCTGCTGACCCTCGCGTTCTACGGCAGCAACCAGCTGGCGCGGCCGGCCTGGGGTGACGCGTTACTGCTCGCGGTGGTGTTCGCCTGGCTCCTTGCGGTGGCCTGGAGCACGCTCTGGTGGGAGCGCCGCGGTGCGGCCGTTCGTTCTTCGTGAATTCGGGCGAAAGCGGCCGATCTCAGTGCGCCGGAGCGGGTAGCAGATAAGGCCCCACCACCGATTGCCAGATCCGGTAGCCGGCGTCGTTCATGTGCAGCATATCGGCGCGAAATAGCTCGACGCGCGGTTGTCCGTCGGCACCGAGCATCGGCGTGAAGGTATCGATGAAGTCGGTGTTCGCCTGCGTGCGCAGATAGGCTGCGACGACGTTGTTGGTCTCGCGGATCTGCGGCAAGAGCGCTGCGCGCGACGGGCTCGGCTTGACCGAGATGAAGCTGATGCGAGTGCCCGGAAGCTCCGCGCGCACCGCACCCGCGAAGCGGGCAAAGCTCGCCAGCACCTGCAGCGGCGATTGGCCTTCGGCCAGGTCGTTGTCACCCGCATAGACGACCACCTGGCGCGGCTTGTAGCGCACCACCAGTTCGCGAGCGAGCAGGCTGCAATCGGTCATCGTCGAGCCGCCGAAGCCGCGGTTGACAACGACGGGTTGCGAGGGAAAGTCCGCCGGCAATTGGGTCCAGAAACGGATCGTGCTGCTGCCGACGAACACCACGCCGTTCGGTGAGGGCAGCGCTTCCCTGTCGGCCTGGGCAAAGGCTGCGAGCGAACTCTGCCAGCGTGCCTGGGCGGCGGCATGGGCGCTGGATTGTGTGGTGGCTTGTGCGGTGGCTTGCGCGACGGCGGAGGATGGTTCCAGTGCCTGCGCGGCCTGCGTGCCCAGTGCGGCGCACAGCGCCAGTGCGATCCATCCCGTGCGAGGCCGCGGCCAGCGCTTGAAAACCTTGCGTTCAACCTCTACCGGCATGGGCAATCAGAGTGTCTTTTCGATCAACGGCCCGTGGAACAGCACCGGCCCGGTCGGGCCGCGTTCGCTCGGCACGCCGCCGCGCGGTTCGAGGCTGATGGCCAATGCGGGCACGGCGCGCAAGTTGGCCTCGGACGCGGTGAGCTTTATCGCCGGCCCGTCGCCCAGTACGCCGAGCGAGCGCGGTGCGCCGCCGGGCGGCAGTGCCCAGAGCTGCAGCGACTTGTCGGCGCCGGGCTGATAGCTGCCGAGACGCTGCAGCACCAGCTGGTTGTGCTTCGGGTCGAAGGTGACGAGCATCGAGGCGGCCGATTTGTCGTCGGCCAGCACGGCCACGTATTGAACCGCGGGCGTGGTCTGCAACTGCCGCTGCAAGTCGAGTCCGGCAACTACCGCAATGATGGTGGCGAGTGCACCCGCCAGGCTGGCGCCGCGCCATACGGCGAGGCTGCGCAGCCAGCCGCCCGTGGCGGGTGTGCCGGTCGTGGCAGCCCGTGCACGTGCCGGCGAAGCGGCGCGCTGGCGTGCCATGGCCTCGCTTGCCTGCTCGGCCTCGATCAGGTTGTGGATACGGGTCCAGACCGCGGGGTCGGGCACCACCGGGGGTTGCAGCTCGCCCATGCCGGCGAGCCGGCCTTGCCACGTCAGCGCCGCCGCGCGCACCGGCGCCTGCTCGCGGGCCATGGCTTCGAAGCGGCGGCGTGCGCCGCCGCGCAGAGTACCAAGCGCATAGTTGGCGGCCAGCAGGTCCAGCAGTTCGGGATGGGCGGCGATGTTCATGTGCGGCTCTCGTTCACGCGATGCGCGCCATGCAGTTGCGCAACTTCTCGAGGCCGCGACGGATCCAGGTCTTCACGGTGCCCAGTGGCAGCTTGAGCTGCTCGGCCAGTTCGCCGTGCGTCAGGTCGCGCAGATAGGCCAGGCTCACCACCTCGCGCTGCCGGCTTTCGAGCTGGTCCAGGCACTGGTGCAAGGCCCAGGCTTGCTCGCTGGCATCGGCCATGTCTTGCGGCGTGGGGGCGTCGGAAGCCATCGTTTCGGCCATGGAGTCGTCGAAGGCATCGGTCACGGCGACGCGATCGGCCGCGCGCCTGCGCAGCAGGTCGAGCGCGCGGCTGCGCACGATCAAACCGAGCCAGGCCATCGGCGGACTGAGCGAAGCACGGTAGTCGACCGCCACGCGCCAGATGGTCAGGAAGGTTTCCTGCAGCACATCTTCCGCCCATTCGCGCTGGCGGACCACGCGCATCGCCAGGCCGAACAGGCGCGGCGACGTGCGCTCGTAAAGCTGCCGCAGCGCCGCTTCGTCGTGCCTGCCGACACGGTCGATCAAGGCCATCAGTTCGGCGTCCGCGCTTGCTGGGGTCATTGGTGGATTGTGGAGCACGAACCCGCATGTCCCTGGATACGTCTGGAAACCGCGTGCGGATTCAAAGGGCCCGCGATCCGCCGCGGCGCCGTCCCTCAGTTCAACCGCTTGCGGTGCCGCGCGATCTGCGCGCGCACTTGCGCCGGCGCCGTGCCGCCGAGCGTGTTGCGTGCATTGAGCGAGCCGCGCAGGCCCAGTACCTCGTACACGTCCTTTTCTATCTTCGGGTTGAACTCCTGCAGCACCTTGAGCGGCAGTTCCGACAGGTCGACGTTGTGCGAGATCGCTGCCTTGACCGCGTGCGCCACCGCTTCGTGCGCGTCGCGGAAGGGCAGGCCCTTCTTTACCATGTAGTCGGCCAGGTCGGTGGCCGTGGCATAGCCGCGCAGGGCGGCTTTTTCCATCGCCTCGGGCTTGACCGTGATGCCGCCGACCATCTCGGCAAAGATGCGCAGCGTGTCCTTGAGCGTGTCGACCGTGTCGAACAGCGGCTCCTTGTCTTCCTGGTTGTCCTTGTTGTAGGCCAGCGGCTGGCCCTTCATCAGGGTGATCAGGCCCATCAGGTGGCCGACCACGCGGCCGGTCTTGCCACGCGCCAGTTCGGGCACGTCCGGGTTTTTCTTCTGCGGCATGATCGAACTGCCGGTCGTGAAGCGGTCGGCGATCTGGATGAAGCTGAAGTTCTGGCTCATCCAGAGGATCAGTTCTTCGCTGAACCGGCTGATGTGGACCATGGCCAGCGAGGCGGCCGCGGTGAACTCGATGGCAAAGTCGCGGTCGCTCACCGCGTCGAGGCTGTTCTGGCAGACGCCGTCCATGCCCAGCCTCTTCGCGACCATTTCGCGGTCCAGCGGGTAGCTGGTGCCGGCCAGCGCCGCGGCGCCCAGCGGCAGGCGGTTCAGGCGCTTGCGCACGTCGGCCATGCGCTCGGCATCGCGCGAGAACATTTCCACGTAGGCCAGCATGTGATGCCCGAAGCTCACCGGCTGCGCCACCTGAAGGTGCGTGAAGCCCGGCAGGATCACGTCGACGTTCTTTTCCGCGATGTCGATCAGCGCTTTCTGCAGGTCGCCGAGCAGGTCGGTGATCAGGTCGATTTCGCCGCGCAGCCACAGGCGCACGTCGGTCGCGACCTGGTCGTTGCGACTGCGCCCGGTGTGCAGGCGCTTGCCGGCGTCGCCAACGATCTGGGTCAGGCGGGCCTCGATGTTGAGGTGCACGTCCTCCAGATCGAGTTTCCACTCGAACTTTCCGGCTTCGATCTCTTCACGAATCTGCTTCATCCCGCCTTCGATCGCGGCGTGGTCCTGCGCGCTGATGATCTTCTTTGCCGCGAGCATGTCGGCATGCGCGAGCGAACCCTCGATATCCGACTGCCACAAACGCTTGTCGAACTCCACACTGGATGTGTAGCGTTTGACGAGATCGCTCATCGGCTCGGAGAACAGGGCAGACCAGGCTTCGGATTTCTTGTCGAGTTGGTTTTGGGTCATGGCGGGCGGGTGGAGGCAATAATAGTTGTCACGCCATGTATCAGTGATGCGCAACCTGTCGATTTTATCGGCCGCACCTTCGGCCAGCCCATCGGCGGCCCCATCCAGCGGGTCGCCGGCCAAGAGCCGCGCGCCCGCCCAGCCGCGCGTGGTGCTGTTCGACGCCTGCCAGGTGGGCACGGTCTTTCGCGCGGTGCTGTTCGTGGAGGCGGTGGTCGCGGTCGCTGCGATGTTCGTGGTAGCGAGCCCAGCGGAGTGGCTGGGGCTGGTGGCCACGATTACGGGGGGCGCCTTGCCGGGGACGCTGCTCTGGTTGATCCTGGCCTGCGCCACGAAGAAACTGCTCGCCCGGTTGCCGCGCCTGGCCCAGTACGCCTTCGGCTTGATGCTCGGCGTGGTGTCGGCGTTGTACGGCTGCGGCCTGCTGCGGCTCACCGGCGTGATACCGGCGGCGCCCTGGTTGGCGAGCGGCTTGACCGGCGCGTTGTTGGCGGGCGTCGCGATGACGGTGCTGGTGCTCCGCGCGCGTGGGCGCACCCCTGCGGCCACCACGGCGCGGCTCGAGGAACTGCAGGCACGCATTCGGCCGCACTTTCTGTTCAACACGCTCAACTCCGCCATTGCGCTCGTGCGCGAAGAGCCGGCCAAGGCCGAGACCATGCTGGAAGACTTGGCCGAACTTTTCCGTCGTGCGCTGGCCGATCCGAACGAAGCGGTGACACTGGCCGACGAGATCGCCCTGGCCGAGCGCTACCTTGCCATCGAGCAGGTGCGCTTCGGCGATCGTTTGCGCGTCAGCTGGCAACTCGACCCCGCCGCGAGCGGCGCGAAGCTGCCGCCGCTGCTGCTGCAGCCGCTGGTGGAAAACGCGGTCAAGCATGGCGTCGAGCCCAGCCCCGAAGGCGCCACGCTGCGCATCCGCACCGAGCGGCGTGGCAGCATGGTGGTGATCGAGGTGGTCAACAGCCTGCCGCCGTTGCGCTGGGCCGACGAGCCATTGCCGCGCGGCCACGGCATCGCGTTGGCCAATGTTCGCGATCGGCTGCGCTTGTTGCACGATGTGCAGGCGCAGTTCCGCGCCGGGGTGGACCAGGGGAGCTATCGAGTGCGAATCGACATCCCCGCCAAGTCTTGAAGGATGAATGATTGATGAGCTCCTTGCGTACCCTGATCGTCGATGATGAACCGCTGGCCCGCTCCCGCCTGCGCACCTTGCTGGCGGAATGCCGCGCGCCGGCAGCCGATGTGGTTGGCGAGGCCGCCCAGGCCAAGGAAGCCGAGCAGCGGCTGGACGAGACGCCTACCGACCTGGTGCTGCTCGACATCCACATGCCGGGCATCGGCGGCACCGAGTTTGCGCGGCTGCTGCGCGGCCGTGCCGATGCACCGGCGATCGTCTTCGTGACGGCGCATTCCGGCCATGCCGTCACCGCGTTCGAACTGGACGCGGTCGACTACCTTACCAAGCCCGTGCGCGCCGAGCGCCTGCAGCAGGCGTTGCAGAAAGCCGAGCGCCACCTCAAGGAGAAGCGGGCCGGCATGCCCGACCCGAACGAAGAGGTGTTCCTGATCCAGGACCGCGGCCGGGCCGAGCGGGTGCCGGTCTCGGAGGTGGTGTACCTCAAGTCCGAGTTCAAGTACCTCACCGTGCGCACGCCTGCGCGCACCCACATCTACGACGCCAGCCTGGCCGAGATCGAGGAGCGCTACCCCGACCGTTTCGTGCGCGTTCACCGCAACGCACTGGTCGCGCGCTCGGCCATGCGGGCGCTGGAGAAGTACGACGACGGCGAGGATGTCGACGGCTGGGCGCTCCGCCTGCGAGGCATCGCCGAGCCGGTCGTGGTGTCGCGCCGGCAGCTGCCGGTGGTGCGCGACGCGCTCAAGGACGTGCGATGAGCGCCGCCCGAAGGCGCGCGCACCGCAGTGCGAAGCACGGAGGTTTTCCCATGAATTTCGCCCGGCCGCTCGAAGGCGCTCGCACCGCAGTGCGAAGCACGGAGGTTGTTTCATGAGCGCGCTGCCGGTTCCCGATCCCCCGGCGAAAGTGGAACCCGCCATGGATCCCCTTCCGGCGCCCGAAGTGCCGGCCGAGCCTCGGCAGGAGAGGCTCATGCTGCACATGCCGGTCGATGTGCGCAGCGTGTCGCTGGCCGTGCTGGCCGCACTGGCTACGGTGTTCACCCTGCATTGGGCCGCTGCCGTCTTCATCCCGCTGATGCTGAGCCTGTTGCTCACCTATGCGCTGGCGCCGGTCGTCGAGCGGCTTGCGCGCTGGCACGTGCCGCGCGCATTGGGCGCGGCGCTGGTGCTGCTGGCCATCGGCGGGGCGTTCGGCACCACGGTCTATTCGCTGGCGGACAGCGCAAGCGAATTGCTGGATTCGCTGCCGGTCGCTGCCCAGAAGCTGCGCCAGTCAGTGCGCGCCCACGCGTCGCCCCGGCCCGGCACTCTCGACAGCGTGCAGCAGGCCGCCACGCAACTCGAACAGGCGGCCAGCGAAAACTCGGCCAAGGTCGCGGCCCAGAAAGGCGTGGCGCGAGTCATGGTCGAGAAGCCGGCGATCAACGTGCGCGACTATCTCTGGAGCGGCACGGTCGGCTTGCTGGGTGCGGCCGGGCAACTCACGCTGGTGGCCTTCCTGACGCTGTTCGCGCTGGCATCCGGCGACACCTTCAGGCGCAAGCTGGTGAAGATCACCGGACCCAGCCTGCAGAAGAAAAAGATCACCGTGCAGGTGCTGGACGACATCACCGGCCACATCCAGCGCTACCTGCTTGTGCAGATCCTCACCAGCGGCATCGTCGGCGTGGCGACCTGGCTGTCGTTCTGGGCCCTCGGCATGCAGAACGCGGCCGTGTGGGGCGTCATCGCGGCCGTCACGAACCTTATTCCGTACATCGGCGCGATCATCATGATGGCGCTGTCGGCGCTGGTCGCATTCATGCAGTTCAATACGGTCGACATGGCATTGATCGTGGGCGGCGTGTCGCTGGTGATCCACACGCTGGTCGGGAATCTGCTGACACCCTGGCTGACCAGCCGCAGCAGCAGCATGAATGCCGTGGCGGTGTTCGTCGGCGTGATTTTCTGGGGCTGGCTCTGGGGGGTCTGGGGCTTGCTGCTCGGCATCCCGATCATGATGGTCGTGAAGGCGGTGTGCGACCGGGTCGAAGATCTGCAACCGCTCGGCGAAATACTCGGCGAATAACCGTCGGGCTATGTCCGTTGGCAGGTGGCACTGTGCATGGATTGGGCAAACAATAGGGTCCCCTGTGAACTTTTGCATTCGCTCCGGTTGCCCCGGAATTCCTTCCCGTGACCATTCTTGACGCCCGCGAATCGGGGCTCGCCAACGGCGGCCCGAGCTTTTCCCTCGGCAACAGGTTGCTGCGCGCCGTTTGGATTCCGGTCTGGCGACTGGGTGCGGGCTGGACGCCACGCCAGCTGCACCCGTGGCGCCGCTTCCTGCTGCGTGCCTTCGGGGCCAGGATGGCGCCCGGCAGCGACGTTCGCGCCAGCGCGAAGGTCTGGTATCCGGCCAACCTCGAAATGCATGAAGGCGCGATCATCGGCCCCGGCGTGAACGTCTACTCGATGGGCAAGATCACCGTCGGCCGCAAGGCGCTGGTCTCGCAAGGCGTGCACCTCTGCGCCGGCACCCACGACTTTGACACGCCGCTGTTCCAGCTCGAGGCCAAGCCCATCACCATCGGCGCCCATGCCTGGATCGCGGCGGAGGCGTTCCTGGGCCCCGGTGCGCGCATCGGCGAGGGCGCGGTCGTCGGCGCTCGCGCGGTGGCCTTCGGCGAGCTGGAGCCCTGGACCGTCTATTCGGGCAACCCGGCCCGCGCGATCCGCCAGCGGCGCCGCTTCGCCGACGACGCTTCGAATTCCTGAATCCGGCCCTGTCCGATTCCACGCCGCGCTCAGGCATTGCGTGGTCGGGAAGTCGGGCCCATGACGATGCCGATGTGGCGGCCACGCGATCTTTACGCGCCAGAATCCTTGCGGTGCCGGGCATGTTTGACAATGCGCACGTTGCGCGTGCCGCGCCTCGTCAATTGAATCTGCTCTATGAACATCACCATCAACGGCACCGGCTACGTCGGCCTCGTGACCGGCGTCTGCCTTGCCGACCTCGGCAACCATGTCTTTTGCCTCGACCTCGATCCGGTCAAGATCCAGACGCTCAACAGCGGCGGCATTCCCATCTACGAGCCCGGCCTGGCCGACCTGGTGCATTCGAACGTGGCGGCCAAGCGGCTGATCTTTTCGACCGACGTCGACGCGGCCGTGGCGCATGGCGACGTGCAGTTCATCGCGGTCGGCACGCCGCCTGACGAAGACGGCAGCGCTGATCTGAAATACGTGCTGGCGGCGGCACGCAGCATCGGCCGCAGCATGAACGGCTTCAAGGTCATCGTCGACAAGTCGACCGTGCCCGTGGGCACCGCGGAAAAAGTCAGTGCGGTCATTCGCGACGAATTGACCAGGCGCGGCCTGGGAGACCAGCGCTTTGCGGTGGTCAGCAACCCCGAGTTCCTGAAGGAGGGCGCGGCGGTCGAGGACTTCATGCGGCCCGACCGCATCGTGCTGGGCGTGGACGACAACGACGACGGCCGCGAAGCGCTCGCCGTCATGCGCAAGCTGTATGCGCCGTTCAACCGCAACCATGAGCGCACCCGCGTGATGAACGTGAAGTCGGCCGAGTTCACCAAGTACGCGGCCAACGCGATGCTGGCCACGCGCATCAGCTTCATGAACGAACTGGCCAACCTGGCCGACAAGGTGGGCGCGGACATCGAGATGGTGCGCCAGGGCATCGGCTCCGATCCGCGCATCGGCTACAGCTTCCTGTATGCCGGCACGGGCTATGGCGGCAGCTGCTTTCCGAAAGACGTGCAGGCACTCGTGCGCTCCGCGGGCGAACACGGCCAGCGGCTGCAGGTGCTGGAATCGGTCGAGGCGGTCAACAAGGCGCAGAAGAATGTGATCGTGCGCAAGATCTTCGAGCGCTTCGGCAACGACCTGCGCGGCAAGACCTTCGCGGTGTGGGGGCTGGCCTTCAAGCCCAACACCGACGACATGCGCGAGGCGCCGAGCCGGGTGCTGCTGGGCGCACTGGCGCGGGCCGGTGCCCGCATCGTGGCGCACGACCCGGTCGCGGTGCACGAGACGAAGCGCGTGCTGCCGCTGGACTTTGCCGATGCGCCGGCCTGCATCGAGCAGATCGGGTTCGCGACCGATCCGGTGGCGGCGCTCGAAGGTGCCGATGCGCTGGTCATCATGACCGAGTGGAAGGCCTATCGAAGCCCGAACCTCGAGCGGCTCAAGGCCGTGATGAAGGCGCCGGTCATCTTCGACGGTCGCAATCTCTATGAGCCGGAGACGATGCGCGCGGCCGGCGTGAGCTATTTCGGCGTCGGCCGCAACAGTCATTGAGCCCAGTTGAAGAAGCGCCTTACCTCCTCCTGCTGGCGCATGGTGTCGGCGCGGCCCAGCGCCATCAGCTCGCGCGTGAAGGGTGACTCGAACAGCAGGTAGCTGGCGAGCGCGGCGCCCTTGACGTCACGCGTGCCGCCCGCGCCGAGGCCGCCGAACAATCGGCGCACCGGGCCGGGCAGGGCGTCCGCGTGGCGTGCGGCAATCACGTCGATGCGTTCCGATGGCGATATCACGAGCAGCTCGAGCGGGCGCAGCGTGCTGCCGGCGCGCACCTCGGGCGGTATCAGCGCCAGCGTGGTGTTGATGCGGCGCAAGCGTTCGATGTCCACGCCGAGCGCATCCAGGAAGATGCTCGACATGGCATGGCCGGCGATCTGCGCGAGCGTGGGATAGCCGGTGAGCGCGTTGGGTGCGAGTTGTTCTCTCGGCTCGGTCATTCGGCCGGCGCCGACCACGAGGATGCGCGTGGCGCCCAGGTGAATGGTCGGCGCAATGGGTGCCGACTGCCGCATGGAGCCATCGCCGAAGTATTCGATGTGGTCCGACATCGGCAGCGCCGCCGCCGGGAACACGAACGGGATGGCCGATGACGCCAGCAAGTGGTCGTGCGTGATGCGGCTGCGCACGGCCAGCCGCTGCGATCGCACCCAGGGTTCCATCGGCGTGGCCGATTCGAAGAACGTGACGTGTTCGCCCGAGCTGTAGCTCGATGCGGTCACGGCGAGTGCCTGCAGGTGGCCGGCCTGCATGATGGCCGGCAGCCGGTCCAGCGGCACCATGCGTTTCAGCAGCCCGGCCACGGGCGTGTTGTCGAGCAGCGAGCGCGGCTTGATGCGCAGCACGGTGCTGACGAAACGGCCGAGCCCGAGCACGAGGCGCCATCGCGCGCCGCTGCCCAATAACGCCAGCGTGTCGGCCTTGTAGACCTGTTCGGCCTTGACCTCGCGCCAGACCTCCGCGATGCGGCGCACGGCCGTGTCGAAATCGTCCGCGCCGCAGGCCAGCGCGGCGGCGTTGATGGCGCCGGCCGAGGTGCCGGCGATGATCGGGAAGGGGTTGGGCTGAAGCTGTGCGCCGGCTTCTCTGCGCAGGTCGGCAATGGCTTCCAGCACGCCGACCTGGTAGGCGGCCCGCGCGCCGCCGCCTGTCAGCAGCAAACCCGTCATGGGGGAGGAGACGGGCAATGGTGCGGGCGAATCGGAGGGCATACGGGCCCCACTAGACTACCTGCCATTCAGGAGTTGAAGCAATGGCACTTACGCAAGTGGAACTGACTGCGGCGCTGCAGTCGGTCCGGGACCCCAACACGGGCAAGGATTTCGTCAGCACGCGTGCGCTGAGGAATCTGCAGATCGAGGGCAGCGACGTTTCGTTCGACGTGGAACTGGGCTATCCGGCGCGCAGCCAGCATGCGGCCTTGCGCAAGGCGCTGGTCGATGCGGCGCGCAGCGTGCCGGGCGTGGCCAATGTGTCGGTCAACATTCAGACCCGCGTCATCTCGCATGCGGTCCAGCGCGGCGTGCAACTGCTCCCCGAGGTCAGAAACATCATTGCCGTAGCCTCGGGCAAGGGCGGCGTCGGCAAGAGCACGACCGCGGCCAACCTGGCGCTGGCGCTCGCGGCCGAGGGTGCGAAGGTGGGGCTGCTCGACGCCGACATCTACGGACCGAGCCTGCCGATGATGCTCGGCATCGAAGGCCGCCCTTCCAGCGAAGACGGCAAGACGATGATGCCGATGGAAAACCATGGCGTGCAGGTCATGTCGATCGGATTCCTGGTCGACCAGGACGAGGCCATGATCTGGCGCGGGCCGATGGCCACGCAGGCGCTGGAGCAGTTGCTGCGCCAGACCAACTGGAAAGACCTCGACTACCTCATCGTCGATCTGCCGCCCGGCACCGGCGACATCCAGCTGACGCTGTCGCAGCGCGTGCCGATGACCGGCGCGGTGATCGTCACGACACCCCAGGACATCGCGCTGCTCGACGCGAAGAAGGGCATCAAGATGTTCGAGAAGGTCGGCGTGCCGATCCTCGGCATCGTCGAGAACATGGCGGTGCATGTCTGCTCGAACTGCGGCCACGTGGAACACATCTTCGGCGCGGAAGGGGGCAAGAAGATGGCGGCGCAGTACAACATGGATTACCTCGGCGCGCTGCCGCTGGACATCAACATCCGGCTGCAGGCCGACAGCGGCAAGCCCACGGTGGTCGCCGACCCCGAGGGCCCGGTGGCCGGCATCTACAAGGACATTGCGCGGCGCGTGGCTGTCGGCATCGCCGAGAAGGCCAAGGATTTCTCGGCGAAGTTCCCGACCATCACCATCAGCAAGAACACCTGAGGCGCGCGTCGCGGCACGGCGGTCGATCGCGGCCGTTTGTGTCGCTAGAAATCCACATTCCGATCGGCTTCGCAAACACCGATGCATGCACCGGTTCGCGCACGCTGACGCGCGTGCCATCGCCGTCCCGGACAAGTCCTGGAGCGGGTCTCATGCCTGCAAGACCCTATTGCGCACGCGCGCGTTTATTTATTGAATTGTTCTGTTGATGAGCACTAATTGACGTTTTGTTACAAGAATGCTCTCATCGGCGGGGCCCCCTTGGGCGGCTTGAAGACAAGGAGTATCGATACATGGCAGGTTCTTCCGCAGGCGTTCTCGTTGGAGACCGTAGCAATGGCATGACGGGCGGCGAGCCCGGTCTTCTAGACAAGGCGCGCATCATCGCGGGCCCGGGCTTCAACCGATGGCTTGTCCCGCCGGCGGCGCTTGCGATTCACTTGTGCATCGGCATGGCCTACGGGTTCTCCGTGTTCTGGCTGCCGCTGTCCAAGCAGCTCACGACCTCGGGCGCAGGCGCGGCTTGCCCCAAGGACATGAGCTTTTTCGCGGAGCTGTTTGCTTCAGGCTGCGACTGGCGCATTGCCACGCTGGGCTGGATGTACACGCTGTTCTTCGTGTTCCTCGGCTGCGCCGCCGCCCTGTGGGGTGGCTGGCTCGAGCATGCGGGTCCACGCAAGGCCGGCGTGGTGTCGGCCGTGTGCTGGTGCGGCGGCATGCTGTTCTCGGCGCTGGGCATCTACACGCACGAGTTCTGGATGATGATTGTCGGCTCCGGCGTGATCGGCGGCATCGGGCTGGGCCTGGGCTACATCTCGCCGGTAAGCACGTTGATCAAGTGGTTCCCCGACCGCCGCGGCATGGCGACCGGCATGGCCATCATGGGCTTCGGCGGCGGCGCGATGATCGGCTCGCCGCTGGCGGTGGACCTGATGAAGGCGTTCTCCACCCCGACCGATGTCGGCGTGATGCAGACCTTCGTGGCGATGGCGCTCATCTACTTCGTCTTCATGATGGGCGGTGCATTCGGCTACCGCGTGCCGGCCACCGGCTGGAAGCCCGAGGGCTGGACGCCGCCCGTGGCGCAAAACGCCAACGCCATGATCACGCAACGTCATGTGCACGTGACGAAGGTCTGGGGCATTCCTCAGTTCTGGCTGGTCTGGATGGTGCTGTGCATGAACGTGAGCGCCGGCATCGGCGTGATCGGCATGGCCTCGCCGATGCTGCAGGAGGTGTTCGGCGGCAACCTGATCGGCGTCGCGAAGAAGTTCGGTGAGCTCGACAAGGCGCAACTTGCCGCCATCGCAACGGTGGCGGGCGGATTTGCCGCGTTGCTGTCGCTGTTCAACATCGGTGGCCGGTTCTTCTGGGCCAGCCTGTCCGACAAGCTGGGCCGCAAGCTGACCTACACCGTGTTCTTCATCCTCGGCGGCATTCTGTACGCCAGCATTCCGGGCTCCGCCGCGGCAGGCAGCAAGCTGCTCTTCGTGGGCGCGGTCTGCATCATCCTGTCGATGTACGGCGGCGGCTTCGCGACGGTGCCGGCCTACCTGGCCGACCTGTTCGGCACGCAGATGGTGGGTGCGATTCACGGCCGCCTGCTCACGGCGTGGGCCACGGCCGGCATCCTGGGCCCGGTGGTGGTGAACTACATGCGGGAATACCAGCTCGGACTTGGCATTCCGCGCGAACAGGTCTACAACCAGACCATGTACATCCTGGTCGGCATGCTGGCAGTCGGGCTGATCTGCAACCTGATGCTGCGTCCGGTCGCAGCCAGGCACTTCATGACCGACGAAGAGCTTGCCATCGAAAAGAGGCTCGCCCACGAGCGGGCCGCAGCATCCGAGGTGGGCGCGGCAGCAGGCGGCGCGTCCGGCAGCGTCAGTCCGGTCATCGTGTGGCTGGCCTGGGCGGCTGTTGGCATTCCGCTGGCCTGGGGCGTTTACCGCACGTTGATCAGCGCGGCAAAATTCTTCAGCTGAGCGTCTGACGGATTGAATGATTGAGACAAGCGCTGGCCGCGGTGGCCGGCGCTCAAGGCGAGGCACACTTAATTGCAACATCCAGCCCTCCAGCAAGAACCCAGGGCGATCCCGCTCGGTACGCCCGACGATCTACGCGACCGCATTCGGCGCAAGAGCAAGCTCAAGGGCCGGCAGCCGGAAGCGCAAGCGCTGCAAAGGGTGCGCGAACTCATCGGGCCGCGGCCCGAAGGCGGGCACCGGCGCGATCTGCTGATCGAGTACCTGCACATCCTCAACGATGCCCACCGCGGCCTGCCTGACGGCGAGCTGGTGGCGCTGGCCGCCGAGATGAATATCCCGATGGCCGAGGTGTACGAGGTCGCGACCTTCTATCACCACTTCGAGGTGTTGCGCGGCGACGCGCAGGCCCCGGGCCTGACGGTGCGGGTGTGCGACAGCCTCTCGTGCGAGTTGGCGGGCGCGAGCGACCTGCTGACTCGCTTGCCACGGCTTCTGGGTGCAGCGGGGCATGGGGATGTGCGCGTGGTGCCGGTGCCCTGCATCGGGCGCTGCGAGCAGGCGCCGGCGGCATTGGTGCACCAGTGCGCGGTGCCGTTGGCCACGGCCAGTACGCTGCTGCAGGCGGTGGACCGCATGCTGGGCGGGGCTGCGATGCCCGCCGGGCCGGCGAGCGCGGCCATCCATTTCGAACCGTCGGAACTGGCGCAGCAGAGCGTCTCGCCGGCGCCGGAGGCGATCGACGCGATGCCGGCTTGCACCGACTACGCCACGTACCGCGCGCACGGCGGCTATGCGTTGGCAGCCGCGCTGGCCGGCGGCGCGCAGGACGCCGAGGCGGTCATGAAGGTCATGGAAGATTCCGGCCTGCGCGGCCTGGGTGGCGCGGGTTTTCCGACCGGGCGCAAGTGGCGCATCGTGCGCGACCAACCTGCGCCCAAGCTCATGGTGGTGAACATCGACGAGGGCGAGCCGGGCACCTTCAAGGACCGCACCTATCTCGAGCGCGATCCGCACCGGTTCCTCGAAGGCCTGTTGATCGCCGCGCAGGTGGTCGGCATCGATGCCTGCTACATCTACCTGCGCGACGAATACCACGACTGCCGCCGCCTGCTCGCGTCCGAACTCGCGGCGCTGCAGGCCGATCCGCCGTGTCGCCTGCCGAAGATCGAACTGCGGCGCGGCGCTGGCGCCTACATCTGCGGCGAAGAGTCCGCGATGATCGAAAGCATCGAAGGCAAGCGGGGCGAACCGCGCATGCGTCCGCCCTACATCGCGCAGATCGGCCTGTTCGGCCGGCCCACGCTGGAACACAACTTCGAGACGCTCTACTGGGTGCGCGACATCCTGCAGAAGGGTCCGCAGTGGTTTGCGGGCTTCGGCCGCCATGGCCGCAAGGGGTTGCGCTCCTTCAGCGTGAGCGGGCGCGTGAAGCAGCCCGGCGTCAAGCTCGCGCCAGCCGGCATCACGGTACAGGAACTCATCGACGAATACTGCGGCGGCATGCTGGACGGACACGCCCTCCATGCCTATTTGCCGGGCGGTGCGTCGGGCGGCATCCTGCCCGCACGCATGAACGACATTCCGTTGGACTTCGACACGCTGCAACCGCATGGCTGCTTCATCGGCTCGGCGGGGGTGATGGTGCTGAGCCAGCATGACAGTGCCCGTGATGCGGCGTTGAACGTGATGCGCTTCTTCGAACACGAAAGCTGCGGCCAGTGCACGCCATGCCGCGTCGGCACGGCGAAGGCCGCAGCGCTGATGCAGGCGGCCGTGTGGGACAACGACACGCTGGAAGACCTTGCGCAGGTCATGGGCGATGCGTCGATTTGCGGGCTGGGGCAAGCTGCGCCCAATCCGATTCGCTGTGTGCAGAAATACTTTCCGCAGGAGATCGCATGAACGCCACACGATCGCTCCGGGGATACAGGCCATGAACGCGCCGGCCCATCTGGCGGAGTTGATGCCGCAGACGATCGAGTTCACGCTCGATGGCCGTGCCGTGCAGGCCATCGAGGGCGAGACCATCTTTACCGCCGCGCAACGCGAAGGCGTCGACATTCCGCACCTTTGCTACAAGGAAGGATTGCGCCCGGATGGCAACTGCCGCGCTTGCGTGGTCGAGGTCAAGGGCGAGCGCACGCTGGCGCCGAGCTGCTGCCGTGCCGTGACGCCCGGCATGCAAGTGCAGGCCAACAGCGAGCGAGCCTTGAAGAGCCAGAAGATGGTGGTCGAGATGCTGCTGTCGGACATGCCGGATGCGGGCTACAAATGGAATGACGCGGGTGTGGTCGAGGCGCAAGGCCACGCACCCGTCGGCCAGCATGGCGAACTCAGCGACTGGGCCGCGCGATTGGGCGTCACCGTGCGCCCCCAACTCAAGCAGCTGCGCCGCGAGCAGCCCAGGGCCGATGTCAGCCACCCCGCGATGGCCGTCAACCTCGACGCCTGCATCCAGTGCAACCGCTGCGTGCGCGCCTGCCGCGAGGAGCAGGTCAACGACGTCATCGGCTATGCGATGCGTGGCGAGCACAGCAAGATCGTGTTCGACCTCGACGACCCGATGGGCGACAGTACCTGCGTCGCCTGCGGCGAATGCGTGCAGGCCTGCCCGACCGGCGCACTCATGCCCAAGACGCACATCGGCTCGCAGATCGTCGATCGCAAGGTCGACTCGGTCTGCCCGTTCTGCGGCGTCGGCTGCCTCATCACCTACAACGTCAAGGACGAGGAGATCGTCAGCGTCGAGGGCCGCGACGGCCCGGCCAACCACAGCCGCCTGTGCGTGAAAGGCCGCTTCGGCTTCGACTACGCGCACCATCCGCAGCGCCTGACCAAGCCGTTGATCCGCAAGGCCGGCATGCCGAAGAACCAAGGCGACGCGCCCCGTCCCGACGACTGGCACGACACCTTCCGCGAAGCCACGTGGGACGAGGCGCTGGCCTTCGCCGCCGGCAAGCTGCGAAGCCTGCGCGACACGCATGGCAAGAAGGCACTGGCCGGTTTCGGCTCCGCCAAGGGCAGCAACGAAGAGGCCTACCTGTTCCAGAAGCTGGTGCGCACCGGCTTCGGCAGCAACAACGTCGACCACTGCACGCGGCTGTGCCACGCCTCCAGCGTGGCGGCCTTGCTCGAAGGCGTGGGCTCGGGCGCGGTGAGCAACCAGGTCAATGACGTCGCGAATGCCGAGCTGATCTTCGTCATCGGCTCCAACCCGACCGCGAACCATCCGGTGGCGGCCACGTGGATGAAGAACGCGGCCAAGCGCGGCGCGAAGATCGTGCTGGCCGACCCCCGCATCACCGACCTCGGCAGGCATGCCTGGCGCACGTTGCAGTTCAAGGCCGACACCGACGTGGCCATGCTCAACGCGCTGATCCACGCGGTGATCGACGAAGGCCTGGTCGACGAGGCCTTCGTGCGCGACCGCGCGAGCAACTTCGAGGCCCTGCGCGACAACGTGAAAGGCTACAGCCCCGAGGCGATGGCGCCGATCTGCGGCATTCCTGCCGAGACGCTGCGCGAAGTGGCGCGCGCCTTCGCCACCGCGAAGGGCGCGATGGTGCTGTGGGGCATGGGCATCAGCCAGCATATCCACGGCACCGACAACGCGCGCTGCCTGATCGCGCTGGTGACCGTCACCGGCCAGATCGGCAAGCCGGGCTCGGGCCTGCATCCGCTGCGCGGCCAGAACAACGTGCAGGGCGCGAGCGATGCGGGCCTCATTCCGATGATGTTCCCCAACTACCAGCGCGTCGACAACGCCGGCGCGCATGCGTGGTTCGAGAATTTCTGGGACACCCAGCTCGACGTGGAGCCCGGCTACACGGTGGTCGAGATCATGCACAAGGCGCTCGCGCCCGACAGCGATCCGCACAAGATCCGCGGCATGTACATCATGGGCGAGAACCCCGCGATGAGCGACCCCGACCTGAACCACGCGCGCCACGCGCTGGCCAGCCTGGAACACCTGGTGGTGCAGGACATCTTCATGACCGAGACGGCATGGCTCGCCGACGTGGTGCTGCCGGCGAGCGCATGGCCCGAGAAGACCGGCACCGTGAGCAACACCGACCGCATGGTGCAGCTCGGCAGGCGCGCGCTCGACCCGCCGGGCCAGGCCAAGGCAGACCTCTGGATCATCCAGGAGATCGCCCATCGCATGGGCCTGCACTGGAACTACGAAGGCGTCGAGTCAGGCGTTGCCGCGGTCTACGACGAAATGCGCCAGGCCATGCATGCGGCGATCGAGGGCATCACCTGGGAGCGGCTGCAACGCGAATCGAGCGTGACCTATCCCTGCCTGAGCGAGGACGATCCAGGGCAGCCGACGGTGTTCATCGAGAATTTCCCGACGGAGACCGGGCGCGTCAAGCTGGTGCCGGCCGACATCATTCCGGCCGACGAGCGGCCTGACGCCGACTACCCCTTCGTTCTCATCACCGGCCGCCAGCTCGAGCATTGGCACACCGGCAGCATGACGCGCCGCGCCACCGTGCTGGACGCGCTCGAGCCGATGGCCACGGCCTCGATGTGCCAGGCCGACCTGTCCCGGCTCGGCCTCGAAGCCGGCGACGTGATCACCATCGCTTCGCGCCGCGGCGAGGTGGCCATCCACCTGCGCCGTGACGACGGCACGCCGCCGGGCGCGGTGTTCGTCCCGTTTGCCTACTACGAGGCTGCGGCAAACCTGATGACCAACGCCGCGCTCGATCCCCTCGGCAAGATTCCGGAATTCAAGTACTGCGCAGTGCGCATTCAGCGCGGCGGAACGCTGATGGCGGCGGCCGGATACGGCACCGGAACCGGGAGGGCCAGGCTTGCGCAATGATCCGGCACGGGCAAGAAGGCGCGACCCGAGCGGACAGACTGGCAACGGCGGCCTGAATTGCGGATGGATTGCGCAAGCGTTCGCGGCTGTAACGAATGGTTGCCAATCTCCCGCGTGGTTCAGGCTCGCCGAAGTGGAGGGCGCGTCAAACTGGCAGTCCCGTTGTCGGGCCATGCGCAGCGTGGCCTAGTGGCCCTATTTTTCAAGGAGTTCGAGATGAGAATGCTTGTTTTGTCAGTTGCAATCGCCATCGGTCAATTGGCGGCCTTGGGCGCCTACGCGCAGACCACCGACGACAAGGCCGCCGCCAAGGCCGAGCGCAGGAAGGAAGGCGCGGAGGCGGCGAAGAACCCGCTGCCGCCGGAGGGCATCAACCCCATCCCCGCCGCGAAGCCGAAGGTTTCATCGGGCGAAAAGGCCGCCGGCAAGGCCGAGCGCAGGGTCGAAGGCGCCGAGGCGTCGAAAAACCCGCTGCCCGCGGAAGGCGTCGATCCCATTCCGGAGGCCAAGCCGAAGGTCTCGTCGGCCGACAAGGCCGCAGCGCGCAAGGCGCGCAGGGCCGCGACCGCCAAGGCCAACAAGGCGGGCCAGATCCCGGTCCAGAACTACTGAACCGCTTCGGGGTGAATTGCCTCGAAGCCACCTGGATCAGGCTCGGCAGCGCGCTGGAACACCACCGGCTCCCGGCGTGACTTGTTCAGCAGCAGGCGCGTGACGTCCGGCCGCGAATAGTGGCCGCTCGGATCGCCTGCCGCCTTGGCCAGCGAAATCATGCCGAGGTCGATGTCGGCGATGACCAGGCCTTCCTGGTCTTCCGGCAGGTTGGTGCCGAGCGGTGAGCCGTCCGGCCCGTAGATGCGTGCAAAGCCGCCGCCCCTGAGCAGCATCTGCTGCTTGCCGGGGTCGGTGCAGAGCAACTCGCTCATCGCCGGGGAGACCGTTGCGCACGGCGCAATCACGAAGCATTGGCCCTCGGCGGCGTAGATCTGGCTGGCGGCATTGTTGACCTCGGCGCCGAGCGCATAGGCGCCGCCGCGGTACAGCGAGAAGCTGGGCCAGGCGGCACAGTGGATCTGCTCGTTCTGCGCGTACATCGCGTATTTGCTCAGCGGCTGCAGGTGCTCCCAGCAGCACAGCGAGCCGATGTTGCCGATCGGCGTTTCGCACACCGTCAGGTCGGAGCCGTCGCCTTCGCCGAACACGGTGCGCTCCACATGCGTGGGCTTGAGTTTGCGCCGCGTCTGCACGACGTCGCCCTGGTCGTCGATGAGCGCTTGCGCGATGTAGAGGCTGCCGCCGGCCTTCTCGCTGAAGCCGGTCGAGAGCCAGATCTTGTGCCGGCGCGCGGCATCGCGCAGGCGATCGAATTCGGGCGAGCCGAGGACGAGCGAGTTGTCGTTGTATCGCTGCACGAACTGCATGCCCCAGGCCGGCGAATCGAGCCAGATCCACCACGGATAGCCGGGGATCCAGGTCTCCGGAAAGGCGATGAGCTTGACGCCTTGCGCTGCCGCCTGGCCCATCAGGTCGATGGTCCTGGCGATGGTGCCGTCGATGTCCAGGAACACGGGCGATGCCTGCACGGCGGCAACGCGAAGCTTGGGATGGGTCTTGCTGGGCATATCGGGATCTCCAGAGTTGGTGGAAGGGCGCCGCGGCGGCGGCGCTGCGGGTTAGCGCCGTGGCATGCGCGTTGCCTGAAGCGTAAGTTGGCGGCCCGGAATCGCCTTGTCCCAGACTCTCGGCGTTCTTGTCCCGGCGTGCCGCATCGAAGCATCGGAGTCGTTCCATGAACCACTTGCTCAGCACCGACATGGTCCCGCGTTCGCAGCGGCTTGCCTACTGGACCGACATGATCTGCAATGTCTACGTGCAACTGGGCTGCGACCCGGTACGGCAACAGGAGCGGGGGGCCTTCGACGGCCGCATCGTGCAGCACGACTTGCCGGGGCTGAACGTGTCGGTCGTCAGCTCCGGAGCGCAGCACGTGATGCGTACGCCTTCGCACATAGCGCGCTCGTCGGACGACTATTTCCTCGCCGCTTTCCAGGCGCGCGGCACCGGCGTCGTGCGGCAGGACGGGCGCGATGCGCTGCTTCAAGTCGGCGACTTCGCCATCTACGACACCACGCGTCCGTACGAACTGGTCTTCGATGGCGATTTCGAGCAGATCGTGCTCAAGGTGCCGGGCCAGCAACTGCGCAGCGCCTTGCGCGACACCGAGAAACTCACTGCCACGACCGTGTCCGGCCGCGAAGGGGCGGGCCATTTGATGATGGGCATGATCCGCACGCTGCGCGAGGACATCGACACGCTGCAGCCTGCGTCGGCCTGTGCAGTGGCCAACGGCGTGCAGAGCATCCTGGTGGCCGGTCTGCAGACGCTACCGGCAGCGCGCACGCGGGGCCTGAGCCAGCTCACCGCCTATCAACTGGCGCGCGCCAAGCGACTCATCGACGATCTGTTGGCCGACCCGTCCCTATCGATCGGCAGCCTGGCGAGCGCGCTCGGCATGTCGGTCGGCCATGTCCACCGGCTCTTTCGCAACGAGCCGATGACGGCGGCCCAGTACATCTGGGAGCGCCGGCTGGATGCCTGCAGCCGCGACTTGCTGGAGCCACGCCTGGCGGGGCGGGCGGTGGCGGAGATCGCCTACGACCGCGGGTTCAGCGATGCAGCGCATTTCAGTCGGGCGTTTCGCGAGCGCTTCGGCTGCTCGCCGAGGGAATGGCGGCGGCGATGCATGTGAGAACTGGGAGTTGATCTACGGGTTGTCACGCGTGGGCGAGCGCTAGGACTGGTGTCATCGTGTGTTCCCCTTCAAGGAGCAACCCAACATGGGCGCACAGTGGAAAGCAAAGGGCAAGGAAATTGCCGCCAATGCCAAGGGACGGCTGTTCAGCCGCCTGGCCAAGGACATCATGGTCGCCGCGCGCGCGGGCGCGGACCCTGCGGGAAATTCTCGTTTGCGGCTGGTGCTGGAGCAGGCTCGGAAGGTGTCGATGCCCAAGGACACCATCGATCGGGCCATCAAGAAGGGCTCGGGCACCGGTGCCGACTCGGTGCACTTCGAGCATGTGATCTACGAAGGCTTTGCGCCGCACCGCGTGCCGGTGATGGTCGAATGCCTGACCGACAACGTGAACCGCACCGCGCCCGAGATGCGGGTGCTGTTTCGCAAGGGCCAACTCGGGTCGTCGGGTTCCGTGGCCTGGGATTTCGATCATGTCGGCATGATCGAGGCCGAGCCCGCCCAGCCCGGCGCGGACCCCGAGGTGGCCGCCATCGAGGCGGGCGCGCAGGACTTCGAGCCGGCCGGCGACCCCGGCGTCACGCTGTTCATCACCGAGCACGCCGACCTCGACATCGTGAGCCGCGCACTGCCTGGCCAGGGTTTCACCGTTCTCACTGCCAAGCTGGGCTACAAGCCGAAGAATCCGATCGATCCGGCCAGCCTCAGTGCCGAGCACCTGGAAGAAGTCGAAACTTTCCTGGCCGCGATCGATGCGAACGACGACGTGCAAGACGTGTTCGTGGGACTGGGATCCTAGAGGTGCTTCGGTAGGGGCTAACCCCCGTTTGGCGCGAATAATGATCGAAAGCGATCGATGATCGATCAGTGAGGGGTTCAGAGAGATTGTGAGCAAACCTGACTGGTTTCACAGTCGCTCCCATGAACACACAAGAGACAAATCGCCTGGCACCCGTCACGGTGGCAGCCAGTGCGCTCGACCGCGGCTTCGTCATTGCATTCGCTGGACGCGGGTACTGATATGCGCAGATCCGTCGCCACCGTATCCCTCAGCGGCACGCTGCGCCAGAAGCTCGAAGCCATCGCGGCAGCGGGCTTCGACGGCATCGAGTTGTTCGAGAACGACTTCATCAACTTCAACGGCACCGCAGCCGACCTGCGCAAGATCACCGAAGACCTGGGCCTGGGCATCGACCTGTACCAGCCCTTCCGCGACTTCGAGGGCATGCCCCCGGCGCAGCACCAGCGCAACCTGGAACGCGCCGAGCGCAAGTTCGACGTGATGCAGGCGATGGGCGCGGAACTGGTGCTGTGCTGCTCCAACACCTCGCCTCTGGTCATCAACGATCCGGCGCTGGCCGCCGAACAACTGCACGAGCTGGCTGAGCGCGCGAAGCAGCGCAACCTGCGCATCGGCTTCGAGGCGCTGGCGTGGGGCAAGGCCACCTCGCTCTACGGCCAGGCCTGGGACATCGTGCGCCAGGCCAATCATCCGAACCTCGGCCTGATCCTGGACAGCTTCCACACCTATTCGCTGAAGGACGATCCGGCCGGCATCGTCGACATTCCCGGCGACAAGATCTTCTTCCTGCAGATGGCCGACGCGCCGCTGATGGCGATGGACGTGCTGCAGTGGGCGCGCCATCACCGCTCCTTCCCGGGACAGGGTGAGTTCGACATGGTCACTTTCCTCGAGAAGACCCTGCGGGCCGGCTACACCGGGCCGCTGTCGCTGGAGATCTTCAACGACGTGTTCCGCGAAACACCGACCAAGCGCACCGCGGTCGATGCGATGCGTTCGTTGCTGTACCTTGAAAGCCAGACGCGCGACCGGCTCGCGAAGGCATCGAAGGCCGACGAGAAGGCGCAACGTGCACTGGCCCGCGTCGAGCTGTTCAACCCGCCGGCGGCGCCGCAGCTCTCGGGCTATTCGTTCCTCGAATTCGCCGCCGACGAAGCCTCGGCCGTGTCGCTGGGCACGATGCTGGAGCAGTTGGGCTTTCGTCGCGTAGGACGCCATCGCTCGAAGGCCGTGGTGCTCTATCGGCAGGGCGACATCTACATGATCGTCAATGCGCAGCCCGCATCGTTTGCGCGCGGCCGGTTCGACCTGCATGGCACGTCGGTCTGTGCGCTCGGCCTGCGCACGGCCGACCCGTCGGCGGCCGTGGAGCGCGCCACCGCGATGCTCTCGCAGCGCCATGACAGCCCGGTCGGGCCGAACGAGTTGCATGTGCCCGCGATGATCGCACCGGGCGGCAACCTGGTTCACTTCGTGTCGTCGGCGCTCGGCAATACCGGCTTGTACGAAGCCGACTTCATCCTCGATGACACCTCCAGCGTGCCCGGCGCCGGCCTCAAGCGCATCGACCATGTGGCGCTGGGCCTGCAACTCGACCAGCTCGACACCTGGGTGCTGTTCTCGCGCGCAGTGCTCGGCCTGGAAACCGGCGAGAGCCTGGAGCTGGCCGACCCCTTCGGCCTCATCCGCAGCCGCGGCGTGGCCAATGCGGACCGCAGCGTGCGCCTGGTTCTCAACGTGTCGATGAGCCAGCGCACCCGCACCGCGCAGACGGTGAGCCGCACCGGCGGCGGCGCGGTGCATCACATCGCGCTCGATTGCGATGACATCTTCGACACGGTGGCGAGACTGCGCGCCAACGGCCTGCGCTTCGTGCCGATCTCCGACAACTACTACGACGACTTGCCCACGCGCATGGACATCGACGGCACGCTGCTCGCGAGCATGCGCCAGGCCGGCGTGCTGTACGACCGCTCGGCCACGGGCAGCTATTTGCACATCTACACAGAGAGCTTCGAGAACGGGCTGTTCTTCGAGGTGGTGCAGCGCATCGATGGCTACGACGCCTACGGCGCGAGCAACGCGCCTGCACGCATGGCGTCACAAGCCCAGCAGCAATAACCCACCCCCCGTTATCAACCAGGAGACAACCAATGACGACCCCGGACAATACGCCTCACGCCAGGCACCAGACCAAGAAGGCCACCGCCAGCGGGTGGATCGGCTCGGCGCTGGAGTACTACGACTTCTTCATCTACGCGACCGCCGCGTCGCTGATCTTCCC